>JBBSRQ010000133.1:0-8715 GCA_038242845.1 Propionibacteriales bacterium | reverse complement strand
GCGCAGCCCGTCACCCTCCTCCCGCACCACGAGCGCGAGCTTGCAGTGGGTCTTGAGACCCACCATGCCGTACACCACGTGGACGCCGGCCTTCTCCAGTTCACGGGCGAAGCCGATGTTGGCCTGCTCGTCGAAGCGGGCTTTGATCTCGACGACGGCCAGCACCTGCTTGCCCATGGCGGCGGCCTCGATGAGGGCATCCACGATGGGGGAGTCGCCGGAGGTGCGGTACAGCGTCTGTTTGATCGCCAGCACCGCCGGGTCGCTGGCGGCCTGCTCGATGAACCGCTGCACGGAGGTGGCGAAGGAGTCGTAGGGGTGCTGCACGAGCACGTCGCGCATCTTCAACGCCTTGAACATGTCCGCGGGGCGGGCGCTCTCCACCTCCGCTAGGTCCGGGTGGGTGATGGGCAGGAAGTTCGGGTACTTGAGGTCCTCACGGGGAGTGTCCTCCAGGGCGAACAGGCCCGAGAGATCCAGTGGTGCGGGGAGGCGGAACACCTCCGCCTCGGAGACGTCCAACTCGCGGATGATGCGGGTGATCATCCTGTCGTCGATGTCGTCCTCAACCTCGAGTCTCACCGGGGGACGTCCCACCTTGCGGCGGAGCAACTCCTTCTCCAGGGCGAAGAGGAGGTTCTCGGCGTCGTCCTCCTCCACCTCGATGTCCTCGTTGCGGGTCACCCGGAAGGTGGTGTGGCTGATCACCTCCATGCCGGTGAACAGTTGGCCGAGGTGGCGGGCGATCACCTCCTCCAGGGGCAGGAAGCGGCCTTCCGCGAGCTTGACGAACCGGGCCAGGACGGGCGGCACCTTCACGCGGGCGAACTGCCGGCCACCCGTGGTCGGGTTGCGGAGGATGACGGCCAGGTTGATGGACAACCCGGAGATGTAGGGGAACGGGTGGGAGGGGTCCACTGCAAGCGGCGTCAGGACGGGGAAGATGCGCTCGGCGAAGAGCGTGCGCATCTCGTCCTTTTCGGCAGCGGTGAGCTCCGCCCAGTGCAGGATCTCGATGCCCTCGTCCCGCAGCGCGGGACGCACGTCCTCCTGGAAGACCCGGGACTGTTCTGCCACCAGTTCGGCGGTGCGTTGCAGGATGGCGGCATGGACCTCGCCCGGCATCGAACCGGTGATGCTGGGAACGGCGACGCCGGCATGGATGCGGCGCTTGAGACCCGCCACCCGCACCATGAAGAACTCGTCGAGGTTGTTGGAGAAGATGGCCAGGAACTTGGCCCGCTCGATCAGGGGGATGCGGCTGGAGTCCTTCGCCAGATCGAGGACCCGGTTGTTGAACTCGAGCCACTGCATCTCACGGTCTGAATACCGGCCTGCCGGCAGGGGCTCCTCAGCGTGCTCCATGTCCTGCTCCAGGTACTCCACGGCCATGGTGATCCCTCAACTTCGGTAGCTGGTGTCGGTGTTGCTGGTCACAAAGCTAGCGGATCGATACATCTGCACCACCCGTTCCTCGCTCGCCTCGACGAAGAGGGTCACCTCCGTGCATCCCGTGGACTCGAGATGGGTCATGCCGGCCTCCAGCAGCACGCGCCCCAGGCCGTGCCCGGAGTGCTCCGGATGCACCGCCAGAACGTAGACCTCGCCAGTGGAGCCGTCCCGGCGTTTCGTCCAGTGGAACCCCGCGATGCTGTGCGGCGCGGAGGCAGGGGTGGCCAGCAGGAGGCCGTCCGCGGAGAACCACGGCTGCGCTGTCAGATCGCGGAACTCGTCGACGGTGAGTTTTCCCTGCTCGGGGTGGTGTGCGAAGGCGGCGGCGTTGGTGGCAACGATCCCCTCGGCGTCCTCGGGACGGAAGCCACGGATGCTCCAGTCCTGCGGGACCACGGGTGGTGGCTCGTGGGAGAGCGGACGTCCCATCTGCAGCAGCTCACGCACGGGGCGGAGCCCGAGTGAGGCTGCCAGCCCCCTGGCACCCGGCCGGGTGCCGAACGACCACACGGCGTGGTGGGGGTCGGTGTGGAGGGCGGCGCGCAGCAGGGCGCCACCGTGACCGCGTCGCCGATGGTCTGCATCCACCCCCACCTGGATGGTCTCATCTCGCGCATCGGCGACAGCGAAGCCCACCACCTCATCGTTCTCGGTGGCCAGCAGGAAGTGTCCGGGGCGCTGGCCCGCGATCACGAGATCGGCGGATTCGTTGGTGGGCCGCACACCGTCGATGCGGGTGATGCGCTCGACGAGCTGCTGGAGGGTTGTTCGCATCTGCGGGGACAGGCGGTCCACCTCGATCATTGGGTCACCCTTCGTGTGTGCGTGCAGCTGTTCGTGTGTGAGTGAAGCGATACCCGACGTTGCGGACCGTCGTGATGTACCAGTCATACTGGCCCAGTTTGGCGCGCAGGCGCCGGACGTGGACATCCACGGTACGGGTTCCGCCGTAGTAGTCGTATCCCCAGACCTGGCTCAGGAGAACCTCCCTGGTCAGCACCCTCCCGGTGTTGTTCATGAGGTATCGCAGCAGCTCGAACTCCGTGTAGGTCAGGTCCAGCGGGTCTCCTGAGAGGGTGGCCTGGTACGCCGCCTCGTCGACGCGGAGGCGACCAAGCGCAAGTACCTGTGTGTCCGCGCCGGAGCGCAGGAGCAACCGGATGCGCGCATCGAACTCCGCAGGTTCGCTGGTGTCGCTGACGAAGTCGGTGAAACCCCACTCCCTGCCCACGAGTGGGACCCCGTTGGGAGGGACCAGGAGGAGGATGGACACGTCGGCGCGCGCCTGCCTCAGCGTCGTGGTGATGGCACGGGCCCAGACGAGGTCGTCACGACCGTCGACCACCAGGACGTCCACGGCGTCCGTGCGGACGATGGCCTCCTGTGCGGTGGCCACGGCCGATGTCGAATGACTGAGGAGGGACAGAGCGCCGGGGATGGTGGCACCGGGTGAGACGAAGAGCACTGAACCCACAAGCCGCCTCCCGTCGTTTCCGTACCTGCGCTGCAATCGTAGGCGCTGAGGGCCCGCTGCGGTGCCGGTGAGATGGTGAGGGCGGCCTGCCAGCGGCACCCGGGGGGCGCGGGTAGCATGTCGACATGCCCAAGCGTCTGCCGGATGAGCTTTTCCGGGACCCCGACGCCGCGGAATCCGCCGACAGCCAGGCCGACGCGCCAACTCCTGGTCCCACCCCGCTGCGGTCGCGCCTGCCTTTCCGGACGCGTGAGGTCCGGGAATTCGCCCCACCCATGGTGGTGGCGGGAGTGGTGGGGGCCCTGATCCTGGGGTTCGGTGTCGGCAAACTGGTGGCGGTGCAATCAGACGGCGGCTCCATGTCATCACCGGAACCGACCGCCACATCACCGCTCGCCACACCCTCGGCCATGCCCTCCCCGGAATCGACGCTGGTGCCCTTCTCCGGGGCTGTGCGGCCCGTGCCCCTGCTGGATGCCACGGGCCAGTGCCAAGCGGTGCTCACTCCTGACACCGACCCGCCCAGCAACCTGCTCGATGACGATCCGGATTCGCGATGGAGTTGTTGGGGACCCGGTGTGGGCGAAACCCTCACGTTCACGTTGGAGCCGGACCAGACTTTGGTGGGCGTGCGACTCGTCAACGGTAATACGAGCAGCCCGGAGCGGTACCTGGCGGAGCGCCGCATCCTCAGTATCAAGTGGACGTTCAGCGACGGCACGTGGGTGGTGCAGGGACTCTCCGCCAACAAGCGTCAGCAACAGGAGGTGCGGTTCCCACCCACCGTGGTGACAGGTGACGTGACCATGACTGTGCTGGATGCCACCGTGCCCGGGGAGTCCGCGAAAGCCAACGATGCGGTCTCGATCAGTTCCCTGGAATTCCTCGGGGTTGCCTGACCGGTCCTCGGCTCACGTCCAGTCGTCGGTGTCGATGAGGATCGTGACTGGCCCGTCGTTGACGGAGCTCACCTGCATGTCCGCGCCGAACCGACCCCGGAACACGTGCGCGCCCAGGGTCTCGAGTTCCTGGCAGAAGCGCTCCACCAGCGGCGCCGAGACCACCGCGGGCGCGGCAGCGCTCCACGATGGCCGACGGCCCTTCCGAGTGGAGGCGTGCAGCGTGAACTGGCTGATGACAAGGATGGGGGCGCTCGTATCGCTCGCCGAGAACTCACCGTCCAGGATGCGCAGCCCCCAGACCTTGGCGGCAACCGCGCGGACCTGGTCCTCGCCGTCGCCGTGACCGATTCCCGCAAGCACCATCAGGCCGGGGCCCGGCAGTTCGGACACCACCTCGCCGTCGACGGTGACGCTGGCCTGTGCAACCCGGGTGATGACAACGCGCATGAGTATCGTTTCTAGGGCATCAGCGCCCACGAGGGCAAGTGGAAACAGCTCTGTAGACTTCAAGAATTGGGCAGACCCGCCCCGGAGCGAGCACCGAAGGAATGACGCACATGCAGATCGACATCGAAGTGCCCGAGGGACTTGATCCCAGGCTGACGGCGCTCGGCTGGCTCGTCGGCCGCTGGGAGGGGACCGGCAACGGCACCGACCACGACGGCAACGACTTCACCTTCGAGCAACGCATTGAGTTCAACCACAATGGCGGTGCCTACCTCTTCTATGTCTCCCAGACGTTCCTCCTCAATGAGGACAAGCCTGCTGAGGCGCTCGGGATGGAGAGCGGGTTCTGGCGCCCCAAGCCCGACGCCTCCGTCGAGGTGGTTCTGACGAACTCCGACGGGTGGACCGAGAACCTCGTGGGCAAGATCCAGGTCACGCGCATCGACCTGCAGACTGATGCCGTCGTCCGGTCCGAGAGCGCCGAGGTGACGCACTCCTCCGGTCAGCGCCTCTACGGCAAAGTGGAGAACGACCTCATGTATGCGCTGGACCGCTCCACCGAGTCACACGAGTTGCGTCCCCACATGTGGGCACGTCTGAAGAGGGTCTGACATGGGCACGGTCATGATCGATGAGGGCATCGACGCCGGTATTGCCTGGCACCACGGCAACCCCGTGGCGGAGGGCCGCGCCATGGCCGAGGGTCTGGGCGTGGCTGATCTGGGGAACCGGGACGTGGTGGAGGTGGAGGGGCCGGATCGTCTGACGTGGCTGCACTCCCTCACCACGCAACACCTGGAGTCGCTGGCTCCGGGGGTGCCCACCACCGCCCTGGTTCTCGCCCCCACGGGGCACATCGAGCATGTCCTTCACGGCATCGACGACGGCGAGCGGTTCCTCGCCTGGACCGAGTCGGGACGTGGGGCGGTGCTGGTGGAGTGGCTGTTGAAGATGCGGTTCATGTCCCGCGTTGAGGTGCGGCTCCGCGACGACCTGCGTATGGCCTGGTTCGGGCACCGCGTCGGCGTTCCGGAGGGCTGGGCCGTCCGCGACAGTGAGATCGGCGGCTCAGACGTCTTCGTGCCGCGGGCCGCTGATCTGCCCGAGGGCGACGTCACCACGGTGCCGGTGGGCATGTGGGCCTACGAAGCTGCACGCATCGCGGCCGGGGTCCCTCGCATCTTCGTCGACACCGACCACCGCACCATCCCCAACGAGATCGGGCTGCTGGGCACACACCTGGAGAAGGGCTGTTACCGGGGGCAGGAGACCGTGGCACGGGTCCACACGTTGGGCCGGCCCCCGCGCCGGCTCGTGCAGTTGCACCTGGACGGGTCGTTGTCCACGCTCCCGGAGCCCGGGGCGCCCCTCATGCTGGACGGCCGCGCCGTGGGATTCGTCGGGTCGAGCGCCCGTCACCACGAACTGGGGCCCATCGCGCTGGGACTTGTGAAGCGCAACGTGCCGGTTGACGCGCAGTTGCTGGCCGACGACATCCCGGCCGCGCAGGAGACGCTCGTCGATCCCGACGTCGGACTCCACATCCGCCCAGTCCTACGCTGAATCGGGGCCGCCGTTCAGCGGCCCGCGAGGGACTCGGTCACACGGGCCAGCGTGGACTCGTCCGCCCTGCCACCCAGTTCGCGCACGGCCAGCAGGGCGGCACCGGCGACGCCGTCGGACACCGGACGGACGCGGGCGCCCAGCGCCGCATGGACCTGGCGGCCGACGGGGCCCGCCGGGTCGAGCACCCCGCCACCCAGCACGACGGGTCCGTCACCGCCCCCCGGGAGGCTGGCCAGAGTGGTCAACGCGCTGGTGGCGGCCTCGGCGCAGATCTGGCGGGCAACCGCGTCGGAGTCCACCTCCTCTGCGGCCATTACCGCGAACTGCGCCAGATCGATGGGCGGGCGTGACTGCGTCCAGGCCAGGAGCGCCGCCACGTCGGCTCCCCGAGGCCCTGGGCGGCGGGCCACATCGCGCAATTGCTGCAGCACACGCTCGGTGAGGGCTGTCGGCGTGCCGCGCCCCTCAAGGTCGGCTGCCACGGCGCGCGCCACCTGGTGGCCGATCCAGAATCCCGACCCGGTGTCACCCAGGAGCCAGCCCAACCCGTCGCGGACCGTCGACAACTGCCCGCCTGATACCCGGGCCGCCACTGCGCCGGTGCCGACGATCATGACGGAGCCCTCCGGTGCGGAGCTCCCGGAGAAGTAGGCGCCGAGCAGGTCGCTCAGCAGCACGACCGGGGTGGGAAGGCCCCGCTCAGCCAACGTCGCGCCCAGTTCAGGGAAGTCCCGGGACAGGATCCCGGCAACGGTCGCGACCACGAGCTGCGGCTGCCGCGGGCTGTGGGCCAGTGCCGCGAGGCAGGCGTCCGCGATGTTGCGGGCCGCCCGCAATGGATCGGAGACGGGATTCCCGGCACCCGCGCGCGCCACTGGGCCACAAGCGCCGCTGCTGTCGACCATGACGGCCCGGGTTGTGCTGCCTCCGGCGTCGACGGCGATGGCTGAAGACGTCGGTGCCATGGATACTCCTTGCCTGCCATGGACCCAGAGCGGCTGGCACCGACACCGCCGACCCGCCCGAGTGGGTGGATCGGCGGTGTCGCTGTCGCGAATGGGCTGTGGCGGATGTGTCAGTTGAGGGCTGCGAGTGCTGCGTCGTAGTCCGGTTCGGTCGTGATCTCGGGAACCTGCTGCGTGTAGGTGACGACACCCTTTTCGTCGAGCACAATGACGGCGCGTGACAGCAGTCCCTCCAGTGGTCCGTCGATCATCGTGATCCCGTAGTCCTCGCCCAGGGTGGTGCGGAAGTCGGAGGCGGTGACGACGTTCTCGATGCCTTCTGCGCCGCAGAACCGGGCCTGGGCGAACGGGAGGTCACGGGAGATGCAGAGCACTGTGGTGTTCTCCAGGCCGGCAGCCTTCGTGTTGAAGGTGCGGACGCTGTTGGCGCACACGCCGGTGTCCAGACTGGGGAAGATATTCAGGACGACCTTCTGGCCGGCGAAGTCCGACAGCTTGACCGGCTGCAAGTCGGTGCCGACGAGGGTGAATCGCGGAGCCTTGGAGCCGACGTCAGGAAGCTCGCCGTGCGTGGAGACGGGGGAGTCCTTGAAAGTGATGTCTGTCATGAGCCGATCTTTGCCGATGGTTCCAAACGCCGTTGCCTTTCGGGGGCATCGGGCAGTTCAGGGGAGCAAGTGCAGTGCGGCGATCGCGTCGACGAGCACGCGCAATTCGTTATTGCGGACGCGCTGGGAGTTGGCCGACTCGCTGATGCCCTCCGCCCGGGCGACGGATGCGTTGTCCAGACCTCCCAGTATGCCGATGAGACTGCGCCGCGCGCCCTCGCGCAGACCGGAGATGTGGGCGTCGACGAGCCGCACCATTGCGTCAGTGACCGTGAGGGCGACGGGGCGGTCGTCCCGAATCGCAGTGCGGACTCCGCCGTAGCCCGGCTGACCCGCGAGGTCCTCCACGAATTCGATGGCCTCACGTGCCAACCACCAGGCACTCCCGTCCTGGATACCCCGGTCCTCATCAATGATGCGGACATCGCCGCCACCTATTCCGAAGCGCATGTCTGCCGTGCCGTACAACGCGTTGCGAAGGACCAGGGACGCACGCAGTGCGTCCCCCATGGTGGCGTATACGCCCTGCACCTCGTCGCCCACTGTGACCCGCATCGGGTGGAGGCGGGGCACCGCTGCGTTTGTCTCGTTGATGGCTCCCAATAGCGTCGCGTGGACCAGTGACCGCTCAGCTTTGCGCGAGGCCACAAGGTCACCCAGAAGCGCCACGCATTCAGGAAGTTCCTTCAATTCGCTCACCTGAAGATCTTATCTTCATTCTGAAGCGGTGGGGATGTGTTCGGTCGTCCGCGCTGCCGAACTGCAGCCCGACTCCTTGGCTGGACTTCCCGGCGGGCCGAGCCAAGGGGCAATGGAGCCACCGTTGTCTGGTGGGTGCAGCAAAACCCTTCATCGTCGAAACCTGAAGCCGTGACCTTCACCTCAGCGGCAGCACTCCTCACGCGGAAGAGTGGATCAGTGGTGGGGCGCCGGGCATGGCCGTCGGGTTTCGTGGGGTGATCTCGTCGGGTCCGGGTGGCCATGCCGTGGTCAGGGAGGGTGGATCTGTTCGGCTTGTGAATCGGGTGGTCCTGTTGGGCGCTGTGATGACCGATCTGCCGGTGTCGACGTCGATGTGGATCACCCAGCGATCGGCGGCGCGGGTGTAGCGGTCTGGCTCGACGAGTTTGTGGTGGTGGGGGCAGAGGAGGGACGAGGTTGTGCAGGGCGGTGGAGCCGCCAGCCCACCTCAAAAGCGCTGTCCTGAGTGCCGCCGTGAGGGACGAACGGCGGTGTATCGAAGGAGGATCATGTGGTGGGCCTCGCAGGCCGAGTCAGGTGCTGTGCAGTGGGGAAAGATG
>JBBSRQ010000132.1:0-8777 GCA_038242845.1 Propionibacteriales bacterium | reverse complement strand
GAGTACTTCGTGGGTGTGGCTCCGAGCGAGACGAGTTCACGCACCTCGCACAGACCGGGCCGCACCACCAGGGTGGGCGACGGCGGCACGTTGTTGGCGGCCAGTGCGTCGGCCACCTCGTTCTCGGGGAGCACGTCCTGGTAGGCGTTGACGATCCAGACGGGGTGGTGACCGCGGACCGCCAGCGCACCGGTCTCATCCTGGCCACGGGCCAGATCGTTGGTCCAGGTGGTCAGGTCCTTGGCTGCCACTTTGCGCAGCACCGCGTTGACGATCCCGGTGATGCGCTGGCCTACGGTGGCGCGGGCCAGGTCCACCGTCGCGGCGACGGCGGCGTGGCTCGCCACGTTCATGGACAGTGCCTGGTGGGCGCCGAGCCGCAACAAGTCCACCACAGCGGGCTGCAGGGTGGTCAACGATCGTCCGGACGCGGCCTCGATGATGGCGTCGTAGGTGCCCATCAGACGGCAGGTGCCGTTCACGAGCTCGGTGACGAACCCGGCGTCTCGTCCCTCCAGCCCGGCGGTGGCGAGCCTCTTGGCCAGCGACAGGTTGGCGTAGGCGTCCTGGGACGTGACCTCACGGAGCACGTCGAAGGCCACGCGTCGGGGGTCTTTCTTGATCATGCGAGTGCCTCTCCGGCGGTCATGTTGCGGGCCCAGTCGATGGCCTGCATCCGGCGCTTGCCGGCGGGCTGAACCTCGAGCAGTTCCAGTTCACCTTCACCGGTGGCCACGAACACCTGGTGTTTCGTGATGCGCAACCGCCCGGGTCCACCGGCCTCGGCGTCGTCGGCCATGCGGACGCGGTACACCTTGAACCGCTCCCCCTCCAGCTCACACCAGGCGCCGGGATCCGGGGAGCACCCCATCACGAGGTTGCGGACCTCGCGTGCGGGCGCGGACCAAGCAATGCGGGCATCCGCGACGGTGACCTTGGGCGCCACCGTGATGCCGTCTGCCGGCTGCGGTGCGGGGGTCTCCCCCTCATCCATGGCTTCCAGCGAGGCAAGGAGTTGTTGGGCCCCCGACTCAGCGAGGGAAGCGAGCAGCTCTCCTGCCGTGGCATCCGGCATGGGCATGGATGAGGAGCGATAGACGTCGCCGGCATCGAGTTCCCGCACGATCCGGAAGCAGCTGGTGCCGATGGTGTCATCGCCGGCCATGATGGCGCGCTGCACGGGGGCGGCGCCGCGCCAGCGCGGCAGCACGGAGAAGTGGAGGTTCATCCAGCCCAGGCGCGGGATGTCGAGCACCCTCTGCGTCAGGAGCGCGCCGTAGGCCACCACGGGGCAGGCGTCAGGGGCCAACCGGGTCACCTCCGCCGAGAAGTCCTCGTCGCGGGGCGTCGCGGGCTTGAGTACGGGTAGCCCGAGCCGATCCGCGCGGGCCGCAACGGGCGACGGGGTCAGCTTCCGACCACGGCCGGCGGGGGCATCCGGTCGCGTCACCACGGCCACCACCTCGTGCCGGGATGCCACCAGCGCCTCGAGCGACGGCAGCGCCGCCTCAGGGGTTCCTGCGAACAGCAGTCTCATGTCAGTCGAATCGCTTGGCGCATGTCATCATTCCAATACCTCGGGGTCGACCTGGATGTACAGCCTCCCACCTTCCTTGCGGGCCGAGCGTATCGCCGACGCGTACTTCACGCGTCGCACCAGCTCGCGGCCATCCTCCAGGGGCACCCGCAGCAACGCCACGGTCTCCGTGGTGGGGCCGTGCTGGAACTCGTTGGGACCCAGGATGTCGACGCCCTCGAAGGGGTCGTTGTCGAGGAACTCGCGCACCGCGTCGGCATCACCGCCCACCCGCACGGCTTTGACAGCCGGTGGCAGCCCGGCAGCGACCCGCTCGACGAGCTCGGAGGCGATGTGGCTGCCGACGTCACCGCGCACGAGCGCCTGCAGTGCGGGGTGCTCGGAGGGGCCCACTGCAAGGACGCGGCCACCGTCGCGGGGGCCGCGGCTGAGTGCAATGGCGTTGCACCATCGCCGCATGGACTCCTCCGCCACTCGCAGGTCCGCCCTGGCGAGCATCAGTTCGGTGTCCAGTAGCAGGACACCCGCGTAGCCGCTCGGAGCCGGCGGTTCGGCGCCGGGAGTGGCGACGACGATGGCGGCGGAGTCCGGGACGTCACTGCGAATCATCGCGGAGGAGGAGTTGATGGCCACCACCCCCGGGAACGCGCGGCCCAACTCCTCCGCGGTGCGCACAGCCCCGACGATGGGTGCGCGCAGTTGCTGGTGGTGGCAGAACTCGCACTCCCAGCGAGCGGGTTCGAACCCGCACCAGGCGCACTCGAGACGACCGTGCTCGCGTCCGCGCAGCGGACCCTTGCACTTGGCGCACCGTGCGGACTCGCCGCACCGCTGGCACGACAGCCCCGCCGAATGTCCGGCGCGGGGCACCTGCACCAGGACGGGACCCTGCGTCAGTGCCGTGCGGAGAAACTCGAAAGCCAGCGACGGGAGTCGCAGGCGGGCGGCGATGGGGTCGCGGCGCGGGTCCCTGTCGCCGCTGAGCCGCACCGGTGGGGTGACGGCGCGGGTCTGGCCGGGAGTGAGCGCAATCTCCTTCAGCCAGCCCCGTTCCATCAGGGCAGCTGCGTCCGTGGAGCGACCATGCGCGGCCAGCAACAGGCCACAGCCGGTCTGGAGGCAACGCAGCACCGCCATGCCGCGGGTGTGGGGGTACGGGGCTCGCGGATCGGCGTGTGAATCGTTGCCGTCGTCGACCACCACGAGAAGACCCACGTCCTCCATGGGCGCCAGGACGCCGCTGCGGGTGGCGAGCAGGATGCGTGCCTGACCGCGTCGCAGCGCCAACCAGTTGCGGTACCGGGCGGAGTCGCCCAACTCCGCATTGAGGACGGCCACGGCTCCGGAACCGAAGGCTTCATGGAACCTCGGCAGCGCGGCATCGAGTTCGCGGATGGTGGGCACGATGACGATGGCTCCCTTGCCGGCGCAGACCGTCGCCGCAACCGCCTCCAGCACACCCCCCATCAGGTCACCGGGGGTATCGATGACGCACGGCACCTGCCAGAAGGCGCGCGGCCCCAGGCCTTGGCCGAGAGCATCCAGGAAGGGTTCGCCACCGGGGAACTGGGACAGCACCGCTCGGACGCTGTGCGTGGTGGGATCCGGCCACTCGCGCTGGGGGGCCTTCTCCGTCGCGGAATGGCGGCGGGGCACGGCGAGCCGCAGCACGTCGGTGAAGACGCCTGCGTAGTGGTCGGCGACGGCGCGGAACAGTTCGACGAGCGCGTCGCTGAGGATGGGCTCAGACGACACCACCGACTTCAGTTTCAACAACTTGATGTCCGGCTGCGCCTCACCGAAGGACACCAGCCACCCCTCGCGGGTACGACCGGAGAACGGCACCTTGACCCGGCAGCCGGGCACGGCCACCTCAGCCAGTGCGTCGGGAACCGCGTAGTCGAAGAACCTGTCCAGATGCGCCAACGGGACGTCGACGGCCACCCGCGCCACGCGAGCCGGGGTCTCCCCCTCGAACAGGGCGGGAGTCGCCGCCGGCATCCGTGTACTCCCTAGCCCTTGACCGCCCGGGCCAGTGCCTCGGCGCGGTCGGTGCGCTCCCATGCGGCATCCGGCAGGTCACGGCCGAAGTGGCCGTACGTGCTGAACTGCGAGTAGATGGGGCGCAGCAGATCCAGGTCGCGGATGATCGCGCCCGGGCGCAGGTCGAAGACAGCCAGCACCGCGTCGCGGATCTGTGCCTCGGGCACCGCGGACGACTGATAAGTGTCGAGGTAGAAACCCACGGGGTGTGCCTTGCCAATGGCGTAGGCCACCTGCACCTCGCAGCGGTCCGCGAGCCCGGCCGCCACCACGTTCTTGGCCACCCAGCGCATCGCGTAGCTCGCGGAGCGGTCCACTTTGGAGGGGTCCTTGCCGGAGAAGGCACCGCCACCGTGGCGGGCCATGCCGCCGTAGGTGTCGACGATGATCTTGCGGCCCGTGACGCCGGCATCGCCCATGGGCCCGCCGATCACGAAGGTGCCCGTGGGGTTGACCAGCACGCGGGTGCCACGGGTGGTGAAGCCGTAGCGCTCCAGCACGGGTGCGATGACCTCGCGGGTCAGGTCGGGGCGGATCGTCTTCTCGACATCCACTCCGTCGTCATGCTGGGTCGAGACCACCGCGGTGTCAATGTCGACGGCGTTGCCCTCGTCGTCGTAGAGGACCGTGACCTGGGTCTTGCCGTCGGGTCGCAGGTAGTCGAGCACGCCGTCCTTGCGGACCTCCGTGAGCCGCTCGGCGAGGCGGTGGGCCAGGTCGATGGGCAGCGGCATCAGCGATGGGGTCTCGTTGCAGGCATACCCGAACATCAGGCCCTGGTCGCCGGCGCCCTGGGCACTGACGACGTCCACGTCATTCTCGACGCGGGCCTCGTAGGCGTGGTCGACACCGGCGGCGATGTCCGGGGACTGCGCCCCGATCGCCACCGTCACGCCGCAGGAGCCGCCGTCGAAACCGACGCGCGACGAGTTGTAGCCGATCTCCAGGATCCGCTGGCGGGCGATGGGCGCCACGTCTGCGAAGCCCTTCGTGGTGACCTCGCCAGCCACCACCACCAGGCCGGTGGTGACGAGGGTCTCAACCGCCACCCGCGATGCCGGGTCCTGCGCCAACAGGGCGTCCAGGACGGCGTCGGAGATGGAGTCAGCGATCTTGTCGGGGTGGCCCTCGGTCACCGACTCGGACGTGAACAAACGGCTCATGAGCGAGCTCCTAGGTGTCTTGACTAGCGTGGCAACAAGCCACGTGGTGTGTTGGATACATCGGGTGGCAACAAGCCACTCACACAATCAATTCCGGGATGCGACAGATCGGTGCGACTCAGGAAGCGGGGTCGGTACCTGCGAAGGGGTCGACGAAGCTGAAGGCGGGGTCCGCCTCGGTGCCCTGTTCCTCTTCGGCCAGCGGGTCGATCTGGGTGTACTGCAGCAGGCCTTCCTTCATCTCGCGCAACGCGATGGAGAGTGGCTTCTCCTGCGGGGCCGCGGACACCAGCGGGCCGACGTTCTCGAGTAGGCCTTCGCCGAGCTGCGAGTAGTAGGCGTTGATCTGGCGGGCACGCTTGGCGGCGATGATCACCAGTCGGTACTTCGAGTCGACGGACTCGAGGAGGTCGTCGATCGGAGGATTGGTGATGCCTTCGGTGTTGATGCTCAAGATTCACCTTTGCTTCGTGGTGCGGGAGCCTGTGTTCACAAGCCCATCAAGTCTATCAAAGTGGCGACGGTGTCCTCGACCACCGCGTTCTCCACCACGTGGTCGGCCTCCTCGCGAGCGGCAAGCTCCGTCTTGGCGGTGGCAAGTCGTTGCTGCTGGGCCTCCTCGTCCTCCGTGCCGCGACCCTGCAACCGGTCCACGAGGTCCTCCCACGTGGGCGGTGTCAGGAACACCAACTGCGCCTCGGGCATGTTCTGCTTGACCTGCCTGGCCCCCTGGAGATCGATCTCCAGGACCACGGGGGTACCGGCGGAGAGAGCCGCCTCCACGGGCTCCCGGGGCGTGCCGTAATGGTGGACGCCATGGACCACGGCGTGCTCAAGAAGTCGGTTCTGGGCGACGAGGTCCCGGAAGTGCTCAGCGCTGACGAAGTGGTAGCTCATGCCCTCGTTCTCCGTGTGTCGAGGTGGACGCGTGGTCATGGAGACCGAGTAGTGCACGTCCGGCCGCAGTTCCCGCAGGCGATTGCAGACGGTGCCCTTGCCGACACCGCTCGGACCGGAGATGACCCACACGGAGGGCTGTTTGTCTGTCACGCCCACCAGCTTAGGAGAACATCTCCTTCAAACGCTCCACCTGGTGGCGGCCGAGCCCCCGGATGCGTCGGTTCGCGGCGATGTTGAGGCTCTCCATGATCTCGGCGGAGCGCGTGACACCCACCCGTGGGAGGGATCTCAGGAGATCGACCACCTTGACGCGCGACAGCGTCTCGTCGCCGGAGGCCTTCGCCAGTGCTTCGCTGAGCGTGAGGTCGCCGTTCTTGACCTGGTCCTTCAGTGCGGCCCTTGCGCGGCGGGCCTCCGTGGCGGCCGCCCGAGCGGCCTGGAGTTGCTCCGTACTCAACTGGGGAATGGCCATGAGATTCTCCAACGTCTGATTGAGCCCGGGGATGGGCAAATTTCGTGCTGCGGATCTCGTACCACGCACCGACAACCCATTTTAGTCACCCCAAAGGGTGAAGTGCTAGTGTCAGAGCCCGGCGTCTCTCGCAGCGGCCACAAAAGCGGCTGCGCGGCCGCCCAGCTCGGGGCGCCCGGCCCCGATGACGTCGCGGCTCACACTCGGCAGGACCAGCGCGCTCGCCCCGCCAAACACCTGGCGCACACCCGCCATGGTGCCGCCCTGGGCACCCACGCCGGGAACCAGGATGGAGGCGTTGAAGCCGGAGACGTCACACCCCAGGTCCGCGTGGGTGGCGCCCACCACGATTCCGGCCGCGTTGTCCCACTGCGCGTTGCCCTCGGCGAGCGTATCGACGATGTGCTGTGCAACGCTGACGGAGCCCGCCTGGGCAGTCTGGATGGCGGCGCCGTCGGGGTTGGAGGTGCGGGCCAGGACGTAGACGCCCCTGCCGACGTGGGCAGCCTGCTCGATGGTGGTCTGCAGCGAACCCACCCCGAGGTAGGGACTCAGGGTGATGGCGTCGGCGCGCAGGGGTGAGTGGTCGTCGAGGTAGGCCGTGGCGTACCCGGCCATGGAGCTGCCGATGTCACCGCGCTTCACATCGAGCACCGACAACGCCCCCGCCTGCCGGATGTCGTGCAGGACACGCTCGAGGACCGCAATCCCGGCGGAGCCGAACGCCTCGAAGAAGGCGGACTGCGGCTTGAACACTGCCACCTGCTCCCCCAGCTCCTCCACGATCCCGCGTGCGCAGGTCTCCAGATTCTCGACGGTGCCGTGGAGCCCCCAAGCGGCCAGAACCGACGGCATGGGGTCGATGCCGACGCAGAGCGTGCCTCGTTGCTGCGTGAGCTCGTGAAGTCGTGCCGCGTAGCCCATCAGGTCAGCCCTCTCGTTGGATGTTGCGCTGTCGGATGTCATGGATTCCGCGCACCAGCGCCGGGCCCTCGTAGATGAACCCGGTGTACAACTGCACCAACTGGGCGCCGGCGTCGAACATGGCCCCGGCATCCGCGGGCGACATGATGCCACCCACACCCATGACGGGCAGGTCAGTGCGCCCGGCAACCTGCTCGACGAACCGTAGGGCCCGCTCGGTCAAGGGGGCTCCGCTCAGTCCGCCGGCCTCGCCGGCCAGTCTCTGGTCCACGAGCGCGAGCCCGTCGCGGGTGAGCGTGGTGTTGGTGGCGATCACACCAGCAGCACCTGCGTCCTCGATGGCGCGCAGCGTGGATTCGACGTCGCCCTCGGCAAGGTCGGGGGCCAGCTTCACGAACACCGGCAGCGCGCCGGCTGCCTGCTCCACCAGCGGCCGCACCAGCGCGGACAGGTCGTCGGCTCCCTGCAGGGAGCGAAGTCCGGGTGTGTTGGGGCTGGAGACGTTGACCGCGATGTAGTCGGCATGCGGGGCCAACAACTCCAGTGAGGCCAGGTAGTCCTGCGTGGCCTGCTCCAGTGGCACGGCCCTGGTCTTGCCAATGGAGATGCCGACGGGAATGCCGAGGGCACGGTTGCCGCGCTCCACGCCCAGTGCGGACAGGTGCGCCGCCATGGCAGCCGCGCCCCTGTTGTTGAAACCCATCCTGTTGATGATCGCGCGGGAGTCCTTGAGCCGGAACAGCCGTGGCCGCTCATTGCCTGGCTGCGCGGAGGCGGTGACGGTACCGAGCTCCACGAACCCGAACCCGAATCGGGCCCAAGCGGCAGCAGCCCGTCCATCCTTGTCGAGGCCCGCGGCCACGCCCACGCGGTTGGGGAACTCGACACCAGCCACGGTGACGGGGTCCACGACCCGGGCAAGCCGTGCGGCGGGTAGCAGCGCAAGTGCGTCGATCATCGCCTCATGCACCTTCTCGGCATCCCCTCCGGCGTAGCGGAAGAGCCCGGCGCGGGCCAGGTGGTAGCCCTTGCGCAGCGCCCGGGTGGTGGGCCTCACCGTGCTCATTTCCCTGCCGCCGCCCACTCCTGCAGCGAGGCAACCGACGGGGTCCCTCGGCGCATGGCCTCGATCCCCTGCACCGCCGCGGCCAGCCCTGGCACGGTGGTGACGCAGGGCACGTCGGCGAGCACGGCCGCTGTGCGGATCAGGTAGCCGTCCCTGCGCGGTGACGCATCGCTGGAGCCCGGGGTGTTGAACACCAGATCGATGCCACCGTCGGTGATGAGTTCCACGATGGAGCGCTCCGAGCTACCGTCCTCGCGCTCCGACAGCTTGCGCACATCGGTCACTGCGACGCCGTTGCGCCGCAGGACCGAAGCCGTACCGGAGGTGGCCATGATGTGGAAGCCCAGGTCTGCGAGCCTCTTGATGGGCCACAGCGCGTGGCGCTTGTCGCGGTTGGCGACGGAGACGAAGACGGTGCCGCTGGTGGGCAGCGGTCCTCCGCCTGCGGCCTGCGCTTTGGCGAAGGCGGTGCCGAAGTCCTGCGCCAGGCCCATGACCTCACCGGTGGAGCGCATCTCGGGCCCCAGCACAGTATCGACGAAGGCACCGGTGGCGGTGCGGAACCGGTTGAACGGCATCACCGCCTCCTTCACGGCCATCGGTGCTCCCGGACGGGTGGTGGCGCCATCGCCGGTGGCGGGCAGCATCCCTTCGGCCCGCAGGGTGGTGATG
>JBBSRQ010000131.1:0-8867 GCA_038242845.1 Propionibacteriales bacterium | reverse complement strand
TCGTCGTCCTGAGCGGATCGGTCGAGGGACCCATCTCGACGATGGTGTCGTTGCCGGGCTTCGCCGGTGGGATCTCGAAGCCATTTGACCCAATGACCCTTCCCACGCTGGTGGCGTCGGCCATGCCGCTGAATGGGGACGGGGTGACAACGGATGATGATCGATCCGGCATGGCGTCGGCTGCCGAGAATCCGGGCACGGAAGCGGGCCCGAAGGCCGTGACTGCATGAGCAAGAAGTTCGAGGTGTGGACGTCGCAGGAAAGCATTCCGCCGTCGGTTGAGCAGACGGCGGAAACGCATCAGTTGCTCCCGGCGACGCTCGCCGGCATGCTCGAACCGCATCTCCTGGTGGAAGCAGTGCGCGATGACGACGGCAGGGTGGTGGACCTTCGGATACTCGTGGCCAGCCGGGCAACGCTCGACTACTGGGGTATCGCCAAGGAAGAGGCGTTGGGCGCATGCATGCTCGAGATCCTTCCGGGGCTCAGGACCGACGGACTTTTTGACTTCTGGGTCGAAGCGCTGGAATCCGGCAAGGATGCAGTGATCAGCAACTTCGCCTACGAGGACAAGACTCTGGGCGAGACGCGTTATTACGACCTCGGCGCCGCGAGAACAACCGTTGACTGGCTGAGCATCAGCTGGAACGACGTCACGGCGCGGCAGCAGGCAGCCCAAATGGTGGAGGATGCGCGCCGTCACTACCAACTGCTCGCGGAGAACGCGTCGGATGTGGTGTTTCGCAGCAACGCCGCTGGAATTCTGGAGTGGCTCTCGCCGTCGGTCACCAGAGTGCTCGGATGGGATCCCAGCTTTCTCATCGGGCGTCCACTGACAGATCTCAGTCATCACTGTGATCGGGAGATCCTGCGAGGTGCGCTGGCTCGCGTCGACAACACCGACTCCGAGCATGTCGAGGTCCGGTTGAGGATGGCCGACCGAGGACATCGCTGGATGGGCGTGACGCTGAGGACGGCGGTTGGCGAGGATGACGATGCTGGCGCCAAGTTCGGCACGTTCCGCGACATCGACGCCGAGGTGGCGGTGCGTCGATCGCTGCGCGAGGAGCAGGCGCGGTTCGAGGCGATCAAGGAATCAAGCACCGACGCGATCATCACGATCGACCGGGTGGGGATGATCGTCGCCTGGAACCGGGCAGCGGTCGACATGTTCGGCTACCAGGCGATCGAGGCATTGGGTCAGTCTCACACCCTCGTGGTACCGCCTGACTTCCATGAGTTGGTTGCTCGGTGGCTGTCCGACCTCTCGGCCCCCGAGGTCGCGGCAGCGGTTCAGCGGACCCATCGTGCACGACTCACCCGCCGCGACGGTTCAGAGTTTCCCTGCGAGTACTCGGTGGCGGTGTGGGACCAGGCCGGCCAGCAGCACATGACTGGCATCCTGCGCGACACCACAGAACAGCAGGCCGTGATGGACGACCTGCAAGCCAGCAGACTGGAACTTGCAGAGGCGCAGCGGTTGGCTGGCGCGGGGAGCTGGACCTACGAACCGGGCACCGATAAATATGATTGGTCGGAGGGGTTGCGACGAATCTACGGATTGCCGGTCACCGCCACCGGACTGGACCAGGAGGATCTCCTTCGACAGGTGAGCAACGGGCCGGGGATGGTGTTGGCGGCAACGAGTGCGCTTGCTGCAGGCCGCACCACGGAGTTGGAGTGTGATCTGACGCGCCCCGACGGCGAGGTCCGACGGATCCAGGCCAGGATCGCACCGGTGCACAATACGCACGGGGAAGTGGTCATGGTCCGCGGCACGGCCGTGGATGTCACCGAGTTGCACAAGACCTCCGAAGCCAGGGCACGGCGGACAGCAAGGCACGCGGACTACCTGACGCGGGTCGAGCACACGCTGCGCACGCACCTGTCCGTGGTTGAGGGGTGGGCCGGCATCCTCGAGACATCCTTCGACGCACTGGACCCGGCCACTCGGGCGGACGCCGTCGGCGCCATCAAGCGCAACGCATCAGCGCTCGTGGGTCACGTCAAGGGCCTGATGAGCGAGGCTGCAGAACATGCGAAGGCCGACATCATCGTCGTCGAACCCCTCGATGTGGCAGACGTGGCGGCGACGGCGGCCGCGGACTACCGCGGATTGTCGAAGCGCGATGTCACGGCGGAACCAGCGGCTGGGGTCTGGGCGTTGGGTACGCATGACGCGGTCGACACGGTGGCCCGGCACCTCATCGAGAATGCCGTGCGTCACACCGCCGAGTCAGGGTGCGTCGAGGTGATGACGCGTCGCGGCGGTGGCGCCAGCATCGAGGTGGTGGTGCGCGACAACGGCGTCGGTATCGCGGAGGGGGTCACGCTGTTCACGCCCTTTTCGAAGGAGTCCCGCTCCTCCGGTCACGGCCTCGGCCTGCACGTGGTGCGCACGCTCGTGGAGGCGATGGGCGGGACGGTGGAGGGACGGAACCGCACGGACGGGCCTGGTGCCGAGTTCATCGTCACACTGCGGGGTGTCGGCGACTGATCACGGTCCCGGGCGCTCGCCCTGGCAGGTCCAGTCCTTCACCACGCGCAGAAGCGCGTCGAGATCGCGTCGCAGCGTTTCGGTGCGTTCCCGCAGCACGCACGCTGCGCGACGACGTTGGGCGTCGTCGAGCGTGTCGTCCTCCAACTGCCCCAACCACCCTTCGATGACGGCCAGGTGCGTGATCATCACGTGCTCCCGCTCCACGACAGCATCGTGAAGGCCATCCCGGGTCCCCACGGGTGGCCTGTCGTGTCCGCCGGGCGGCGGTGATGTCGTCACACTGCTCATTGTGCGCTTGCCACTTGACTTCACTTTCCCGGTCGCCTCACAGTTTCCTCACCACATCGCCCCGGGCTGTTCTGGCCGTCGCAGCTAGCATGTTGTGCATGGAATCTGTCCCACTCAGCCGCGTCTACTGCCCCGCCAGCCAGCGCGTCGATGATTGGGACCGGTGTCGTGCACTGCTCGCCGACGTTGGGGCGGCGTCGTGGATCACCGGCGGGACGGAGGTGCCCGACGTCACCCTGCTGCCCACCATGTGGCGCGGCGGTCTCCTCCTGGCGCACGCTGCGGTGCAGAACCTGCAGTTCGACTTGCCGGAGGATGTGCCTGTGCCGTGCCGGGTGGTGGTGCAGGGCCCTCACACCTATGTTTCTCCCCGCTGGTACCCCAGCGTGCAGCCGCCCGAGTTGGGCGGATCGGCACGGGGGAGGGCTGGGGGCCGGGCGGTGGGGACGTGGGACTACATGCAGGTGCAGGTCGCGGGCTGGCTACGGGTGCACCGGCACCAGGAACGATTGCGCGCGGAGGTGATGGAGCAGGCGGAGCGGATCGACGCCGCACGCCTGGCTGAGACACCGCAGGCGGCGGATCAAGGACGCGGGCCGTGGAGCCAGCACGAGGCGCCGCACGACTTCACCGACGCAATGTTCCAAGGCATCGTCGGGCTGGAGCTCGAGATCACGGACGTCGTGGGCCGCTTCAAGGTTTCCCGCAACCGGGCCGAGGTGGACCGCGACGGCGTCGTCGATGGCCTTCGAGAACGGGGACGGGAGCGCGATCATCAGGTGGCCGACGCTGTCGCTGCCGCACCGCCGCTGCCCCGAGGCGTTCCGAGACCCGCCAACCCCTGACGGACCAACCCCACTGTCGCGACGCCAACCCAATGTCAGAACGCCCACGATCTATCGTGGGCGTTCTGAGTTCGGGTAGGCGTTCCGCTGTTGGGCTGGCGTTTCGACTACTTCGATGCCGTGTGGACCACAACACCTATCGCCTGTTGGAATATTGGAGTCGCGACAGGTTCACTTGTCCGAACAGGTGTCACCGGCGGCTCGCTACTGGGGGGCGGTGGCGATGATTCTTCCTGGCTCGGCGGTGCGGAAAGCGCGGCAGGAGACGCGTCCGGAACCTGCCGTGGTGCCTGAACCACCACGCACGCGCTGAGAGATGACGCCAAACCCAGCGCCACGGAGCGACTGCCAGAGAAGCATCAGTTCATGATGACGGTGAGGAAGATCCCCATGAGAGCCAGCAGGAGCGCTGCATTGGCGATCACCACGGTCTTTGTTACCTCGCTGGTGGTTTCGACATCGACCGCCACGTGACCCACCTCCCCGGTGGGTCCCGGTGCGCTCTGCGCCAGGCTGACGGCAAGCGCCAGACGCGGTGGATTCATCATCACCGCAGACGATGCGGCGATCATCACTATGGCGAGGACCTGGGACGGGTCCATTCCCAAGCCGGTGGCAGCGTCGCTCAAACCCGGGGCCAGCATGGCCGCCGAGGCTGAGTTGGATCCGGTCACATAGCCGGCCAGGGAACTGATCAAAGGGGTGGCGATGGCGAAGCCCGAGCCGAGACCGGCGACCGCGGCTGCCAGGACAGCGCTCATCCCGTTCAACGACAGCACTCCGCCGAAGGCGACGAACAGCATCGTCGTGAGGGCCACCGGAACGGCGCGGCGCCACCCTTCGCGACGAGCGGTGGAGACGAGGCGTCGCTCCGCTCCGAGGAGACGCGGCGCGGCGAACACGGTCAGCGTCAGCCAGAATGCCGGACCGGAAAGAACTTCGCCGAGCTTGCCGATGTCGAGCAGGCGCACGATGACAGCTGAAAGCAGCAACCCTGCCCCGAGGAAGATGTAGGGGGAGAGGGACTGCAGAACCGTGCGGTCCATGCGGATGGGCTGCCCGTGCTTGAGGCGCCCCATGAGGAGGAGCGACACGATTGCTGCCACTGCACCGGACACTCCAGCCAGGGGCGGCCCCAACAGCCAACTGACGCCCAGGATGACCAGCCACATCGTCGTGACGGCGACGGCGGCCTCACCGAGATGAGCCCTGGCTGCCCGTCTTCCAACGCCGACAATGAGGATGGCGGCGCTCATGATGATGATGAGGGGGAGGGAGAGGACTGCGATCCACAGCCCGAGCGTGTGGAACGGCACGCCCCCCAGTTCGGCCATGATCAGGACTGCCGGGGCCAGGGATCCCCAGGGGCCGAGCAGGATTCCGAGGAGGCCGATGGTCGCGGATTGACGCACCGAAAGTCCGATGCGTATCAGCAGGGGCACCGAGACGATCAGACCCAGACCCCACCCGATGATCGTCTCCGCGAACGGTGCAACTCCGAGCCCAACGATGAGGATGGCCCGACCCGGGTTGTTCGCCGACTGTTGCAGCCACTCCGCGATCCGCGCCTGCGCCCCGGTCGCGGTCAGGAGTTCGGCGAGACTCGTGCCGCCGATGATGATCACGACGACGATGAGGATCGTCTCGCCGAGCGCCGGGCCCAGTGTCACGAAGTCGCCGATGGTGATCGGGAACCAGAACAGCGAGAGAACGGCCGTCAACGCAAGTGTGATCAGTACCGCCCGAAGGGTGGGGACCTTCAGGATCATCAGAAGGACGACAACGGCGATGGGCAGGGCAGCCAACAGCAGGGTCAAGGGGATGACTCGGCTTTCTGTTCGTTCGATCGGGAAGCTCAGTGCTCCACAGAGCTTCCCACAGTTGCTTCCCACACTGACTTCCCACGGTCGTGTGCAGCACCCAGCCTTCTGACCGCGCGGACATCGGTCTGAGCGAGGACCTACGAAGGTATGGGGTCGCGGTCAGAATCAGCGTCGTAGGGATCCAACGTCTCATCAGAGGGCCTGAACGCCGTCTTCAGTCCACGCTGGTCGCCGGAGAACCCGCTCAACTCGGCCTCCACCCGCCTGGAGTAGGGCAGGAATGCCAGCGGGATCATGCCCAGGAGGCAGAACGCGATGGGGACGCCAGCCGTGGCGATGCGGATGCCGAACTGGGCTGTGGGGTCCTGCACGTCGAGGAGTTGGTTGTAGCCATAGGCCGTGATGATTCCCATGAAGAGCGCCGTCTGCCCGCCCGTGACGGGTGCGGACATCAGGGCGCGCAGCGCGGCAATCGACCCGGCTTTGCGGGTACCCGTGCGACGCTCGTTGTCGTCGATGAGCGCCGCCTCCAGCGCCACACCGGCCGTGGTCATGACGTGGCGCCCCGACATGATGAACACGTAACAGATCAGCACGTGCCACCACAGCGTCGACATGAACAGTCCCACGAGACCACCCATGTAGGGGGCCATGCCCAACCAGATCGAGGTGCGGCTGCCGAGACGCTTGATGCCCCGCGCCAGGAACGGCAACGCGACCAGGACCACGAGCATCGAACCGGTGTCGGCGAGCGTGGCCTGGGTGCCGGTGCTGCGAATCACGTGGTCCATGAAGTACAGGAACGCCGTGAAATACATGCCCATCGGTGCCAGTGCCGTCATCCCGTAGCCGAACCACGCCCAGAAAGCGCGCATCCGGAACATGGACATGGCATCGGATTTCAGCTGCTCCCAGGTGAGGTTCTGGTCACCGGCGTCGCCGTGCTCGTAGAGCTCGGGCGGGTCCTTCAGCTTGAAGGCGGCGACGGCGTAGAGCACCGCGTTGGCCAGCACCACACCCATGAGCAGGGTGGCCATGGTGGTGCGGTCGGTGATGGCGTCGCCCACGAGCAGTTGCGTTGCCACGATGGTGGCCAGTGCGGAGAAGATGTTGCCGAACCACACCTTCACCACCTCGACGTCGATGCGGTCGGCGCGGGTGGGTGCGGCGAGGTAGCCGTAGCTGGTGGCGGCGATGAGGTAGAACGTTGCCGCTACGTCGAACAGGAACAACTCCAGCAGGAACAGGCCCAGGATCAGCGCCTGCGGCCAGGTGGGGCTCGTCCATGCCATGGCAACCAGCCCCATCAGCATGAACGGGATGCACACCCGCATCACCAGCAGGAACTTCCCACGACCGGGGCGGTAACGCATCTTGTCGAGCAGCACCCCGAACACAGGGTCGTTGAGGACGTTCCAGACGTTGAAGGCGAGGTAGATCCAGCCGATGTGTTGCGGGTCGACGCCTATGACGTCGGTGTAGAACTTCACGTAGACGTTGTGGATGATGACATGCGACATCCACGCCGCAGGCAGCGGCGTTGCCAGCAGTGCACGCTGCTTGAAACTCAGCGCCATGTTTTCAGTGCCAGGTGGCGGTGAGGCTGAAACGTCCAGGCCCGGCCGCGACGAGGATGCGGTCGGTGGTGCGCTCCGCCGGCGTGCCCGCGCCGTCGCATTCCACTGCGATTTCCGCGCGGGCGATGTTCGGCACCCAGAACTCCGACGGCTCGGGGCAGTCGCGCCCATCCCAGACGGCGGTGAACCGGTCGCCGTCGACCCGCCAGGAGATGGCGTCGCCCGCGAACGCGATCGGTCGCGGTCGGGTCAGGGCAACAGCAGCCTCGGAGCCGGCGAAGTCCTTGGCCCAGCACCAGTACGTCCAGGACCAGCCGAAGGTGTCAAAAGTGTCGAGGAGGAACTCCGCATGGTTGGCCACACCGTCTGCGTCGCCGAAGGCGCCCCACTCGCCGACCAGCACGGGTACCCCGAGACGGTCCTGGGTCTCCTTGTGTCGCGAGAAGATTGTGCTGGCCCGGATGTTGCTGGAGGAGGCGATGGCCGGGGTGTCAACGGTGAGGTCGTAGCCGTGCGGCGAGTACACCCACGCCTGGTCCTCGAGTGGCGGCTGCCCGGGGGGGATGCCGAGGTTGGCGAAGTAGGAGTGCTCGCGCAGCAGCAGAGAGTCGGAATCCACGCCCCGCACGGCGACGGCGACCCGCGCCATCATCGGCGCCACGGCCTGCTTCTCGAACGCGGCCAGCAGCGGAGCGATGGTGTCCCCGATGGCCCGGTGCACGGCGATGTCGTTGAGCCGTTCCAGCTGGAACATCCTCATCTCCGGATGCATGAACTCGACCGCAACGGTCTTCGGGTCCTGCCCCGTGGCAATTCCGAAGGCGTGGATGAGTGCGCCGAAGATCTCCTGCGACGACGTGCCGGGTGTCGGTTCGTTCAGGATGTCGTAGCCGATGAGTGCCGGGTGCCCGCGGAACCGCTGTGCGACGTGCGCCCACATGGCTGCGAAGGAGTCCTGCAGCCCAATCCCTGTCGGCCCTGGCGCATTCGCCCAGAACGCGTCCAGTGCGCCGTGCACCGCCGGGCTCGTCAGGTATGCGTCGCTCCACAGGTCGGTGGGCTCGAACCCTGCATCTGTCAATGTGGCCCACCCGGGGGCGCCGTCGCCGAATGATTGCGAGTACAAATCCTGGTGGGCATCGAGGATGACGCCGATGCCGTGCTGTCCCAGCAGGTCGAGTTGGGTGCCCAACCACGCCAGGTACTCCTCCGAATAGTCTCCCGGTTCGGGCTCGACGGCCGCCCAGATCATGCCGAGGCGCACGACGGTCAAACCGCACGCGGCAAGGCCGGCGACATCGTCGGCGGTCCACGAGCCGACGAAGTCCACCGGGTCCGATGACCCACGGATGCCCTTGTCCACGAGATTGATTCCGTGCAGCACCCGCTGGCGCCCATGCGCATCCCTGAGGACGCGACCGTCTGTGTGAACCTGCATGTCTCCCCCTCCTGGGCGCTCCATTGCGGCCCGGAATGCCACAACCTAGCCAACGGAAGGGCGCAATGCACGGGGCAGGGAAATGTTGCTCAGGGGGAGTTTGCCCGGCGTCGGCGGTGTAGGAAGAACATCAAGGGCGGTGGCAGAGTCGATTGACGCCAGACCGTCCCACGAGACCCATTGCCGTACTGATAGTGGACAATGATCAGATGGGCACCCGGGTGCGGGTGGATCGAAGGCCAGCCACTACGCTTTCGAGTTCCGACCCGGCGATCAGCACAAGCCTGATGCACCTGCCTGAGACAGTCGGATACTTCACCAAGAATGTTGGGGAAACGCATGTCCACTCCACCCGGAAATCCGGAGTTCATCGGCCCGCACCCAGGAGGGGTTCAC
>JBBSRQ010000130.1:0-8891 GCA_038242845.1 Propionibacteriales bacterium | reverse complement strand
TGCCGCGGATCGTCGTCACTTGCTTGTGGACGGCAGGCCCGGCTTCGACGGCTTCGGGGTCGACGGCTTCCCACCGTTGCTGGTCGGGTGTGTTTCTTCATGGTGTCCGTGCAAGTACTCACCAGAGCTGTTTTGCGTCGGTACGAGGAGACGCTGCAGCAGTTCCTTGAGCCGCCGAATCGTGGGCGCGAATGGACAGCGGGAGAAGATGCTCCAGGCGCCGGGACCAGCTGACGCGCAATCCGTCACATGAGTGGGGCGAACACCCGCAGCACCGCCTGGAGCAGACGCTTGACGACGGTGGTGTCGGTCAGGTCCTCCATCGTGATGCGGCGCGACACTGCCAGAGTGGCATCGACGTCGCTGCGAAGTTCGGCCAGCGCCGAAGCGTCGTGCATCCACACGGCGCATTCCTGGTGGAGGTAGAAGCTGCGGAAGTCGAAGTTGATGGTGCCCACCATTCCGAGGTGGTCATCCACGAGCATGGACTTGGCATGGATGAATCCGGGCGTGTACTCGTACACCTCGATCCCGGCCTCCATCAGTGGGCGGTAGTACGAGTGCGTGGCCAGGCTGACGTACCACTTGTCGGGGATACCGGGGACGACGATGCGTACCGTGATGCCGGACTTGGCCGTGGCGCTGAGCTGCGCCACCATCGAGTCGCTCAGGACAAGGTAGGGCGTGAAGATGTCGACGCTGCGCGTGGCGGCCTGCATCAGGTGCTGATAGCAGTCGGATCCGAGCGAGATGTCGTCGAACGGGGTGTCGTCGAACGGGGCGACCAACCCCTTGGCCTGCGTGTCGGCGACGATCGGAAGATTTGCGGCGTGCCGGGGCCGGGGGCCGCCCTCGATCGCGTCGGAGATGCGGGGGAGGAAGCTGGCGTACTCGACGCGCGAGCGGCTGGTCAGCTCCCACATCTGAAGGAACATCACCGTCAGTCCCCACGCACCCGGCCCCTCCAGCCGCAGGACTGTGTCCTTCCAGTGCCCGAACCGCACGATCTCGTTGATGTACTCGTCGGCGATGTTGATGCCACCGGTGAAGGCGACGGTGCCGTCGATGCTGAGGATCTTGCGGTGGTCGCGGTTCTGGAACGTGATGGTGAACCCGAGCCCTACGGGATTGACGGGGATGACGGCGATTCCGGCGTCCTCGCAGCGCTGCTTGAAGGTCGTGGGCAGGGTGAAGAAGCTGCCCAGGTCGTCGTAGAGGAATCGGACGTCCACGCCGTCGGCAGCCTTCGCTGCGAGTGCGTCGATCAATCGGTCCAGCATTTTGCCACCGTCGACGATGAAGTACTCGGCAAAGACGTAGTGCTTCGCGCCCCCAATGGCCTCGATCATGGCGTCGAAGCCGAGTTCCCCGAGTGGGTAGTACGTGGTGTCCGTGTCATCGAAGACGCGGTACTGGCTGCTGTTCTCCAAGTAGGTGAACTGGCGCCGGACGGGGGAGGGCACGTCGACGGTGGGGAGATCGGCGGGCCGCAGCAACTCCAGAGCCTCCCTGGCTCGGTTCGTGGCGGCGTCGAACCGTGCGCGCTGCGATTTCGTCATGACGGCTGCGCCGTAGAAGAGATAGAAGACGGACCCCAGTAACGGGAGTGTCAGGACGGGAATGATCCACGCCAGTTTGTAGGTGGTCTCACGGCGTCCATTGAGGATGAACAGCATCACCACGATGGCCAAGGCGCTCTGAATGGCGAGGATGGCTGAGGACCACTCCGCGAAGAATGTCAGCGCCGCGACGAGGATGACCATCTGCAGGCCGAAAGCGATGGCGATGACCCCGGCCCTGCCCCACGTCGTGACCCAACGGCGAAGGCCCGAGTGTTTCCGGGCTCGCTGCACTTCCGATTGGGTGGCAGTGTGCAGAGCTGTCGACGTCATGGCCCAATTGTGGCGGCTCGGGCAGGCACTCGTTGGACGCCCACATGGAACAACGCCGCCCCCGACGAACTGGAGGCGGCGTTGTCACACGTCATCGTCAGGGCGTGAGGACCACCTTGATGCACCCGTCGGACTTCTCCCGGAACATTTTGTAGGCCTCTGGCGCATTCTCGAGCGGCAGGTGATGCGTGGTGAGGTCGTCGACGCCGAAGGGGTCGGAGTCCACGAGCCGCTCCAGCAGGTCAGCGGTCCAGCGTTTGACGTGGCACTGACCCATCCGCATCGTGATGCCCTTGTCGAACATCGTCATCATTGGCATGGGGTCGATGGCGCCGCCGTAGACGCCCGACAGCGACACTGTTCCGCCCCGACGGACCGCGTCGATGGCGGTGTGGAGGGCATCCAGTCGGTCGATGCCAACCTTCTCGATGGCCGGTTGCGCCAATGGCTTCGGCAGTCGGGACGCCATGGAGATGAGCTGCTTCGAGATCGGGTTCCCGTGGGCCTCCATCCCGACGGCATCGAGGACCGAGTCCGGACCCCGCCCCTTGGTCATCTCCTTCAGCGCCTCTGCAACGTCTCCGCCGTCGTTCTTGTCGACGACCTCTGCACCCAGACTGCGGGCGCGCTCGAGACGCTCGGGCACGAGGTCGACGCCGATGACGCGGCCAGCGCCCTGCTCCTGCGCGCACCGCACAGCCAACTGACCGACGGGGCCCAGGCCCAGAATCGCCACGGTGGAGCCGGGCTCCACATCAGCGAACGCCACGCCCTGCCATGCGGTGGGGAGGATGTCGGAGAGGAAGAGGAATCGTTCGTCGGGCAGCCCTTCGGGAACCTTGATGGGCCCGAAGTTGGCGTGCGGCACCCGCACGTACTCGGCCTGCCCACCCGGCACCCGGCCATACAGGCTGGTGTAGCCGAACAGGCTCGCTCCCTTGTCATACTCCTTCACCTGCGTGGTTTCGCACTGCGCGAAGAGACCACGCTGGCACATCCAGCACTCACCACAGGAGATGGTGAAGGGCACCACGACGCGGTCACCCACGACGAGGTTGGTGACTCCCGTGCCCACCTCCTCCACGATGCCCATGAACTCGTGGCCGATGATGTCGCCGGGGGTCAGGTACGGGGCGAGCACGTCGTAGAGGTGCAGGTCCGAGCCACAGATGGCGGTGGAGGTGACGCGGACGATGGCGTCGGTGGGCTCCTGTATCCGGGGATCCGGCACGTCCTCGACGCGCACGTCCCCGAGGCCCTGCCAGGTGAGGGCCCTCATGACTGGGTGTCCGCGTCGACGACGCCGGAGTCACCGCCGTCTGGCTGGGTGTTGGTGATGAGGCCCTTGGCCATGGAGATCATCGAGCCGGCGGTGCTGGGGGTGTCCCAGTAGCCGATGGTGTGGGCGGTGACCTTGATGAGGGCGACCTTCGGGTCCTCGGCCTCGCACTGCAGCCAGGACTCGGCGAACGGGTTCCAGAGTTCGCGCTGCTTCGCTGGGTCATGGACCACTTCGCCCGTCCCCTCGACGGAGAGGAAGTCGCCGTCGGCGTAGGTGACATTCACCCGGGGGTCCGCTTCGATCTGGACAGCCTTGTCCGAACCGGTTTCGGTGAAGAACCACAGGGTGCCGTCCTCGTCCGGCTCCTGGGCTCCCATGGGACGGCTGACGAGCTTGTCGCCGTCGAGGGTGGTAAGCATGGCCACGTGCTGCTTCTTGAGCAGGGCCATCACGTCGTCAAGGGACTTCTTGCTGTCGTTGTTCATGCAATCCACCATGGCACGACACCGGTTCATTCGGGGACCGAACCAGCTGCCCTTGTATGGCCCCTGTGTAGCTCAGTGGGGGATGCCGATGTCGGTGCGGTGGAAGCCGTCAGCGAAGTCCAGTTCGTTGAGCCGCGCGTAGGCGTGGGTGCGGGCGGTGTCGAGGTCGGGTCCGACTCCCACCATGCCCAGCACGCGTCCGCCCGCGCTGACGAGTTGCCCGTCCACCTCGGTGGTGCCGGCCTGCAGCGTCCAGGCGTTCTCGTCATCCACGGGCAGACCAATGGGGCAGCCAGTTTTCGGGGTACCCGGGTAGCCCGCGGCCGCCTCCACCACGACGACGGCATGGCCGTCGTGCCATTCGAGGGGATCGACGGTGTCGAGCTCACCGCGCGCGGCGGCCCGCAGCACGCCCGCGAGCGGGGTGCTCAGCAGTGCCAGGACGGCCTGGGTCTCAGGGTCGCCGAACCGTGCGTTGAACTCCACCACCTGCATGCCGGCCCGGGTTGTCAAGGCGAGGCCGACGTACAGCAGCCCGGTGAACGGCGTGCCGCGGCGACGCATCTCGGCCAGCGTCGGTGTAACGACTCGCTCCATGACCTCATCCGTGAGACCCTCGGGCGCCCACGGCAGGGGGGCGTAGGCGCCCATGCCGCCGGTGTTGGGGCCGGCGTCGCCGTCACCCACACGCTTGAAGTCCTGCGCCGGCAGCAGTGGGATCCCGCGCTCGCCGTCGCAGATGACGAAGAGGGAGACCTCCGGGCCGTCGAGGAAGGATTCGATCACCACGCGGCCGCAGGATCGAGCATGGGCAATGGCCTCGTCGCGGTCGTTCGTCACGACGACGCCCTTGCCGGCGGCCAGTCCGTCGTTCTTGACGACGTAGGTGGGTCCGAACTCGTCGATCGCCGCGATGGCCTGCTCGATGGTGTCGCAGACACGTGAGTCAGCCGTCGGAACTCCCGCTGCAGCCATGACGTCCTTCGCGAACGCCTTGGAACCCTCGAGAACGGCGGCCTCACGGGAGGGGCCGAAGCAGTCGATTCCTGCCGTGCGCAGTGCGTCGGCCGCACCCGCCACCAGCGGTGCCTCGGGGCCGATCACCACGAGTCCCACGCCCAGCTGGCGCGCCAGGGCCACCACGGCATCGGGGTTGGCGGGATCGATGATGTGCCGTGTCCCCAAGGAGGTGAGGCCCGGGTTGCCGGGGGCGATGCGCAGGTGCCCAACGGCGGGGTCGGCCACGAGTGCGCGTCCGAGGGCGTGTTCGCGGCCACCCGCGCCGAGCAGCAGGATGTCGAAGGTCGTCACGCGCGCCACCCTAATGGGACGACGGACGCTACCCCGTACCAATGCCGTTGCCGAGACGGCGACATCAGCTTGTCGCGGGCAGTACCAGGTGCTCGCCGGAGCGCTCGGCCAGGCCGTCGACGACGAGGGACTCTGCGCAGCGCTGCCGCTGCCCCGGGTCGGACCACACCACGTCCGCGAGCTGGACGGGCGTCGTGGTGGACCGCAGGGCGCCCATGATCCGGCCCCGGCACTGCCTGTCCGTGCCGTCCCATGCCTGGGCGATGCGTTCGGGGCCGTCCCAGGCGGGGCGCCCCCGTGACAGCCACCGGCAGTGCTGCGCCACGGGGCACTCCTCGCACAGCGGGCGTCGGGCGGTGCACACCGTCGCGCCCAGCTCCATGGCGGCAGCTGACCACGACGCTGCGTCCGCCTCACCAACGGGCACCCAGTGCCAGGCCCGGCGCCGCTCGGGTGCGGTCTCGCTACGGGTGGGATGCTCGACCCCGCCGTCGATGCGGGCGAGGACGCGCCGGATGTTCACGTCGAGCACCAACGAGCGGCCACCGAACGCGAATGCCCTGATGGCGGCGGCGGTGTAGGCGCCGATGCCGGGCAGTGCGAGGAGTGCGTCCTCGTCGTCGGGGACTTGTCCACCATGGCTCTCGACGATGGCGCGAGCGGCTTGCTGCAACCGGAGCGCACGTCGCGGATAGCCGAGCCGGTCCCAGGCGCGCAGGACGTCACCGGTATCAGAGACGGCGATTTCTGCAGGGGTGGGCCAGCGTTCCATCCATGCGCTCCACGGGGCGGCGACGCGGACCGCAGGGGTCTGCTGCAGCATGACCTCGCTGACCAGTACACCCCAGGGCGTGGTGCCGGGTGCGCGCCACGGCAGGTCACGGGCGGAAGCGGCGAACCAGGACGTCGTCGCCGCCTGCACCTGGGAGATGGTGGACTCGCCGTGGGTGTCCTGCATCACTGGCCTGACGCGTCGAGCTCCCGGTCGAGGCGCTCGGCCTCTTCGCCGGCACGCTGCACGAGGAGACGGAAGCCAATGATGGCCACCACGAACCCCCCGCCGATGGGCACGGCCCACCACCAGCCCCAGTCGACGCTGTCCTGCGCGAACGCGATCACGACGGTGGCGAGCATGAACAGCGCCAGCAGCGGCACCAGGATGCGAAAGAGAACTTTCGTGGACACGATCAGATCAGGTCGTGGATCATCACGGACTGCTCGCGGCCCGGCCCGACGCCGATGCCGGAGATGCGGCAGCCGATGAGCTCTTCGAGGCGGTGGACGTAGGCCTTGCAGTTGGCGGGCAGGTCGTCGAAGTGGCGAGCCCCGGAGATGTCCTCAGTCCATCCGTCGAGGTACTCGTAGATGGGCTTGGCGTGGTGAAAATCGGTCTGGGTGACGGGCATGACGTCGTGGCGCACGCCGTCGACCTCGTAGGCCACACAAACCGGCACCTTGTCCCAGCCGCTGAGGATGTCAAGCTTGGTCAGGAAGATGTCAGTGAAGGCGTTGATCTTGGAGGCCTGCTCCACGAGCACCGCATCGAACCAGCCGCAACGGCGGGGCCGCCCGGTGGTGGCGCCGAACTCGCTGCCGATGGCGCGCAACTTCTCACCGTCCTCGTCGAAGAGCTCCGTGGGGAACGGGCCCTCTCCCACGCGGGTGGTGTAGGCCTTCGCGATGCCGATGGAACGGTCGATGCGGGTGGGGCCGACGCCGGCGCCGATGCATGCACCGGCGGCGATGGGGTTCGACGACGTCACGTAGGGGTAGGTGCCGTGGTCCACGTCCAGGAAGTGCGCCTGGGCGCCCTCGAACAGCACCACCTTGCCCTCATCGAGGCCGTCGTTGATGAAGCGGCCAGCATCGATCACGTAAGGCCGGATCCGGTCCGCGTGGGCGAGGAGCCCCTGCACGATCTCCTCGGCGTCGATCTCCCGACGGTTGTAGACCTTCACCAGCAACTGGTTCTTCTGGTCCAGGGACGCCTCCACCTTCTGGCGCAGGATGTTCTCGTCGAAGATGTCCTGGATCCGGATGCCCATCCGGTTGACCTTGTCGGAGTAGGCGGGGCCCACACCGCGGCCCGTCGTCCCAATTTTCCGCTTCCCCAAGAAGCGCTCGGTCACCTTGTCCAGCACCTTGTGGTACTCGGTGATGATGTGCGCGTTGGCGCTGATCAGGGGATGGGGGACGTCAACCCCGCGGGCGGCCAGCTCATCCAGTTCCTGCTGGAACACGTCGAGATCGACGACGACGCCGTTGCCGATGATCGTGGTTGTACTGGTGTTGAGGATGCCGGAGGGCAACAGGTGGAGAACGAACTTCTCACCGCCGACCACTAGCGTGTGGCCCGCGTTGTTGCCACCTGAGAATCGTACGCAGAGGTCCACTCGCTCGCCGAGTTGATCCGTCGCCTTGCCCTTGCCCTCGTCGCCCCACTGAGCCCCGACCACAACAACGCTTGGCATATATGCCACCTCCACACATGATGAAGCCCCGCTTTCCCTCAAGCGAGGCCGTACCGCGTCAGTCTAGTGGGGGAGGAGCGTACGGGTGACATCGCGGCGGTGCGACTGCAATGATCGTGGCCATGCGTACCCCAGATGCGGATGCCCCCTGCCCGTGCGGCGGTGGTTTGTTCGGTGAGTGCTGCAGCCCGCTTCTGGACGGCAGCAGTCGCGCGTGGACGGCGGAGGCCCTGATGCGTTCGCGCTACACGGCCTTCGCGCTGAACGACACTGATCACCTTTGGAGAACCTGGCACCCCCGCACCCGTCCGGCGAAGGTGCAGCCCTCGGGCAACCAGTGGATGGGCCTGCGGATCCTCGACGTGGTGGACGGCAACCCGGGCGACCTCACGGGGATCGTGGAGTTCGCAGCCACCTACCGCGACTCCTGGCGCAACAAGATCCAGCACGAGCGATCCCTGTTCGAGTACCGAGCCAGCAGATGGATGTACGTCTCCGCTGAGACTCCCTGAACGGTTCAATCGGCGATATCAAAATTGTCAGACCTCGCTAATAGGGTTGGTACATGGAGCAGATCCGGTACACCACAGATCAGGCATTCGACATGTTCGACGCCGCGCTGTCCTCCATTGACCCCACCCATCGCACCGGTTTGAGCGCTCCTGAGCGTGTCGTCCTGATGAAGCGGGCCCGTCGCCTGCAGGAGAGGGTCACTTCGCTGGCGTGTGTCCTGACCGATGAGGTCTCCCAGTCCCAGGCATCGATGGCTGCCACCGGTACCCCCATCACCTCCTTGATCGCGCTGGAGGAGGGACGCGACACCACTGACGCTGCCCGGCAGGTGTTCCAGGCTCATGATGTTGCCAAACACGAAGCGGTGAAGGACGCGGCTTTGGCAGGCGATCTGTCGTCACGCCACGCAGCCGCAATCAGTAAAGGTATGGCACAGCTCCCCACCACACTCACCTGTGGCCAGAAACTCAAAGCTGAGCAGGCTTTCCTTGCCTGGGCACCCAAGAACACCCCACGTGCGCTCGCTCAGCTTGCACCCCAGATCCTGGCCGAGATTGCACCCGAACTCGTCCCTGGGGTCGAAGATCGTGCACTGCGGCTGGAAATGCAACGCCAACGCGCCACCACCAAACGGGCATTTGCCTGGGGTGACGATGGCGACGGGTCCATGTGGTTCCGAGGATCCTTGCCCCACCTTGAGGCGGCACCGCTGATCACGCTGGTGGAGGCCTACGTGGAATCTGACCGGCGTGCCGCCCGGGACCGCTTCCAGGCCACCCGGGCAACCCGACCCAACCCCCAGGTCATTAGGGAGCAGGCTTCGAAGGACATCGGTCGTACCCCGGACCAGCGCCGTGCCGATGCCCTCACCCAGTTGTGGCGCGAGCACCGGGGCGCACCCACCAACATCGGTGACCGGCCGCGCATCGTCATTACC
>JBBSRQ010000129.1:0-8970 GCA_038242845.1 Propionibacteriales bacterium | reverse complement strand
GGTGGCCATCTGCGGTATCGGCTGGAAGGCGGCCATGCTGGCCACATTGATGATGGCACCCCGGCCGCGGGCCACCATCTGCGGCACGACGGCGTGGGTGAGTTCGGTGAGCGCCACCACGTTCAGTTCCACCTCACTGGTAATTCGGCTTCGCTCCAACTCACCCAGCATCCCGAGCGTGCCGAAGCCCGCGTTGTTCACCAAGGTGTGGATGTCGAGGGTGTCCAGGACCTCCACCAGATCGGCGCGCTCGGAGGGGTCGGACAGGTTGCAGGGCACCACCCGCGTGGCGATGCCGTGGATGTCCGACAACTCCTGAGCCAATCGCTCCATCTTCTCGACGCTGCGTGCCACCAGCACCACATCGGATCCTTGGCGTCCCAATTCTCGCGCGTACGCCTCACCCAGACCGCCCGAGGCGCCCGTCACCACTGCCCAACTGCTCATGATGACCACTGTAGTGGGGCCGTGTTGCCACTCCGGTCGCCTTGTGACGACGTGCCATGATGGGCGCATGCAGCATTTCGATGTGGCCGTCATCGGTTCGGGCTCGGGCAACTCACTCATTGACGAGAGGTTCGCCGGCCTACAGGTCGCCCTCATCGACGACAACGAGGAGTTCGGCGGCACCTGTCTGAACCGTGGCTGCATCCCCACAAAGATGTTCGTCCTCCCGGCCGACCACGCCGTCAGCCCCGAGGACGCGGCGCGTCTTGGCGTCGACCTCCGGTTCGAGGGCGCCGACTGGCCCGGCATCCGGGACCGCATCTTCGGACGCATCGACCCCATCTCCGTCGGCGGGCTCGACTGGCGCGAACGCAGCGACAACGTCACCGTGTTCCGCTCCCGCGCCAGCTTCGTCGACCCCCACACCCTCCAGGTGGGCGACGACCGCATCAGCGCGGACCAGATCGTCATCGCCACCGGGTCCCGCCCCCGAACGCTGGGCATCGATGTCCCGGAGGAACTGGTGGACCGGGTCCACACCTCTGACGACATCATGCGGCTGGCGGAGCTGCCGCGCCGTCTCACCATCCTGGGCGGCGGTTTCATTGCTGCGGAGTTCGCGCACATTTTCTCCGGCCTCGGGAGTGAGGTGACGGTGATCAACCGCTCCGACGTCGTCCTGCGCGACGAGGACGAGGACATCAGGCACGCGTTCGCCGAACAGCTCTCCCGGAGGGTGAAGCTGCGTCTCAACCAGAGCGTCGACGCCGTCGAGCATGGCCCGGCGGGCGATGTGCAGCTGGTCACCAAGGACCGCAACGGGGTCGAGTACGTGTACTTCGCCGATGCCGTGCTCGTGGCCACCGGACGGATCCGCAACTCCGAGGACCTCAACCTGGAGGCCGCTGGTGTCGAGCTGCGCGGCGACGGACAGATTCGTGTGAATGCGCAGCAGCGCACCAGTGTCAACCACATCTGGGCCATGGGTGACGTCTCCTCGGACTTCCTCCTCAAGCACGTCGCCAATGCTGAAATGCGCACGGTGCAGCACAACCTCGTGGCCATCGAGTCCGACCGCGTCGAGACCGACCACCGCTACGTACCGCACGCCGTCTTCTCCCACCCACAGATTGCTGGTGTGGGGGCCACGGAGCAGCAGCTGCGGGACTGGGGCACCCCCTATGTCGTGACGCGACAGCGCTACTCCGACGTGGCCTACGGCTGGGCCATGGAGGACCAGGGCCACTTCGTGAAGCTGCTGGCCGATCCCCGCAACTGGCGGCTGCTGGGTGCCCACATCATCGGGCCCCAGGCATCCACGCTGATCCAGCCGCTGATCCAGGCCATGAGTTTCGGGCTCAGCGTTCCGGACATGGCGCGGGGGCAGTACTGGATCCACCCCGCGCTGCCTGAGGTCGTGGAGAACGCGCTGCTCGGCCTCATGGCCACCAGGAAGCGCGAGCAACTCGACGCGTGCTGACGGCGGCCCAGTAGCCTGAGCTCCGTGCACAGCCGTCTCGTACCCCTTGCCGTCCTCGCCTGCGTCCTGACCGGATGCGCGCCCGGACCGGCGGAACCGTCGCCCACCCCACCCGGGGTCCCGTCACAGCCGGGGGCCCCCACGACGTCGACGGTATCCTCCGCCGAATCCTCCCCGTCGCCGACGACTCCAGCGGGCGTCGCCTGCCAGAAGCTTGTCGCGGACATGTCACCGGCGGAGCGGGTCGGGCAGCTCTACATGGTGGGTGTCTCCACGACGGGGCTCGATGCCGCCACCTCCAGCGCCATCCGCGACAGCCTCACCGGCTCGGTGGTGTTGTTGGGCAACACCACGGCAGGCGCCGACGCCATCACGACTGTCACCGACGCTGTCGCGGCACTGGGAACCGACGCCATGCCCATCCTGGTGGCCGTGGACCAGGAGGGCGGTCGGGTGCAGCGGCTGAAAGGCCCGGGGTTCAGCGACATCCCCACGGCGGTCAGCCAGGCCGCACTGCCGGCGGGTGGGCTGCGGGACGCCGCACGCGGTTGGGGCCAGGAACTGGCAGCGGTGGGCGTCCATTACAACCTCGCCCCGGTCGCGGATGTGGTCCCCGAGGCGAAGCAATCAAGCAATGCGCCCATCGGCGCACTGAAACGCAACTACGGCAACGATCGTGAGACGGCGGCACGTGGCGTCACCGAGTTCGTCGAGGGCATGTCCGAGGCTGGTCTCGCCACGTCGCTGAAGCACTTTCCGGGGCTCGGGAAGGTCACCACCAACACCGATTTCGGCGCCGCGAAGGACACCGACGTCGTGCCGGGGGACGAGGACTGGTCGGTGTTCACGGCCGGTATTGAGGCCGGTGCCTCCTCCGTCATGGTGTCCTCCGGTGTGTTCGAGAACCTCGACCCCGGGCACGAGGGTGTCTTCTCCTCTGTCATCGTCACCAACATCCTCCGTGGGCAGCTGGGCTTCGACAAGGTGGTGATCGCCGACGACCTCGGCGCCGCCGTCGCAGTGAAGGACATTCCGGCTGCCGAGCGCGGCACCCGCTTCATTCGGGCGGGAGGTGACCTCGCCATCAATGCAGACCCTGCGCTCCTGACCGGAATGGTCGCTGACACGCTGGCGGCCGTCGAGGCGGATGCGACGTTTGCAGCCCGGGTGGCGGAGTCCGCGGAGCGGGTGCTGGAGCTCAAGGCCCAGGCGGGCCTACTGGAATGCCAACGGTAGGAGTCGCGCGCCACTGGACAGTGGCACATCTGGTTGGTCAGCCAACCACGATTGGCCATTGCTTCTCGGCTCAACCGAAGCGGCCGGTGATGTAGTCCTCCGTGGCCTTCTGGTCCGGGTTGTGGAAGATCTTCTCCGTCGAGGCCACCTCGACGAGCTGGCCAGGTTCTCCCTGGGCCCGCAGGTTGAAGAATGCCGTCTGGTCGGACACGCGGGCAGCCTGCTGCATGTTGTGCGTCACGATGACCACGGTGTACTCCTCCTTGAGTTGGTGGATCAGGTCCTCGATGGCCAGCGTGGAGATGGGGTCCAGTGCAGAACACGGCTCGTCCATGAGTACCACGTCCGGCGCGATGGCAATGGCGCGGGCGATGCAGAGGCGCTGCTGCTGCCCGCCGGAGAGCCCGGAGCCGGGGCGCTCCAACCGGTCCTTCACCTCCTTCCACAGGTTGGCTGCCTGCAGCGACTTCTCCACGATCTCGTCGGCGTGCGCCTTCGACACCTTGGCGTTGTTCAGCCGCACTCCCGCCAGCACGTTCTCCCGGATCGACATGGTGGGAAACGGGTTGGGGCGCTGGAACACCATGCCCACCTGACGGCGCACCCTCACCGGATCCACACCCGGCCCGTACAGGTCGACACCGTCCAACAGCACCTGGCCGGTGGAGTAGGCGCCGTCGATCACCTCGTGCATGCGGTTGATGGACCGCAGCACCGTCGACTTGCCACATCCGGAGGAGCCGATGAAGGCCGTGACCGAGCGGGGCTGGATGGTCATGTTGACGCCGCTGACGGCATGGAACTTGCCGTAGTAGATGTCGAGATCCTTGATCTCGATGCGCTTGGACATCGCTAACTTCTCTCTTCTCTCAGCGGCCGGGCTTGGGGGCGAATCTCCACGCGATGAGCCGACCGACGAGGTTCAGCACCATCACGATGAGGATGAGGGTGAGTGCTCCAGCCCATGCGCGGGCGATGTAGGGGTCCTGCGGAATGCCCGGTGTCACGTACTGGTAGTACACGAACACCGGCAGCGTGGCCATGGGCTCAGAAAACGGGTTGGCGTTCAACGACGACGTGATCCCGGCGGTCACCAGCAGTGGTGCGGTCTCCCCGATGATGCGGGCGATTGCAAGGACGACGCCCGTGATGATGCCGGCCAGGGACGTGGGCAGCACCACGCGCAGGATGGTGCGCCACTTCGGGACTCCGAGGGCGTAGGAGGCCTCGCGCAGTTCCCCGGGGACCAGTCGGAGCATCTCCTCGGTGGAGCGCACCACCGTCGGGATCATGAGGATGGTGAGTGCGACGGCGCCGGCGACGCCGACCTTGGTACCGGGTCCCATGAACAGCGAGAACAGCGTGTAGGCGAACAGCCCGGCGACGATGGACGGGATGCCCGTCATGACGTCGACGAAGAACCTGATGGCTGAGGCCAGTTTGCGGTGGGCCCCGTACTCCACGAGATAGACGGCGGTCAGGAGACCGATGGGGACGGAGAACAGGGTCGCCATGCCCGTGATGATGAGGGTGCCCCAGATGGCGTGCGCGGCACCGCCACCCTCCCCGATGACATTGCGCATGGAGTAGGCGAAGAATCGGAAGTCCAGACGGGCCAGTCCACTGGCGAGGGTGCCCCACGCCAGCGACACCAGCGGCGCCAGTGCCAGCAGGAAGAAGCCCGTCACGAGGTGGGCCGCCAACCGGTCCTTGGCGGGACGGATGCCCTCAACGCCCACGGACAGGACGTAGCTCGACACCAGGAACAACAACGCACTTGCGACGACAACCGTGGCGGGGTGGCCCGCGTTGAGCAGTGACAGTACGGCGGCGGTGATGACGACTGAGACCACGAGCAGTGCGGGCTGCGTGAACCGGGGGAGCTGACCGGCCGTCAGCGGGTTGACGGGGGTGCGGAGGCTGGGGAGGGAGGCAGGCATCAGTTGGCTCCCGAGAACTCGCTGCGCCGCGAAATCACCCAGCGTGCCGTCATGTTGACGGCCAGCGTGATCACGAACAGGACCAGTCCCGTGGCAATGAGCTGGTTGACACCCAGCTTGTAGGCCTCTGGGAAGGACAGCGCAATGTTGGATGCGATCGTGTTGGGGTTGCTGGAAGTGATCAGGTGCACGTTGATCACCGCAGCGGGGGACAGCACCATGGCCACGGCCATGGTCTCGCCCAGCGCGCGGCCAAGCCCCAGCATGCAGCCGGACACGATGCCGGGCATGCCGTAGGGCAGCACTGCGGTGCGGATCATCTCCCAGCGCGTGGCTCCCAATGCGAGTGCTGCCTCCTCGTGCAGGCGCGGAGTCTGTCCGAACACCTCGCGGCACATGGCGGTGATGATGGGCAGCACCATGACTGCCAGCACCACGGCGACCGTGAGGATCGTCCGTCCGGTGCCCGAGACCGGTCCGGCGAACAGAGGGATCCACCCCAGGTACTCATGCAGCCAGACGTAGAAGGGACGCATCAGCGGTGCCAGGACGTTGATGCCCCACAGCCCGAACACCACGGACGGCACGGCCGCGAGCAGGTCGATGATGTAGCCGAACACCTGCCGCACCTGCTTGGGGGCGTAGTGCGTCAGGAACAGCGCGATGCCGATCGCCAGGGGCACGGCGAAGATCATGGCCAGTGCAGCGGCCCAGACCGTGCCGAATGCGTAGGGGGCGACGTAGGACCAGAACTCCCCGAACGGCAGCTCGGAGGCGTCCGCGGTCATCGCGGGAATGGACATGCCCACGAGGAACGCGGCGACAGCGGCCAGCAGCGCGAGGATGGCGATGCCGGACCCCGTGGAGAGGCCCCTGAAGAGCGTGTCGCCGAAGCGTTTGGGACTGTGTCGCAGTTCGTGTGCGGCGTCTGGTGTGACGGATCTTGCGATCATGTCTCCTCAATCACCCGATCGAATCGATGGCGGCCAGCACCTTGTCTCGCAGGACGGGGGACAGGGGTGCTGCACCTGCCTTGTCGGCGGCCGACTGCTGTCCGTCAACGGAGGCGACCCAGCCGAGGTATTCCTTCACAAGCTGGGCTTTCTCCGGGGAGTCGTACCGCTCGCAGGCCAGCGCGTAGGAGACCAGCACGATGGGGTAACCGGGTGCGTCAGCATCCAGTTGCAGGGCCAGGTCGTGCTCCGACCGGCCTTCCTCGACGGGCGCGGCCTCGACTGCGCGTGCAGCGGCCTCAGCGGTGGGGAGTTCGAAGGCCCCCACCTTGCCGATCGCAGCCGTGGCAGTGTCGCCGGCCTGCGACGCATCCACGTAGCCGATGGTCCCGACGCCGTCGCGCACGGCGGAGAGGACTCCCGAGGTGCCCTTGGCCGCCTCACCGCCCTGCAGTGGCCATGTGTCATCGGCCTCGTCCTCCCAGACGGAACTGGCCGCGATGCGGAGGTAGGAGGTGAAGTTCTCTGTGGTGCCGGAGTTGTCGGACCTGTGCACGGCGGTGATCTGCAGGTCGGGCAACGCCGCGCCAGGGTTCAGGGCTGCGATCGCTGGGTCCGACCAGGTGGAGATGGTGCCGTTGAAGACTCCCGCCAGCACGTCGGGGGTCAGGTTGAGATCCTTGACTCCGTCCACGTGGAACACGACGGCGATGGGGGAGATGTAGACCGGCAGGTCGAGGGCTCGGGAACCGACGGCGCAGCCTGCGAAGGCAGCCACAACATTCTCCGAGAGGTGGAACGCCCGGTCGGAGCCGGCGAAGTCCGCACCGCCGCCCATAAAGGCGTCCCTGCCCGCGCCGGAGCCCTCCGGCGCGTAGATCACGGTGGCCCGTGGGTTCTCCGTCTGGAACCCGGCGATCCAGTTCTCCTGAGCCACCGACATGGAGGAGGCGCCGATGCCATTGAGGGAGCCGGTCGCGGTCCCTGTTCCGGCGGCGTCGTCGGCGATCTCGTTGAGGGCGCAGGAGGTGAGCAGCAGGCTGGCGCACGCAAGAAGTGCGGCCGGTTGCCAGTTGATCCCTGTGCGTTGATGGTGTCGGTGTGGAGCCACGACTGTCACGGTAGGGAGCCAAGGTGACCCGCCCCCACCCATTGGATGAACAGGGGGTGAACAAACCGCCACCTCAGGCGGTCGGTTTGAACACCTCGGAGCGGATGAGGGCACCGGTGGCGTCCAGGTGCAGGGCGACGGCCTCGGCCACCACCATCTGCTTGGCTTCCATGCCGAGACCCTTGTACATGGCAGGCAGGACGGGGCGGTGACCGCAGATGGCAGTGGGGCGGTCCAGGTCCGACTTCAGCTCAGCCATGAACCTGGCGACGCGGTCGGGATGCTGCGTGCCCTCCTCCTCCGTCAGGCGATCCACCTTCCTGATGGGGAGGCGTCGCGATTCCGCGTAGGGCTCCAGTGTCTGCACGCACCGGGTAGCCGAGGAACTCACGAGGCGCTCGATGCAGAATGCGTCGAGCAGATCCATGAGCCGCAGCGCCTGCTTGCGTCCCCGCCCGCCGAGGCGGCGGCGCTGGTCCGGACCCGTCCAGTCCTTGCGCAGCATCGCCTTCCCGTGGCGCACGATCATCAGGACGTTGGTCGAGGGCATCTCGAGGGCGGCCCGCACCACCTCTCGGTCGGCGTCGTAGGTGAGTTGCGCCAGCGCCTCATCGATGGAGAACCACTTGACCTTCTGCACCTCCTTGTCCGGCTTGCGGGGCCGCTGCTCCACCACACCCGCACGCCAGTAGTGCGTTGCCTTCAAACCTTTGGCGACGGTGTACTTCTGGGTGGGCAGGCGCAGGTCGAGGCAGGCGGTGACCCCGGTCTCCTCTCGGATCTCGCGGATGGCCGTCTCCGGGAGCAACTCGTCGCTCAGCCCCTTGCCCTTCGGCAGGGACCAGTCGTCGTAGCTCTCGCGGTGGATCATCAGCACTTGGGGGCCCTTGTTGTGGTGTGTGCGCAGGACCACACCGCCCGCCGCGATGACCCGGGGCTTCTTGCTCATCGGTTGCGGCGCTGTCGTGACTGGCGGATCAGGTCCTCCTGCAGGTCCACGAGTGGTTTCCCGTCGGCATCAGTGGTGTGCACCGTCCATGTGTCGTCCACGAGTTCCCAGTGGACCACGTCAGGGGCGAAGGCGAGGTCGAAGAGTTCCTCGATCTGTTGCACATGGCTCGGGTTGCTCAACGACACGATGGCCTCCACCCGACGGTCCAGGTTGCGGTGCATCATGTCGGCCGACCCGATGCCCACCATGGGTGTGCCGGCTCCGGTGAAGCAGAACAGGCGTGAATGCTCGAGGAAGCGACCGAGGATGGAGCGGACACGGATGTTGTCGCTGAGACCGGGGACGCCGGGACGGATCGTGCAGGTGCCCCGCACCCACATGTCGACGGGGACGCCGGCCTGCGACGCCCGGTACAGCGCGTCGATGATGTCCTCGTCGACGACGGAGTTCACCTTCATCCGGATCCCGGCGGGGCGGCCGGCCCGATGGTGCTCCACCTCGGCCTCGATCAGTCGCAGCAGTCCGGCCCGAATGCCGTGGGGGGCCACGAGCAGCCGGCGATAGTTCGTCTCCTGCGTCATGCCGGACAGGTGATTGAACAGGCGGGCGATGTCGTCTGTGATGATGGGGTTGCTGGTGAGCAGGCCCATGTCCTCGTACGTGCGGGCGGTCTTGGGGTTGTAGTTTCCGGTGCCGATGTGCGCGTAGCGGCGCAGCCCGTCACCCTCCTCCCGCACCACGAGCGCGAGCTTGCAGTGGGTCTTGAGACCCACCATGCCGTACACCACGTGGACGCCGGCCTTCTCCAGTTCACGGGCGAAGCCGATGTTGGCCTGCTCGTCGAAGCGGGC
>JBBSRQ010000128.1:0-8983 GCA_038242845.1 Propionibacteriales bacterium | reverse complement strand
GGGTGCACCCACGATCACCAACGACGGCGTCTCCATCGCCAAGGAGATCGAGCTGGAGGATCCCTACGAGCGCATCGGCGCCGAACTCGTCAAGGAGGTCGCCAAGAAGACTGACGACGTCGCAGGCGACGGCACCACCACCGCCACCGTCGTGGCCCAGGCAATGGTCCGCGAGGGCCTGCGCAACGTGACCGCCGGCGCCAACCCGGTCGGGCTCAAGCGGGGCATCGAGTTCGCCGTCGCAGCGATCGTCGAGCAGCTTGCAGCGATGGCCATTGACGTCGAGACCAAGGAGCAGATCGCGGCCACGGCCTCGATCTCCGCCGCGGACTCCACCGTCGGCGAGATCATCGCCGAGGCAATGGACAAGGTCGGCAAGGAAGGCGTCATCACGGTCGAGGAGTCCAACACCTTCGGACTGGACCTGGAACTGACCGAGGGCATGCGCTTCGACAAGGGCTACATCTCGCCGTACTTCGTCACCGACGCAGAGCGCATGGAAGCCACGCTCGATGACCCGTACATCCTGATCGTCGGCAGCAAGATCTCTTCCCTGAAGGATCTGCTCCCGGTGCTTGAGAAGGTCATGCAGTCCGGCAAGCCGCTGCTGGTCATCGCAGAGGACGTGGACGGCGAGGCCCTCGCCGGCCTGATCGTCAACAAGATTCGTGGCACGTTCAAGTCTGTGGCCGTCAAGGCACCGGGCTTCGGCGACCGCCGCAAGGCCATGCTGAACGACATCGCCATCCTCACCGGTGGCCAGGTCATCAGCGAAGAGGTCGGTCTCTCGCTCGACAACCTCACGCTCGAACTCCTCGGCCAGGCCCGCTCCGTGCTGGTCACCAAGGACGAGTGCACCATCATCGAGGGTGCAGGCGATTCCGCCCAGATCGAGGGTCGCGTCGCCCAGATCCGTCGCGAGATCGAGAACTCGGACTCCGACTACGACCGCGAGAAGCTGCAGGAGCGCCTGGCCAAGCTGGCCGGTGGCGTTGCAGTCATCAAGGTCGGCGCTGCCACCGAGGTGGAGTTGAAGGAGCGCAAGCACCGCATCGAGGACGCCGTTCGCAACGCGAAGGCTGCCATCGAAGAGGGCATCGTTCCCGGCGGTGGCGTCGCGCTGCTGCAGGCTGCCAAGGCCGTCAAGCTCGACGACCTGGTGGGCGATGAGGAGGTCGGGGCACAGATCGTGCTGAAGGCCGCCTCCTCCCCGCTGCGCCAGATCGCCTTCAACGCCGGCCTCGAGGGTGGCGTCGTGGTGGAGAAGGTCTCCCACCTGGAAGCAGGTGTGGGGCTGAACGCTGCCACCGGCGAGTACGTCGACATGGTTGCCGCTGGCATCATCGACCCCGCCAAGGTGACGCGCTCTGCGCTGCAGAACGCTGCCTCCATCGCCGCCCGGTTCCTCACCACTGAAGCAGTCATCGCGGACAAGCCTGAGAAGGCCTCCGCCATGGGTGGCGGCGGTGGCGACGACATGGGTGGCATGGGCGGCATGGGCTTCTGAGCCCAGCAATACCCAGCATCACCAGCAACAACACCAGGGCGGTCCGGTTCTCCGGGCCGCCCTGGTGGCGTTCTCAAGGTCTTCCAATGTGACAGCAGGCCGCGTTGTCAGCTTCCATCCCCGGACCAGGAGATCGGTCGTTGAGCCCTGAAGACGCTGGAGGATGTTTCTGATGGCACTGCTGAGGTGAGGGCTACAGCGCGCCGAGCGACGTGCTGCGGGATTCGTTGGCAGGATGAGCACATGAGCATGTTGGAGGTCATCGCCCTGCACGCCGCCGACGCGGAGCGTGCAGAGGCTGGCGGCGCGGATCGCGTCGAACTCGTGGGGACCATGGATGAGGGAGGGTTGTCGCCGGAGCCAGCCATGGTGGAGAAGGTGCGTCGGGCCACGTCGATCCAGATCCGTCCGATGGTGCGCCTGCGCGCCGGGTTCGGCACTGACGGGGGTGAGGCCACCCGACTCAGGGGGCTGATCTCCAGCTATCTCGACGCCGGAGCCGACGGTGTTGTGATGGGTTTCCTCGACGGGCATTCGCACGTTGACGTGGAGGTCGCCACCGAGCTGGTCAGCGACGGCGCTTGGCCGTGGACGTTCCATAGAGCCATCGACAACTGCCTCGATGTCGACAGGGCATGGAGTGCACTCCTTTGGCTTCCCCGGCTCGACCAGGTGCTGACCGCTGGATCAGCGCGGGGTGTTGAACATGGACTCGACGATCTGCTCACTCGTGCACGATCCGACGAGCGAATCGCTCGCCTGATGATGGCTGGTGGCGGGCTGAAGGCTGAACACGTCCCATGGCTGGTTCGCGCCGGGGTCCGTGCCTTCCACATCGGATCACCGGCCCGCCCGGGCGGATCCTTCAAGGCCTACGTTGACGCCGACCTCGTCCACACGTGGCGGGACCTCGTGGACGACACGACCCGCCACGAGCGCGGCAGGACGCCGTGAGCCGGCCGTGGAAGCATCGCAGCGGCGCGCGCGTGATCTGCACCTCCAGTAGCGAGGTGCTCCTGCTGGCGGACTCCGATCCCGGCGTGCCGGGGTCGAGGTGGTGGGTCACGCCGGGCGGTGGCATCGACGAGGGGGAGGCGCCTCGCGAGGCCGCGCGTCGCGAGCTCTATGAGGAGACCGGGCTGCTCGTGGACACTGCCGTACTCATCGGGCCCGTCGCGCGGCGACTCGTCACGCACGGCTACTCCGACAGGGTGCGCGTGCAGGACGAGTGGTTCTTCCGCGTGGAGGTGACCCGGTTCGACGTCGTGCCCGCCGCGCTGACACCCGGCGAGCAGGAACGGCTCCAGGGCCATGCGTGGTTCCCGCTGGACGCGCTCCCGGAGAATGTGTGGCCGGCTGAGCTCCGCTCGCTGGCGAAGCTGACGGAGGGGGATTTCGTGGACCTTGGGAGCGCGGAGGAGTCCACCGTCACCGTGACAGAGGCCGACGTCCCGCGCTGATTCGTTGCACTCAGCGCTGTGAACGTGAGCGACGGCTGGCGGCGATCCCGAACCATGCGACGAAGACGATCGAGGCGAGACGTCCCAGCCCTGCTGCACCCTCGGGTGGCAGGACGCCACCGAGGATGAGCAGGGTCAGCCCCACGCCGATGGACCAATAGCTGGCCTTGCCCACCAAGGTCTGGGCACGCAGCGTGAGTACCCCGGCCACGAATAGCATCCACGGCGCCACGGCCGGGATCGTGAGACCCAGCACGGCGCAGACCACACCCAGGAACACCAGCGTCCGCTGGCTGGACTGCTGCTGCATCGACAGGCCGACGACCGAACCAGCGCCAGGGGCGCCCACCGGCAGGCCCGTGGGCAGCATCAGTGGTGCGCCCGTGGGCGGTGGCAGCGTGTCGACGCCCGCACCCTGCGGAGCTTCGTCACCGTAGGACCGGAAAGGCTCGTGCGGGTCACGCATCGTGTCCTGCCCCATGGAGGACCCCACGGTCATGAGACCGGCACCAATCTCGAACGGCTGCGACGGGTTGCGTGTGGCGGGTGGTGCGGTGCGGACCTGCTCCAGTGGTGTCGTGGGCGCGCTCGGATGGAAACCCGTGGGAGTCGGCATCGGCCCCGGGGTCTGCGCAGTGGCCGGGGCGGTGAGCTCCAGTGGCGCCACCTCGGGGGTCGCGAACCCGTCGGGGCGCTCGAGGGGGGCGTACGCTGCGCCGTCGGTCCAGGAAGCCATGGGCCAATCCTAGAGGGCGGCGCGTCGCGGACCCGCCCCTGCTGCTCAGGCCGTGTGCTCACTTGCGCAGAACCTCACCCCCAGCACGGTGTGGACGAGGCGGGAGCGATATGTTCGAGATCACAATGAGCAACGCCTGCACGGATGCGCGGGGGCTCATGGACCAAGGAGTCTGTCATGGAAGTTGTGATCTGCCCGGACCAGGCACACGTCGGAGCGGTCGCCGCTGATCGTGTCATCGCCCAACTGGAAGGCAAGCAGACCCCGGTCCTGGGTCTGGCCACCGGTAGTTCCCCGCTGAATCTCTACGCCGAGCTGGAACGCCGCGCTGCCGCTGGCGACGTGGACTTCTCCCACGCGCTCGGCTTCGCCCTGGACGAGTATGTCGGGCTGGACCCGGAACACCCGCTGAGCTACAGGCAGACGATCGACCGCACGGTGGTCAGGCCGCTGGGGATGAACCCCAACAGGGTGCGCGTCCCCAACGGCTTCGCGGCGGACCTGCAGGAGGCCGCCGAGGAGTACGAGGCCGCCATGCGCGAGGCTGGCGGTGTCGACGTGCAGATCCTCGGGATCGGCAGCAACGGTCACATTGGCTTCAACGAGCCGACGTCCTCCTTTTCGTCGCGCACACGCGTGAAGACACTCACGCAGCAGACCAGGGATGACAACGCTCGGTTCTTCGCGGAGGGCGAGACCGTCCCGACGCACTGCGTCACCCAAGGTCTCGGCACCATCATGGACGCCCACAACCTGGTCATGGTTGCCTCGGGTGAGAACAAGGCAGACATCGTTGCCGCGATGATCGAGGGTCCGGTCTCGGCCATGTGCCCGGCCTCGATCCTGCAGTTCCACCGCAGGGCGTTCGTCATCATCGACGAGGCCGCAGCCTCCAAGCTGCAGTACGCCGACTACTTCCGTCACGTCGCAGCCAGCCGGCCAGCCTGAGCCGGTTGCCCGGGCACGGGCGCACCGCGTTAGACTGAGCGGTCTTCACCACCATCTCAGATAGCGAGGTTCGCCGTGCCCACCGGAAAAGTGCGCTTCTTCGACGCCGACAAGGGCTTCGGGTTCATCACCAAGGATGACGGCGGCGACGTCTTCGTGCGGGCCTCCGTGCTGCCCGAGGGGGTCACGGCCCTCAAGGCGGGCCAGCGGGTGGAGTTCGGGGTGATGGACGGTCGCCGCGGCGAGCAGGCATTGTCGCTGGAGTTGTTGGAGGCGCCACCGTCTTTGTCGAAGAACCTCCGCAAGAAGCCCGAACAGATGGCGCCCATTGTGGAGGACCTCATCAACCTCCTTGACGGGATCGGAAACGACTACCGCAGGAATCGCCACCCTGATGAGAAGACTGCCGCGAGCGTTGCGCACCTGTTGCGCCGTGTCGCTGACGAACTGGAGATGTGAATGGCTGCACCCAAACTTGACGCCGCCGCCGTAGCGGCCGTGGACCTTGCCCGCGCCTCCGCTGAGGAGCAGTCCTGGACCGAGGCCGTCGGCGAGCACCTGGGCGTGGCCGCCGAGGCAGGGGAGCGTGTGGTCACTCATTCGTTCGAGTGCAAGCTCCCGGGGTACGACCAGTGGCGCTGGGCCGTGACTGTGGTCCGCGCTGCCCGTGCCAAGGAGTGCACGGTCAATGAGGTGGTGCTCCTGCCGATGGCGGGGGCCCTGCTGGCCCCGCCGTGGGTGCCGTGGGAGGACCGCATCGGCGGCGGTGACATCGTCGCCGGCATGCTCATGCCCACCCCCGACGACGACCCGCGTCTCGAGCCCGGGTTCTCCACGGGCGACCTCCCGGTGGACGCTGATCCTGCTGACTGGGCGCAGTTGCGCTCCACGGTGTGGGAGTTCGGTCTGGGCCGCGAACGCGTCCTGTCCCGGTGGGGGCGCGACGACGCCGCCGTCCGGTGGCTCGACGGCCCCCCGGGACCAGACAACGAACTGTCCCGTCAGGCTCCCGCCCCCTGTCACACGTGTGGGTACTTCGTCGCCCTGCGTGGCTCGCTGGGCACGCTCTTCGGAGCCTGCACCAACGCGTACTCACCCTCCGACGGCCAGGTGGTCAGCCTCGAGCACGGTTGCGGTGGACACTCCGACGTCGTTGCAGCCGAGCACGAGCACGCCCTGCCCGCTCCGGCGTTCGACACCATCAACAGCAACGAGAGCCTGTTCGACTGACGCTGGCCTTCGTCCCGACGCACAACGAGGGTGCCCCACCCATGCAGGTGGGGCACCCTCGTTGTGCGTGGGTGGGCGTCAGCCCTGACAGGTGGCGGTGATGACGAAGTCGGCCTCCGCGGGCTGCTCCGCGGACTCACTCCCGGCGTCCGGGTCGTTGAGGTCCATGACCGCTCCGGTACCAGAGACGGTGAACGTCTCGCCGTCCCACGAGATGGTGGCGCTGCCGCTGTCACCACTGCGCATGGATGCGACGGTGCCGTTGCTCAGCACCACGCTGGCGGTCTGCACCGTGGCGCGGTCCTCGGTGGCCGTCACTCCCACCTTGGCGCCGTCGTCCTCGCCGCCGCTCATGGTCCACTGACCGTTGAGTACCGTGCAGGCCACCTTGCTGATGGTTTCCTCCACGTCACCGATGCGGGCTGCAGCACCCCCGGCCGGGACGGGGACCTCGACGGTGCCCACGTTCGGCACATCGACTGGCTGGCTGGCGTTGGTGTCGGCAGTGCCCTGGCCCGCGCCCGGGACTTCCGCGCCGGGGTCCGAGCAGGCGGACATGCCCAGCAGGGCGATGATGGCGGCCGCGGAAAGTGCTGAGGTCTTGGCTGTATGCATGAGGATGGGTGTCCCTTTCGTCGACAGTGAATCTACCGGGTGATGCGGACAGACCCCAGACGCGACCTGCTGCACTGCGCACCTACGACGTAGCCACTAGAACTCGAAGACGGCCTGGATGTTGGCCGTCGTGGGCGCAGGGGAGCCCCCGCGGGGCTCATTGGTGATGGCGAGAGCCTCACCACCGGCCACACCGTCGACCCAGGCCTGCACCCGGCCACCCGTGTCGAGGACGGCGCCGGAGCGTGGGACGCCGTCCTGCATCACCCACACCTGCCATGAACGGTCCTCGCCCGGGTCGGGAAGATCCGAGGCGGTGAGGATGGCCTGCCCGCGACCCTGGGAGACGAGGTAGGTGACCGAACCCCCCTCCAACTTTGCCCGGCTCACCTCCAGGTCCGGGGCGGCCAAGAGTTCAACGCGTTGCGCGTCGGCCGCCTCGATGGATTGCAGGGTGGACTGCTGCCACACCGTGACACCGCCGAGCGCGACCGCCAACACCGCGGCGGCCGCGGCCAGCCACGAGGTGATCGGTCGACGGGGTCGTCCGAATCCGTGGGCCGGGGTGATGACGTTGGGTGGGGTGAGGCGGGGCGCGTCGGCGACTGCCGGTGCCGCGGGACTTTGTGAAGCCGCGGGGGCCTGGGGGATGGCGGCGATAGCGCCAAGGATGGATGCACGCAGGGCCGGCGGGGGAGCAACCTCGTGCAGGGCGCCCAGGTCCGCCATGGTCTCGCGCATCGCGTCCACCTCGTCGCGGCACTGGGTGCACTCGTCCAGGTGGGCGTCGAAATCGTCCAGTTCGGGATGGGTGAGCGCATCAGCGACGTAGACGCCGGAGAGGGTATGGATGTCAATCATGACGTCACCCCCATCCTGCTGCGCAGCCCCACCAGTCCGTCCCGGATCCGGGTCTTGACCGTGCCAAGTGGCAGGTTCAACATGTCGGCCACCTCCCGATGACTGTATCCGCCGTAATAGGCCAGTGATACGGCCTGCTTCTGTACTTCACTCAGGGTCGCGAGGGCGGTGCGTACTCCCTCGGCTTCAAGATTTTGCTCCACGCCCTCCCACGTCCTGTCCGGTTCGATTTCACGAGTTGTTCCTGCCCAACGCACGTCCCGTTCGGTCGCCTTCTGGACGGAGCGCACCCGGTCAACGGCGCGACGGTGGGCGATGGTGTGCATCCACGCCCGAAGGCCGCCCCTCTCGGGGGACCAGCGTGCTGCCTGCTGCCACACCTCGACGTAGACCTCCTGGGTGATTTCTGCGGCCAGGTCCGGGGCTCGCACCACGCTCAGGACCAAGCCGTGCACACGGGCGCTGGTGAGATCGTAGAGTTCGGCGAACGCCTCCTGGTTGCCACCGCACACCCGGGAGAACACTTCGGCGAGCAGGTCGTTGCCTGCAGGCTCTGCAGCCCTGCGGGGGGCGGGAGGTGGGCCGTCCTCGGTCATGGGCAGTGGCCCCGTCCTTCCTCGATCAGTCCATGGCGCTGGCAAAGGCGATGACGTTGGAGTCGTAGTAGTGCTTTGCCGTGCTGTACTCCCCACCACAGGTGATGAGGACCAACGATGGTTCGTCGGTGGAAGCGTATACCTCGGCAGTGGGGAATTTGTCCTTTTCAAAGGTCGACACCTCGGTGACACGGAATTTGGCGGTCGTGCCATCCTCCCTGTCCACCTCTACGACCGAACCCACGCTGAGCTCCGGGAGCCTGGCGAAGACCGTGTGGCGTCCGTTCCATGTGAGGTGGCCTGCCATCACGGCACGACCCGCAGCACCGGGTGTGTGTGCGCCGGTGAACCAGCCCACCAGGTCAGGATCAGCGGGTGTCTCCAGTTCATTGCCGTTCAGCCCCAGTGCCACTGTGGAGGCGTCGACGCCGATGGTGGGGATGCGTACCCGGGTGGGCGCTGACTCCGGCAGCGCGACGGGTGACGCTGGGGCGACGCTCGACGCGGGCGCTGGCGATGCCGTGGGCGCCGATGACGCCGTGGCCGTGGGCCCGAGGGTGCCGGCGGCAGAAGGTGACGTGCTGGGCGAGGACTGGAGCGTCGCCGCCGGTGAACTGTTGGCGACGGCCGGTGCCGACACCGTGGGTGTCGTGGCCGTCGATGGGGCGGGCAGTGCTTCGGGGGAGGTGGGGGAGGGGAAGGCCAGGGCGGCGCCGATGACGCCCACCCCGACCAACCCTGCGATTCCCCCCACCAGCACCCGCCACTGCAGCAGTGACCTGGCGCTGTTCATGATCGTCCTCAGCGTCCGGAGATGCTGGCTGAGCGACGACGGCTGACGGCGACGGCTGCCCCACCGAGAATGAGCACTCCACCGGCAGCAATCAGGCCGGTGTTGGGTGCGGTCGGTGCCTCACCGCCGGTCTCGACGCCACCGGAGGGCATGATCATGCCGCAGGTGGCCGAGTCGGTGGCTTCCGCCGGAATACCGTCAACACCGAGCGACTTTGCGAATGTGGATTCGCCGAGG
>JBBSRQ010000127.1:0-9261 GCA_038242845.1 Propionibacteriales bacterium | reverse complement strand
GGGACCACGACATCGATCACCAACCCGGGCGGCATCGGCACCAACCACTCGGTCCCGCGTCTCATGACAGGCCAGGGCATGATCCTGGGCGTCGGCGCCATCGACTACCCCGCAGAATTTCAGGGCACATCGCTGTCCCGCATCACCGAACTGGGCGTCTCCAAGGTCACCACGCTGACGTCCACGTACGACCACCGGGTCATCCAGGGCGCCCAGTCGGGTGAGTTCCTGAAGGCCCTGCACCAGTTGCTGCTGGGCAAGAACGGCTTCTACGACGACGTCTTCGAAGCCCTGCGCATCCCCTACGAGCCTCTGCGCTTCTCGCCGGACGTGTACGCGCACCGCGTCAACCAGGTCAGCAAGACCGGGCGGGTGCTGGAACTCATCAACGCCTACCGCTCGCTTGGCCACCTCGTGGCGGACACGGATCCGCTGGAGTACCGTCAGCGCTCGCACGAGGACCTGCGCCTCGAGACGCACGGCCTCAGCATCTGGGACCTTGACCGCGAGTTCGCCGTCGGCAAATTCTTCAACGAGGAGCGTGCCTTCCTGCCATTGCGGGAAATCCTCTCCATCCTGCAGGACTCCTACTGCCGCACCGTGGCCGTGGAATACATGCACATCATTGACCCGCGCCAGCGCGAATGGTTCCAGGAGCGCATGGAGATGCCCCTGAAGCCGCTCACCCACGAAGAGCACATGCACGCTCTCGACAAGCTGAACGAGGCCGAGGTCTTCGAGACCTTCCTGCAGACGAAGTTCGTGGGACAGAAGCGTTTCTCCCTGGAGGGCGGCGAGTCCCTCATCGTGCTCCTGGACGAGGTCTGTCAGCAGGCGGCCGACGATTCCCTCGACGAGGTCTGCATCGGCATGCCGCACCGTGGCCGGCTCAACGTGCTGGCCAACATCGTCGGCAAGAAGTACGGCCAGATCTTCCGCGAGTTCGACGGCAGCCTCGACATCAGCAGTGGCACGGGCGACGTCAAGTATCACCTCGGGTCCGAGGGTTCCTTCGTGTCTTCCAACGGTGCCACCATCAACACCTCCGTGGCCGCCAACCCGTCCCACCTGGAAGCGGTGAACCCGGTCGTGGAGGGGATCGCGCGTGCCAAGCAGGACGTGCTGGGCTCAGGCGACTACCCCGTCCTGCCGCTGCTGTTGCACGGTGACGCCTCGTTCGCCGGTCAGGGCGTGGTGTTCGAGACGCTGCAGATGAGCCAACTCCGCGGCTACAAGACCGGTGGCACCATCCACATCGTCGCCAACAACCAGGTGGGCTTCACCACCGCCCCGGCGGAGAGCCGTTCCTCGACGTACTGCACGGACGTGGCCAAGGCCATCGCCGCGCCCGTCCTCCACGTGAACGGCGACGACCCGGACTCCTGCATCCGCGCCGCCCGGCTGGCATTCGACTACCGCCAGAAGTTCAACAGGGACGTCGTCATCGACCTCATCTGTTACCGCCGCCGCGGCCACAACGAGGGCGACGACCCGAGCTTCACGCAGCCCCGCATGTATGACCTCATCGAGCAGAAGCGCTCGGTGCGTCGCCTCTACACTGAGTCACTGATCGGCCGCGGAGACATCTCGATGTCGGATGCCGAGGACGTCATGAACCGCTTCCGCAGCCGCCTGGAGCACGTGTTCCGGGAAGTGCGTGACGCCAAGGACTCGGACCAGGTGGACGACGAGTACAGCCGTGTGCCGTACTACCCCATCAAGCCGGCCCAGCGCCTCACCGAGATCACGCCCGAGGCGATGCAGCTCATCTCGCGCGTCCACACCGAACTTCCCGAGGGGTTCACTGCGCACCCGAAGGTGATGCCGCAGCTGCAGCGCCGCGCGGACGCCATCCTCGAGGGGCCCATCGACTGGGCCACCGCCGAGATCCTGGCGTTCGGGTCGCTCGTGCTGGAGCACCGTCCAGTGCGCCTCGTCGGCCAGGACTCGCGTCGTGGCACGTTCTCCCAGCGGTTCGCCTCCATCGTGGACCGCAGGACCGGCGAGTCCTGGGTGCCACTGAAGCACCTGTCCAAGGACCAGGCCACCTTCGAGGTCTGGGACTCGCTGCTCAGCGAGTACGCAGCGCTCGGCTTCGAGTACGGCTACTCCGTGGCCCGTCCCGACGCCCTGGTGCTGTGGGAGGCGCAGTTCGGCGACTTCGTCAACGGCGCCCAGATCATCTCCGATGAGTTCGTTGCCTCCGGACAGGCCAAGTGGACGCAGAAGTCGGGCGTTGTTCTCCTCCTGCCACACGGCTTCGAGGGTCAGGGCCCCGACCACAGCTCCGCCCGCATCGAGCGGTGGCTGCAGCTGTGTGCCGAGGACGCACTGGCCGTGTGCCAGCCGTCCACGGCGGCCAGCTACTTCCACCTGCTGCGCCAGCACGCCTACGTGAACTTCCACCGGCCCGTCGTGATCGCCACGCCGAAATCCATGCTGCGAAGCAAGCAGGCGGCGTCCATGCCGGACGAGTTCACCTCCGGGCGCTGGAACCCGGCACTGGACGACCCCACCATCGAGGACCCGTCGCAGGTGGAGCGCGTCATGCTCTGCTCCGGAAAGATCCGCTGGGAGCTCGTCACGGAGCGCGCAAAACGCGGTCTGGACGGCAAGGTGGCCATCGTCGCCCTGGAACGTCTCTACCCGCTGCCGGGCGCGGAGGTGGCCAAGATCCTCAGCCGCTACTCCCATGTCACCGACATCCGGTTCGTGCAGGACGAGCCCGCCAACCAGGGACCCTGGCCCTTCCTTTCGGTACACCTGCCCAACTCCGTGGCACACCACTCCGAAACGACGCTGACGATGAAACGTGTGGCACGCCCGTGGGCCTCGGCTCCGTCGGTGGGCTCCCACAAGGTCCACCTGGCGCAGGCCACTGAGCTGCTCGAAGCCGCGTTCGGGGACTGACCGCGCCCATGTACTTCACCGCCGGGCCTGGAGAGACTCCAGGCCCGGCGGTGCCATGAAAAACTACCCCTCGACTGGCTCGCCGAGCAGTGTGGACAGTTGTGGATCTGAATTCCAAATCTGACGTATCCCTTCGAGCGGCTGGTCTCCTGGCTGGCACGTCTCGACAACGAGGAGGACTGAATGCAACCTTCGACAGACGCACGCGCCCTGCGGGCCACCTACGCGGAGATCGCGGGGAGCGAACCGGAAGGGCTGTGGTTCGGACCGGGTCGGGTGAACCTGATCGGCGAGCACACGGACTACAACGACGGTTTCGTGCTGCCGTTCGCGCTGGACAAGATGGCGGTGGTGGCGGCAGGACGGCGCGACGACGACCTGGTGGTCATGTACTCCCTCGAGCTCGACGAGCGCGTGGAAGTGGCCGTGTCGGCCCTACAGCCGGGCACGGGTGGCTGGTCCGCCTACCTCGCCGGTGTGGTGTGGGCGCTGCAGACCTCCGGATTCCGGGTGGGGGCCACCACCCTCGTGCTGACATCCGACGTGCCGCTCGGTGCCGGGCTGTCGAGCTCGGCCGCCATCGAGTGCGCCGTCGTCGCCGCCATGTGCGACCTGTACGGTCTCGACATCGAGCCGATGGAACGCGCCAAGATCGCCAGGCTCGCGGAGAACGCCTACGTCGGAGCACCGACGGGCCTGCTGGACCAGGCCGCCAGCACACTGTGCAAGGAGGACTTCGGCCTGTTCCTGGACTGCAGGTCGTTGGAAGGGGTGCACGTGCCGCTGCCGATGGCGGAGCAGGGCTTCGAGATGCTCGTCCTGGACACCAAGACGCCCCACAGCCACGTCGACGGTGAGTACGGCGCCCGCCGCGCATCCTGTGAGCAGGCCGCGGCGATCCTCGGGATCCCGGCGCTGCGGGACGTCACCGACCTGGAGGATGCACTGTCGAGGCTGGACGACGAGGTGATGCGCAAGCGCGTGCGCCACGTCGTCACCGAGAACTCCCGCACGCTGGAGGCCTACGAGGTGGCACGCCAGGGCAGGCTCGCGGACCTGGCGCCCCTGCTGGATGCCTCACATGCGTCCATGCGCGACGACTACGAGATCACCGTGGACACCGTCGACCTGGCCGTTGAGGTGGCCAGGGCATCGGGCGCCCTCGGTGCGCGCATGACCGGCGGCGGTTTCGGCGGCTGTGTCATCGCGCTCTGCCGCACCGGTGAGGGCGAGACCATAGCCCGCGAGATCGCGGCGGCCTTCGTCGCGGCTGGGCACCGCTGTCCGGAGTGGTTCACGGCCACCCCCGCCAAGGGTGCGGGCCGCCTGGCCTGAGGGGCTACGGCGCGTCGTCGGAGCCAGCAGGACCGGTGAGTGCCTCGCGGGTGGCCGGCAGGACGGCAGCCACGACGACGACCACCAGCAGCACCAGGGCGACGGCCGCGCCGAAGACCTGCGGCTTGTCGTCGGAGGAGAGCAGGCTGACGGCCGTGGCGACGTGCAGCAGCGCCGGGGCGACGATGAGTCCCCGGGCCCATGGACTGCGGCGCAGTCCCAGCCATGCGCCCAGCAGGACGATGAGCCCGTAGCCGATCAGGACGGCCCCGATGCCGATGCCGAACCCGGCACGCGCGTCCGCGATCGAGCCGACACCCACCCCGATGATGCCGAATCCCGACAGCGCAGTACCCAGGATGGCGATGCCCAAGGAGGGCGGCTCGAACACGTGTGAGAGGCGATGCATGTCTCGAAGCGTGCCTCCAGCACCCCGGAACGTGCAAATTCCCCGACCGGGCATTCCCCGGACAACCGCCCGATGACCCGGGGGTTGTCTATCGTGGGTACTGCGAGTAGGTTTCTCTAGCCCCCAAAACTACCCCCCACGGAATCCCGGTTCGCGGGAAGTCCGACCGAAGGAGTGTGTCACACACATGGATTGGCGCCACAAGGCTGCCTGCCTCACGGAGGACCCCGAGTTGTTCTTCCCCGTGGGAAACACCGGCCCCGCCCTCCAGCAGATTGAAGACGCGAAGAAGATCTGCCAGCGCTGTGAGGTTCGCGAACAATGCCTGGCCTGGGCTCTTGAAGCTGGTCAGGACCACGGCGTCTGGGGCGGGATGAGCGAGGACGAACGCAGGGCCATCAAACGGCGTGCTGCGCGATCCCGCCTCCGCAACAGTTGACGTGACGTCGAGGGTCGCGTCGTGAGGTACATCCTCGCAGGCGTCGGCTCCCTGGGCGACGTTCTGCCCCAGATCGCCCTTGCGTCACATCTGGCACAGCGTGGGCATCAGGCGGTCGTCATCGGCCTGGCCCCCTACGCCGGTGCAGCCACCTCACTGGGTGTGGACTACGTACCGGTACCCGCTGACACAACAGCGCTCTGGCCGGATGACGCCATGTGGCGTGCGTTGGCCCTCGCCCAACCCGGGGTCATGTATGCCACGATGCTGCGCCGACTGCACCGGTCCGCGTCGCTCGTCAACGACGTCCTCACCAACGTCGTCGGCCCCGGCGACGTCATCGTCACGGGAATCGTCACGGCCGGTGCATCCCGTCTCCTCGGGGAACACCTCGGTGCCCGCACGGTCCCCGTCCTGTTCGCGCCGCTGCTACCCGCAGACTCGGCCGCAAGCAGCGCACTTGCACCCCCCGCCGGTGGCCGCATGGCCGCACTACTCGGATCCTCCGTGATGTGGTGGCTAAGCGAGCAACTGGCCGCGTCCCACACCGCCGACATGGCGCGACGTCTGCAGGGTCGACGCGTTCGTCCGCTGGGCGGTGGACCCGTGCTTCTCGCCACCAGCCCCACGCTCACACCCCCTTCCCATCAATGGCCCCCGTGGTTGCGCCAGACGGGATGGATCAACCCACCGATGGCAACCGATGCCCATCAGTTGACTCCTGAGCTGCACCATTTCCTCACCGCTGGTCAACCACCGGTACTCATGACCTTCGGTACCTGCCCTGTCGTCTCACCCTCCCGCGACGTCGACATGTTCCTCGACGCCGCGAGGGCGGCTGGCAGGAGGGTGGTGCTGCAGACTGCGGCCCTGCCCACCGGCGCGGTGGACACCATCGCCCACAACGCACCGGGCGTCCCACACGCGGCGCTGATGCCTCACGTGGCGGCCGTCGTGCACCACGGGGGCGCAGGAACCACGTACGCATCGCTGGCTGCCGGGCGCCCCGCCATGGTGGTGCCACACCTCGGCGACCAGGCATACTATGCCCGCCGTGTCCACGCGCTGGGCGCGGGCCCCCCGGGGGTTCCGCGCTGGCGGCTGACCACCTCTGCGCTGGCACGACGTATCCGGTCACTGGTCAATGGGGAAACAGCCGACGCCTACGCCCGGGCGGCCGCAGGTGTGGCCGATGCCCTCCGGGCCGAGGACGGACTGCTCGGAGCGGTCGACGCACTGGAGCACCTCTCAGTCGCGTGAGCGGGAATGGGCGACCAGCTTCCAGGAGGTGGCGGCAAACAACAGGCCCCAACAGATGACGCTGAGCATCGGCATCCACCACGCCTCCGGGTCGGAACCATCGGCAAGCATCGGCTGACCTCCCGTGACGGGATGACGGGCAAGAGCTGCATACCCGTACAGCGGGGTCCACCGCGCCACCGCCAACGCCGTCCCCTGGAGCGGCACGAACACGTTGCCGAGGAACGCCAGAATCACTATTCCCCCGGTGGCAGCCGTCACGGCCGCCTCGCTGCGGAAGGCGAGCCCGGGGATGAGCCCGTAAGCGGCCCACATGGCAGACCCCACGAGCAGCACGGCTGCGCTCAGGAGCCACGTCGGCAGTGGGAGACGCACCCCGGCGAGGAAGCCCACGAAGAATGTCCCGAGGATCGGTACCGCAGCAACGACCATGGCAACGCACGCCTTGACGGCGACGTAGCCGCCATCGGTCAACGGGGTGAGCCCCAGCTGCCGTCCCCACCCCTGCAGCCGCTCGACTGCTGCGTGCCCGCTGACGCTGGCGGCAGCCGTCGCGGCCCCGAAAGCGGCCATCCCGATCATCACGTAGGCGTTCACGTCCTCGATGCCGAGGGACCCGGTGGGCAGGGACACCCCGTACGCGTAGGCGAGGAACAGGAAGACGGGCAACAACGCCACGAAGAACACGGTCACGGGGTCACGCGCCAACCGCTTCAACTCAACCGCGACGAAGCTTCGCAGCATGTCAGGCCACCTCGTCCGTCAGGTCGGCCAGCGCCGCCTCCAGCGTCCTGGGCCCCGCCATCAGTTCCGATCCCCCATGGTCGCGCAGCAGCCGGGCAATGACCTCGTCCGAGGATCGCGCGTCTGCGACGAGGCGGATGTCGGCGCCAGTTGACCCGTCGTCACGCACCCCGCGGATGCCGGTCAGCTCCTGCACCGACCGTGCCAGGACGTCGGCCCCGGGAAGTCGGGCCGTGATCATCCTCTGCGCCCCGGCCCCCGTCAGGTCGCTGACCAGTCGATCAGCCACCAGCCGCCCACGGCGCAGGAGCAGGACACGGTCTGCAAGGGGCTCGACCTCGTCGAGGTGATGGGTCGAGTGGATGATGGTGGTGCCGTGGAGCGCGCGTTGCCTGACGTGTTCCCAGAGCGCCGCGCGGCCCTCCTGATCCAACCCGGACGCCGGTTCGTCGAGCACTAGCACCTCGGGGTCGGGAATCAGCGCCAACGCATACTTGAGTCGCTGCTGTTCCCCACCGGAACAGCGGCCGACGAGGCGTTTGGTGAGCGCGGTCAGCCCGGCCTCAGCCAGTACCGCCTCGGTGCGATCACGTCGCCGGTGCAGCGCGGCGATGACCTGGACCGTCTCCCGCACCGTGAGATCGCGCAGCAGACCCCCCGTCTGCAGCACGGCGGTGAGCCTGCCCTCCCTCACCGCCAGACGAGGAGACGTGCCCAGCGCCCGGACCCTGCCCGACGTCGGTGCCGTGACGCCACACATCAGGTCCATGCACGTTGTCTTTCCCGCGCCGTTGGCACCCAGCAGAGCCACCCGCTCACCTCGACGCACCAGCGCGGAGACGTCGTCGGTCGCGGTCACCGCAGCGGTCCGCGATGTGAAGCGCTTGGACACGTGGTCGAATGAGAGAACGACCTCGTCGTCGGTCATCGTTTGCGAACTCCGACCAGTTCGGCTACGAGGCCCGCCCCCAGCGTCGCGGCGTCGTAGTGGGACATCTCATGCGCCAGCCGCTCGGACGCCGCCACCCGTGCAGCTGAATCCATGAGCCGTCGTGCAGCCCGGCGCAGCGGAGCGGCCGTGTGTCGGGTACGGCGCAACGAGGTACCGACCCCGGCCCATTCGAGACGGGCACCGATGTCCGGCTTCTCCTCCGTGGCGCCGGCCTGCAGGACCGGGACCCCCGCGGCCAGGGCGAGCGTGACCCCGGTGTACCCGCCGTTGGTCACGAAGAGATCGGCCTCGGACAGCGCGGCGTGGTAGTCCACGGTGTCGACCACAACGATGCGGCTGTCGGCGACGCGAACGGCATCGAGGCCGTCACGAACGCCGTTGCCGGCAGCCACCAGGACGTCGAAGCCGTCGTCGACCAACGCACGGGCTGCGGGAGCGGCCAGTTCGGCCAGGTTGTGACGCAGCGTGCCCTGTGTCACGAAGGCGAGGGGGCGCGTCCGGTTGGCACGCAGCAGGCGCGTCGGCACGGGCGGCGCGAATCCGGGGCCGGGGCCCAACGCTCCGATGAACGAGATGTGATCCGGCAAGTTGCTGCGGGGGTATTCGAACGACGGGCTGCACCCCTGCATGTGGAGGTGCGGTGACACGCCGGCCGACTGGAGCGACGGATGAGGGGGCAGCCCCAGTTCGCTGCGAAGGACGTTGAAGGCGGTGTGCGCGTCCCTGAACAACCACCGGTCAATCGCACGATTGACCGTCAGGTTGCGGTGTCGGCCCGGGGCCCCGGACATGGGTCGCAGACCGGTACCGAACGGCGGTGTGTCGGGATCGTTCCACAGCAGCGGGCCGTCGCCGATGGTGGCCCACGGCACCCGGCGTCGCTCCGCCGCCAGCCCTGCCCCCAGCATGAGCGTGTCGGAGATCACCGCGTCGACGGATTCACGCTCGAGACATTCCTCGATGTCGTGCAACTGGGCGCGTGACTGCCGCACGAGCACCTCACGGTAGAGCTCACGGATGACGGGAAGGCCGTCCCGGGTGCCGGAGGCAACGAAACGGTCGAACCCTCCACCGGAGAAGTCCTCGGCCCTGCTGAACGGCACCGGGGTGGCGCCGATTCGGACGATGTGTTGTGCGAACTGGCGTCCCGCGTACCAGAGCACTCGATGCCCGGCATCGATGAGCCCCTGAACCACCCGGGTGGCGTTCAGG
>JBBSRQ010000126.1:0-9271 GCA_038242845.1 Propionibacteriales bacterium | reverse complement strand
CGGGCCGGTTGAAGGCGATGCGCACCGCCGGAACCTTGCGCGCCCGGTGGTAGGTGATGTCGGTGAAGTCGAAGCCGGGGACCTCGTCCCAGAGCTCGGAGTGGAATGGGTTGGTCATGCGACGAAGGTTAGCGACCCAACCGCACTACTCGTCGCGCCCGGTCGGGGAAGTTCGTCACGAGGGCGTCGACACCGATCTCCAGTGCGTGGGCCACGTCCTTCTCCTCGTCGACGGTCCAAACATGCACCTTGACCCCTGCCTCGTGCGCCAACCACACGAAGTCCGGCTGCCGGAGCGCCCGCCAGCTCGGGTGCAGGGAACGCGCACCGATCCAACGGGCGTACTGCCACGGGTTGTAGAGCCCGTCGGAGTACAGCACCCCTATCTGCGACGGCGGGACGATGTCGCGCAGATTCGCCAGCGTGGGGTGGTTGAACGAGGAGAACAGCACCTGTTCCGTCATCCCGGCCTCAGCCACGAGCGCGGCTGCTTCCAACTCCATGCCCGGGTACGGCTCGATGGAGTTCTTGAGTTCGATGTTGAGGGTCACGCCGGTGGGCTGCACCAGCTCGAGGACCTCCGTGAGTGTCGGGATCCGGACGTTGCGCTGCCCGATGAAACCGTTGGAGAAGTCGATGCGGCGCAGGTCCTCCAGCGTGAAGTCCACCACCCGCCCGAAGCCGTTGGAGGTGCGGTCGATCGTCTCGTCGTGCAGGACCACCAGATGGTCGTCGGCGGTGCGCTGCACATCGAGTTCGATGCCCTGGGCGCCCTGCTCGAGCGCGAGCCTGAACGCGGGGATGGTGTTCTCGGGCGCGTAGGCCGACGCCCCACGGTGTGCCCAGATCTCCGTCACGTGCTCTCCTCCTCGTGTGCAGCGCCAACACCCACGATGTCTCGTGCCGGCGAGGGGCACACAAAAGGCCCGGCCGGTAGGGCCGGGCCTGCTGCGCGCTCGGCAGGATTCGAACCTGCAACCTCCTGATCCGTAGTCAGGTGCTCTATCCGTTGAGCCACGAGCGCTTGCCCTGTGGGCAGTCCCAAACTATACGCGCACCTTTCCCCCACCACCAAAACGTGGGTCCCGGGGCGGGACACCCCCCGGCCAGGGCCGGGGGATGCGTGCGTGGCGGAGGTGGAGGGATTTGAACCCTCGATGGGGTTGAAGCCCCAAACCCGCTTAGCAGGCGGGCGCCATAGACCGGACTAGGCGACACCTCCACGCCCGGACAAGGGTAGCGGAGGCCGAAGAGCAGTACCAAAACGCCTCGACTGTGTCCCCGCTGCGCACTCGCCTAAACTCATCCCACAGGAGGGCGGACCCACATGAGCGATGAACAGCACCCCAATCGGGCCGTGCCTCGCAACGATGACCCGAAGCATGGCTTCGACGACATTTATCGACCCACGCCTGACCCTTCCCGTGACAGCGGCGTCCCGGACGCCGACGACGCCACTGAGGTCCGTCCCATGCATGAGCTGCCCGACGACCCCGCACCGGATGTGTCTGTGGGCGACCCGGCACGTTCCCCAACCGACAGGATCGCCGTGACCCAACGAGGACGACTGACGATGACCCTCGCGGTCGCGGCCGTGATTCTGGTGGCCACAGCCATCGCGGCCACAGCCACGGGCTCATCGCTGATGTGGATCATCGGCGTTGCGCTGGCGGTGGTGGTGGCACTCACCGCTGCGCTGGGGCGGACAGCCGTGCTGACGGTGGCGAGCACGGTGCTGCCGGGCCTCGGGCTCCTGGGCGCCAAGCCACGGTTCGCCAAGGTGCTGGGTGTGGTGTTCCCCGTCGCCCTTCTGGGCGCCATCGCCTGGGCGGGGTCCTCCGCCTCCGCAGACCTCGGCAACTTCGCCGGTTTCGCCGTCAATCCCGTGGAACTGCGCACCCTAACCGTCGCCGTCGTGGCAGCCGGACTCGTCTGGGTGGCCCTGATCGCCGGTACGCACCTGTTGACACGTCCCAAGGGCTGGAGTTGGCTCCAGCGTGCACTGGGCGCGCTGCTGGTGACGGCGCTGAGCTTCGGCGTCGCAGGCTCCGCCGCGCTGGCGGCCCGCTACGCCTACGACCAGCAGAAGCTGGTGAGCACCGTTTTTGCCCCGCAGGATGAGATCAAATCCACCTCCCGGCCGTCGATCGACGCCAAGGAGAAGAACCCGTGGAAGGACACCCCGCGGCTGAACATCATGCTCATCGGCGCCGACAGCGCCGATTCCCGCGACAAGGAGTTCAGCCTGCGGGCCGACACCCTCATGGTGGCCTCCATCGACACCGCCACGGGCGCCACCACCATCGTCCAGATCCCCCGCAACGTGCAGTACACCCCCTTCCCCGAGGGCTCCGAGATGGCCAAGGAGTTCCCGCGTGGTTTCCGGGGCGAGGGCGACCCCGCGCAATGGTTCATCAACGCATTGTGGGAGAAGACGGAACTGGAGTATCCCCACCTCTTCGAGGGACAAACGTACCGCGGAGCCGAGGCGATGAAGCAGGGCGTCGAGGGCATCACGGGGCTGAAGATCGACTACTTCACGCTCCTCAACATCGACGGCGTTCAACGCCTCATCGACGCCATGGGCGGTGTCACAGTCAACATCAACGAACGTCTGCCGAGGGGTGGCGACACGAAGGGCCGGAAGCCCAACGGCTACTTGACACCAGGACCGGACCAGCATCTCAACGGGTACGACGCCATGTGGTACGCCCGTAGCCGTTCGGAGAGCAGTGACTACGCCCGCATGGCCCGCCAGTCGTGTCTCGTCAACGCCATCATCAAGCAGGCCAACCCAGCGACGATGCTGAGTTCCTACGAAGCCATCGCCGCCGCATCCGCCGACATGGTGATGACCGACATCCCGCAGCAGGTGCTGGAGCCGATGGTGAGCCTGTCCCTGAAGGTGAAGGACGCGAAGATCAACCGTCTGGTCTTCTCCCCGGGGAAGAACGGCTACGACTACGGCAACCCGGATTTCGAGGCCATGCAGGCGGCCGTGCAGGACGCCATCAAGGCCACTTCCGCCACAGCTTCGACGCCGCCGTCGGCCACCAAAGCGCCCACCAGCAGCGCGCCGGCCACCCCGTCGGAGACGCCGAGCCCGACACCCGAGGTGTCGGCCAGTCCCTCCCCCACGCTGGTGGAGGGTGCCCAGGGCGTCGAGGACGCCTGCGCGTACAACCCTGTCTAGAAGCGACCCTGTTTCAGAAGTAACCCTGTCGAGAAGACACCCGGTCTAGGAGCCGTCCCAGGTCGTGTAGCCCTTGGCGGCGTCGAGTCGCTCGCCCATCTCGGCGAGGATCTCGTCGATCTGCGCTGGGTTGTCACTGTGGAACTGCAGACGGGTGCGCTTCTCCTCGCCCTCGTGGATGGTGACCTGGCCACCGTCCACGGCGCGGGTGATGCGCGTCACGTCGGCCCAGTTCCCCGACTGGCTCGCGTCGCGGGTCACGACGGTGTAGCCGTCCTCGTTGAGCACCAGCTCGGCGATCGACGCGCGCTGGGCGAGCCAGGCGAGCAGCGCCAGCACCAGACCGGCCGCCAGGATGATCGTGCCGATCACCGCCACTGAGGGGTGCCAGTGGTTGGCGAGGGCCCAGACGATGAGTCCGGCGCCGACGACGCTGGCGATCGCGGAGATGAGGAAGGCACGGACAGCGGTGCGGGGGACAATGGTGTACGTGGATGCGGCCATGCCTGCATCGTAGGGCTCTGGCGGCGAGGGTGGGATTCGAACCCACGGAGCGTTACCACTCGGCCGCTTTCAAGGCGGCTGCACTAGTCCACTATGCGACCTCGCCACTGCAGTTGCGGCAGCGGCCACAATGGTAGCGTGCAGAAGAAGTCACCGCTGCCTCCCCGCCACGGGTTGCAGGCCGCATGGGTGCGTACCCCCGACCGGGATCCCGCCAACCCCTTTCCATGGCCGACGATGCGCGACTTCCTCCTCACCAAGCTGGGCCCCGCCCGCGACGAGGTGGATCCGATGCTCAGGGACGGCGCGTTCGTCGACCCGTTGGGGGCGCCGCTGACCGGTGACGAGCCGTACCGGCCCCACACGTTCATCTGGTTCCACCGTCGGCTACGCGAGGAGGTGGAGGTGCCGGGTGAACTGGTGGTGCTGCACCGCGACGAGCGGCTCGTGGTGTTCGACAAGCCCCATTTCCTGTCCACCATCCCCCGCGGGCGGCACGTCCTGCAGAGCGCCGTGGTGCGCGCCCGTCGCGAGCTGGACCTGCCAACGCTGACGGCGGCGCACCGCCTGGACAGGGCCACGGCGGGGGTGCTGCTCATGACCACGGAGCCGCGGTGGCGGGCGCCGTACCAGACGCTCTTCAGCGACCGTGTGGTCGAGAAGACCTATGAGGCCATCGCCCCCGTGCGGCCCGGCCTGGAGTTCCCGCGCGACGTGGAGTCCCACCTCGTGAAACACGTGGGCACCATGCAGGCGGAGATGCTGGACCTGCCACCGAATTCGCGCACCCACATCGACCTGCTGGAGGAGCGCGACGGCTGGGGCCGCTACAAGGTGCGCCCCGTCACCGGCCGCACGCACCAGATCCGTGCGCACTTCACGATGCTCGGCATCCCCCTGGCCAGCGACCCCCTGTACCCGGAAGTGCGAGACATCGACATCGACGACTTCTCGAGTCCGTTGGCGCTGCTGGCCCGCAGCCTGTCGTTCATCGACCCCGTCGACGGCTCGCCGCGCCTCTTCACGTCCCGGCGGACCCTGGCCTGGCCACCCGGAAACACGCACCCGGTGTGACAAGGTGGGGCAATGGATGCTGTCATCGTTGCCACCCCGGGAGACATCGACGCGCTGGAACTGGGTGAGGTGCCCACGCCCCAGCCGCAACAGCGGGAGGTGCTGGTGCGCACCGTCGCCTCGGGCGTGAACCGCGCCGACATCCTGCAGCGCAAGGGCCACTACCCCCCGCCCCGCGGTGTGACCGACACCATCGGGTTGGAGGCCTCCGGCATCGTCGAATCCGTCGGTGACGGCGTGACGCAGTGGAAGCCCGGTGACGAGGTGGTGGCCCTGCTGTCAGGTGGCGGCTACGCGGAATACTTCGTGGCCCCGGCGGGCCAGCTCATTCCCCCGCCCCCGGGCATCGACCTGGTGACCGCGGCCGGACTGCTGGAGGTGGCGGCCACGGTGGTCTCCAACATGGACGTGGCCGGCCTCACCTCCGGTGAGACGCTGCTCGTGCATGGCGGTTCCGGCGGCATCGGCACCTTCGCCATCCAGTACGCGAAGGCGTTGGGCTGCAGGGTGGCAACCACGGCAGGCACCGAGGCGAAGCTGGAACACTGCCGCGAACACGGCGCCGACATCGCCCTGGACTACCACGGCGACTGGGTGCAGGGGCTGGGGGACGCCACCGACGGCAACGGCGCCGACGTCATCCTCGACATCATGGGTGCCAAGTACCTGGAGCTGAACATCGACGCCCTGGCCCGGCGTGGCCGCATGGTCATCATCGGCATGCAGGGCGGCACCAAGGGCACCCTCAACATCGCCAAACTGCTGCAGAAGATGGGCACCGTGACGGCGACGTCGCTCCGGTTCCGCTCCGACGCTGAGAAGTCGCAGATCTGCGCCCGGGTGGTGGATCTGGTGTGGCCCATGGTGGCCGACGGCCGCATCAAACCCGCCCCGGAGACCCACATCCCGTTCCGCGAGGTCCGCAGGGCCCATGAGTTGCTCGAGAGCGGCGACAACGTCGGCAAGATCGTCCTGGTCCACGAGGAGAAGTGATGGCATCCCTGCAGACAGTGATGATGCGCCGGCGGATGCCGGTCCTGATGGTGGCGTTGGGTCTGCTGGTGGGGATGGTCGCCGTCGCACCCGCCGAGGCCGTCGGCTGGCGGGAGTACACCTCCGGTGGCCGCCAGTGGCGCGAGAAGTGCGAGACCTACTCCTCCACCGTGGTGCGGTGCCGCACGGAGATCTGGGCCACCGTCGCCACCGCGAGCGGACGGCAGTTCGTCACCAGCAACGGCTGGACGTTCAACAACCTCCTCTACAAGCCCAGCCCCCGCAAGGACTGGGCGCGCAACCCGTTGGCAACCACCGGGGAGCACACCATCGCCGGCCGCAAATGGAAGACCGAGTGTGACACCGCTTGGTCCGGCGGCAACGGCTGTCGCTCGCAGATCCTGGCCACGGTGCCCCACTTCGACGGCCGTCGCTACTCATGGCGGACCAAGTGGGTGTTCAACAACGTGGTGCAGTTCGCAGGAGCCAACACTCCGGCCGTGGTTCCCACCACCCCGGTGAACCCCACGCCTGACACCGTCATCTCGCGGACCACATCGGAGGAGATCCGCTTCACCCACAGGCTGGGCTGCCCCCTCGGCGCCGACGACCTGCGCACCATCCGCATCAACCAGTGGGACATGGACGGCGATCTCCATCGCGGCGAGATCATCGTCCGCGCCGACCTCGCGGCCAAGGTGGCCGACGCCTTTGAGGAGGTGTTCGCTGCCGGGTTCCCCGTGGCCCAGATGCGCAACCCCAACGTGTGGAGCGGCTCGGATGAAGCGATGATGGCCGCCAACAACACCTCGGCCTTCAATTGCCGGCGTGTGGTGGGCAACCCCTCAGCCATGTCGCCGCACTCCTACGGCAAGGCCGTCGATTTCAATCCCGTCCAGAACCCGTACCGGGATCCAGGAGGCAAGTGGTGGCCATCGGCGAAGTACTCCACGAACCGTCCCGCGAGCGTGCCCGGTCTGCACACCCCCAACTCGGCGTCCGTGAAAGCCTTCGAGGGTCAGGGTTTCCGGTGGTTCGACGGCTGGGACTGGCACCACTTCGAGTACCCCCGAGGCACCAGCACCGCCGCCGCCGCGCGCACCGTGAACCCCATGTCCCCCGCCGCCACCACCGCCGGTGACCTGGATGACGCATCGCTCCCGCAGCCCGAGGGCTGGCAGGGTGACATCCGCGAGGGTTCCGAGGAGGAAGGCTTCATCGGAAACGGCACCTGGCTCCATGAGCTCGATCCCGCCACCAAGGGCACCGACGTCCTCGCCGTCGGATGCGCCGCCGCCACCACGGACGCACCTGAACCCGTCGCGGCACTCGAGGGCAACCTCTTGGCCGACGACAAACCGGGTGTGAGCGTCGCCATGCAGTTCGCCACGGCGGCTGAGGCGGCAGAGTACTTCGACGCCTGGACCGCCCAGAAGCGTGCCTGCATCGGGACGACCGTCACCGAGTCCGGGTCCTCCTCGGACACCTGGCTGGGCCAGTGGGATGTGGACGGAGTGCTGTGGTCCGAGGCGGGCAGGCAGCGCGGCGACACCATGCTGCTGACCCTGCTCGAGGGCGACCTGGGCGCAGGTGAACTGGAGTCCATCGCCGCCGACTTCTGAGTGCTCTCGCGCGGATGAACGCCGCTAGACTCCGCCGGATGGAGTGCGACGACGAGACGCTGGCCAGGACGGTGGACCGCAGCATGCTGCGACGTCTCCGGTGGCGCGACGATGAGGGCCCGGGCCGGCGCGATGCGATCTGGACCCCGTTCCACCACGCTCAGGTGGATGACACACAACTGCTGCTCTCACCCAGGGGCCGCATCGACGACACCCGCAGGACGCAGTGGTTGCCGGAGATCCTGGAGCTGGCACGCACCCACGGCTCCGCCACGATCCGGTGCCTGACCAGTCACCGCCTCACCCCCGGACACCATGAGCGGGCGATGCTGGAGCGGGGGTTCACCGTGGAGGTCGAGGGTCATGTCCTTGGAACTGCATTGGACGCCTTACCGGTCCGCACACCCCAGCGACTCGTGGAGGTCACCGGTAGCGGGAGGTCCCTCGCGGCCGCCTTCCGTGTCAGCGCAGCACTGTGGGGGACGCCGCCGATGGGCCCCGAGGTTGCCGCGGTCGTCGCCGAGGCGCTGGCCGACATCCCACTCGAGGAACGCTCCAAGCACGACGTCGTGGTGTGGCTCAACCATCAACCCGCAGCGATCGCACGCCTGATGGTCGACGGGGACGTCGGCATGCTCGAGGCGGGTGCGACGCTGCCGGAGTACCGCCACCTGGGCGCCTACACCGCCACGGTGGATGCCCGCCTGGCGCTGGCCCGCAACGTCGGCTGCCGGCGGGTGCTCGCACACACAGAGGATGCCCACGCCGAGAAGGTCCTGGTGTCCCGCGGCCTCGAGATCATCGACACCACGAGGCTCTACACCCTCACACTCCGGCCCTGAACCCAAGAGTCCTGACGGCGGTCCCTCAGCCGGCGTCGACGGCGCGCCGCCCGAGCAGCGTCGGGTCCAGTTCCGGGACCACCACCACCCCGGGGTTGGCGTCCCAGTAGGCCGAGGCGTCGGCCGCGGACGTCAGGTCTCCCAGCAGTGCGCAGGTGGGCCCGGCTGCCGCATCAGGCGTGGAGGGCAACACCTGCGCCAGCAGACGGCGCCCCTTCCGCAGCGCGCGCTGCGGCACGGTCAGCGGCTTGGCGGGTGCCTTGGGTTGCGGCACGCCGACGGTGGTGACCTCCAAACCCTCCTCCTTCGCGACGGCGATCTGCGGCTCCACCGCCAGCGATCGCCATGTGCGGCGCGCGAACACCACGAGCTGCTCGGGCCGGGACCGCAGCGTCTGCATGGGTGCGGGCATGACGGATGGCAGCGGGCCCCACTCGTCCTCGCCGTAGAGCTTCGCCAGGTGGCTGCGGACGGCGCCCGGCCCGAAGCGGGCATTGAGTTCGGAGCGGGCCAGGTTCAGGTCCAGCTCCGGGAGACGGGCCTCGAGCTTGCGCATGCCGTCGAGGAGTTCCTCGCTGTCGTCGTTGACGTCGACGAATTCGGCGCACAGCCGACGCGTGTCGCCCAGCGCCTCCTCCGGTCCGCCGCTGCGGGTCAGCAGCACGGGCAGTCCGGCGGCGACCGCCTCGGGCACTGCCAGGTGGAAGGTCTCGTAGACGCTGGGCGCGAGCAGCACCTCGAATTGGGGCAGGCGTGCCAGCACCGTCGAGCGCGGGACGGCCCCGTGCAGGGTGACGCGGTCGCCCAGGTTGTGGTCGCGGATGACCTCCGTGAGGCGGTCGCGCAGGTTGCCCTCCCCGAACATGTCGAGGGTCGCGGCCGGGCGGGTGCGCGCGAACTCGACGAACGCCTCCATGATCCGCAGGACGCCCTTGCGGTCGATGAGGCCCCCCACGAAGACCCACTTGTCGAGGGTCTCCGGCTTGTCGGCCCGCTTGGGTGCGCCGTCGAAGTCGACGGGGTTGGGCACCACCTCGATGGTG
>JBBSRQ010000125.1:0-9276 GCA_038242845.1 Propionibacteriales bacterium | reverse complement strand
GGTGGGCTTCCCCACCCCCGCATCCCCCGGTGACGGGGTGTCTCCCGGCGGCCCCGTGTCTGAGCGGTCCCAGGTCTCCCGCCCCGCGGGTGGCAGTGCGGTGGCGTCCAGGTCGAGGGCCTCCTCGTCCCCATCGGTCCGCTCCACGTGGTACGTGCCGTCGCTGTGGTTGACGTCGAGACCCAGCACCTGGATGCCCATGCGTCGGGCCTCCTCCAGCAGCAGCCGTTTGGGATACATGCCGGGGTCGTGGGTGAGGATTCCGGAGATGAAGTGCGCCGGATAATGCCGTTTCAGCCATGCCGACTGGTAGGTGGGCAGCGCGAACGCGGCGGCGTGCGCCTTGCAGAACCCGAAGGAGGCGAAGGCCACGAGGATGTGCCACAACTCCTCGATGATCGGCTCGCTGTAGCCCTTCTCCTGTGCCCGCGGCCACAGCCACTGTTTGACCTCCTCCTGCCCCTCCTTGTCACCCAGCGCACGGCGCACCTCGTCGCCCTGGGCCAGCGAGCAGCCGGTGGCGATGGAGATCAGCATGATCACCTGTTCGTGGAACACCACCACGCCCCCGGTCTGCTCCAGGGCGGGGATGAAGTCCTTGTGCAGGTACTCCGGCTTGCGCCAGCCCTGCCGAGCCTCCAGGAAGGGGGTCACCATGTCCGACTTCACGGGGCCGGGGCGGAACAGGGAGATGTCGATGATGATGTCGTGGAAGTTGTCCGGCCCGAACTTGCCCACCAGCTCCCGCTGGCCGGGCGACTCGATCTGGAAGCAGCCGAGCGTGGCGCGGTGGGCGATCATGTCGTAGGTGTCCGGGTCGTCGAACGGGGCCAGTGCGTCGATGTCCGGGGTGGGTCCCGGCGGTTGGGTCCGGGCGATCTCGGCCAGCGCGTGCGCCATCGAGGACTGCATGCGGATGCCCAGCACGTCGAGCTTCAGCAGGCCGATGTCCTCCACGTCGTCCTTGTCGAACTGGCTCATGGGGAACCCGCCGTAACTGGCTTCCATGGGGGTGCGCTGCCCCAGCGACGAGTCGCTGAGCAGCACGCCGCAGGGGTGCAGGGCGATGTGGCGGGGCAGCCCGTCCAGCGACTCCACCAGAGTGAACAACACCTCCAGACGCTGCTCCCCCAGCCCGGCGGCACGAAGCTCCGGCAGGTCGCGCAACGCTGCCTTCGCATCACGCGCCCGCACGTGCGGGAACGCCTTGGCGATGGCATCCACCTCGGCGGGCGGCAGGCTGAGCGCCGCCCCGACGTCGCGTACCGCGTGGCGCACCCGGTAGGTCTCCAGCATGGCAACGCATGAGACGCGCTGGCCGCCGAAGGTCTCCAGCACCTTCTCGTAGATCTCGGTGCGTCGATGGGACTCCACGTCGAGGTCGATGTCCGGCAGTGCCTGGCGCAGCGGGGAGAGGAACCTCTCCATCAGCAGGCCATGGGCCATGGGGTCGACGCCGGAGACGCCGAGCGCGTAGTTCACCAGGCTGCCCGCCCCGGAACCGCGGGCGGCGCAGCGGACACCGAGGTCGCGGATGAGCTGGACCACGTCGGCCACCGTCAGGAAGTAGGACTCGAACCCCAACTTCCCGATGACGGCGAGTTCGTCGTCGAGCCGGTCCGAGACGTCGCGGGCCAGCGTCGGGTACCGGGCAGCCAGACCTGCTTCGCAACGGGCGCGAAGCACACCGGGTGCCTCGTCGGTGGTGGTGCCCAACGTCTCGAACTCCGGCAGCCGGATCTCGCCCAGCCCGATGTCGGCGACGGGGTCCAGCCGGCACTCCAGCGCGAGCTCGCGGGTACGGTGCAGCAGGGCGTCGGCATCCTCCCCCGCCAGTGCCGCCGCCTCCTGCGCGGCAAAAGCCATGGCGGCGGCGGACTTGAGGTGTCCCTCGGCGTTGCGGCGGTCGATGTTGCGCAGGTCCAGTGGCGCCAGCCGGCGCGTGGCGTCCAGGACGTCGATGGTGGCCGCCTGGTCCCGGCGCGCCATCCGCACCATGTTGGTGAGTACCGACCGCAGCCCTGTCTCCGAGGCCAGCCGCATGATGCCGGCGGCCTGGTGCGCGGAGGTGGGGCCCTTGCCGCCCACGTGGTGGTTGGTGGCGGTTAGCACCACCTGGTCACCCAGCGCGTCGCGCCACCGCGCCACCTGCTGGTGGGCGTCGGGGACCCGGCCGGCGGCCACCAGGGAGCCGACGTCGGAGTCGGCACCCAGCATGACCACGACGTCGCGGCCCGCGCAGTGCCGGAGCACCTGTTCGGCCGTGACCACCGGGTTCCCCCGCTCACCCGTGAGGTGGACGTCGGTGATGAGTGCGCAGAGCGTGGCCCAACCCGCCCGCGAGGTGGCGGTCACCACCACGCGAGGGAGGCGGATGTCGCGCAACTGACCGCCGCGCGCGGCCGTGGGGCGGCGCGTCGGCAACCCGCCGTCACCGACGGCAAGGTCCACCCCCACCACGGGTGCGATGCCGGCCTTCAGACATGCCTTCGCGAAGCGGATGGCCCCGTAGAGCCCGTTGCGGTCGGTGAGGCCGAGCGTGTCCATGCCCACGTCTGCCGCCGCCGCCACCAGTGCACCGGGGTGCGAGGCGCCGTACTGGAACGAGTATCCCGAGGCCACTCGAAGATGGCTGAACTGCTCAATCATCGATCAGCCGTCCCTCACTCGGAAGTGAAGCTTTCCCACCCCACGGTTCCGGAACGGCCGAACAGCTGAACAACGGCCCCCACTCGTTCCCTGAGTGGTCGCCGCGAGACACGAGCAGCGATGTATCGAAGGGCCCCCGACGTGCCAGTTCATCCATCGATACGCCCAACTCCTTCGTCGCGGGGATACTCAGGACACGGAAGGAGACGCCGGGCACCACGGGACCACCTGCCGGAACCACATCCTCAACCCGTTCCCTGAGTAACGGCCGCGAGGCACGGGCTGCCGTGTATCGAAGGGCCCGTGACGCAAGAGGCGGCCACTGGGGTGCATCCGATGACCCCATCATGAGACCACCTTCTGGAACCGCATCCGGCGGGCGACGTCGACGGTGAAGCGTTCCAGGTCGCGCACGAGGTCATCGGCCTCACGTTCGGCGACGATGGCCCGCTCCCCCGCCGCCACCACCCGCACGCGTGTGGAGAGGTAGCCGAAGAAGGAGGCCCACTCCGCCAGGTACGGGGCACGACGTGCCAGCAGTTCCCAGACGTCATGGCGGCCACGGACGCGCCCCGGCAATGCGGAGATCACCACCAACGCCAACTCCTCGGCCGCCTCGTAGGCGGCCACGTAGCGATCAGCCGAATGTTCGATGCAGCCGATGGTGGCCAGTTCCATTCGATACGCCGTCTCCTTCGTCGAGCGGCTACTCATGACAACGCCTGTGAAGTGGGGAGTGCCATCAGTCGCACACCGCCTGGAGCACCCAGTCGTCGCGGCCCACGGAGCGTGCCAGTTCATAGACGCCCCGCTGCATGCCGTTGCCGGCCTCGACGCGCCACACCTCCAGTTCCTCCAACAACTCTGATTGTGCGGAGACGTCAGCGCTCTGCGCGTGCGTGGCTGCGTCGCCCCGGGCCGCGGAGACCCCCGGTGATTCCCACCACGCCTTGGATCTGCTCCACCGGCCCTGGACCTCCTTGACCAGCAGCAGCCGGTTGCGCCAGATGAACTGCTGGGGACGGTCGCTGAACAGGACACAGATGGGTTCGTGGTAACTGCGCATGGGGGCCTCCGATTGCTGTGCGTGACAACTACTTCTCGACCCTTCGAGACGCTCGCCCGTCACTCCTCGAAGCGGCATCCTTGTCCGATGCTCGCTCCTCAGGGCGGCGCCCTCAAAACGCGCGTCCCCTCGCTCCGAAGAGCACAGGGACGCGTTCCAGGGGGGAAGCTTTGGGCCCCGGCGCAGGGGTCGAGGCCACGCCGGAGCCCAGAGCGGCCCTCCGTGTATCGATGGTTGTTCGGGCTCTTCCCAGCCTCATTCGAACAACCGTTCGATACGACAACCACTATAAGCCCGGCCCCTGACAGTCCGTCAAGACCCCCGCGAGTCGCGCTTCATTGCTGCAGCAACAGCGCTGCTTCGGTGTTCACCTTCTGTTCGACCACCAACAGACAAGGTGAACACCCACGCCACTTGGCACGACGCTCGGGTGGGGCTCAAGCAGTCAGGCTGGTGATGACATCCACGACGAGGTAGACCACGGCAACTGCGCCGACACCGACACCCACCCACGCCGCCCACCGGAACGTATTGGGGCCCGTGCGGCCGCTTTCGCCATCCGGGTCACGTTGGGCGCGCATCCAAACCGTGAACCCGGTGACCATCGCGCACAACAACGCGTAGGCGAACGCCAGCACCACCGCCCCCATGAACGGGAGCCCACGGTCCATGGAGCGGGCGAAGAAGAACAGTGCGAGGGCGAGCAGGAACGCCGCGACAAACATCAGCGTGCGGTTACTGACCAGATTGAGGATCGCGGGCCGCACAGCGACGAGTCTCCGACGCTGGCGAGGCGGGGTGAGGTGCTGGCGGACCTCCATGGCGCCACGCATGGCCCACCCGACGGCGACTGCCATGAGGAACACAGCAACAACGACGGCCCACACGATCTGACCGATCACCACACAACCTCCACGCCCGGGAGCCGGATGTGGCCCCCCTGTGACTCTGCGTCAGAGTTTATCCTGACCGCTCCGGGAGGGGTTCCTTGACACGGCGACCGTCCTCCGGGACGCGCATGCGACGCCGGGGCAGTCGCCTATCTCTCGTCGGAATCGAAACCGATCCCGGCCTTGTACATCACGGACGTGCTGGCGCCTTGGCGACTGCTACTTCCCATTGGCACGCTCCCCCGAACGAACGTGGAGTCGCTCTGCAAGAAACTCTGTCGTCCTGGACCACGCGACCTCGGACGCCCGCGCGTGGAACCATTGCATGTCGTCGTTGTCGAAGGCGTGGTTCGCGCCCTCGTGGGTGACGAAGGTCGTGTCGGTCTGCAGGGTCAGGACCTCCTCAATGCGGCGCACGGTCTCGACCGGGATGAAGTCGTCTGCAAGGCCGAAGTGGTGCAGGCTCGGTGCCGTCACACGTGCATGGTCCACGAGCCCGGGCAGCGCAGAGCCGTAGTAGCTGACGAGCGCATCGACGGGCACTCCGGCATCCTGCGCCTCCAGCGCCGCCGCCACAGCGAAGGCGAGTCCGCCTCCGAAGCAGAAGCCGACGAGGCCGACCCCTCCGGTCACGTCCTCCCGCGCACGCAGGGCACGGACGGTGGCAGCACCGTCACTGACCGCCGCCTCCCAGTCCACCGCGCCGGAGCGCGCGACACCCTCCTGCAGCGCACCGGCCCCTTCCACAGGCTCGGTGGCGCCCTGCCCGAGGCGCCAGTAGATCTCGGGCGCAAGGACGACGTAGCCGAGCTCCGCGAGGTGACGCGCACGGCGTTCGATGTAGGAACTGATTCCGAAGATCTCCTGCATCAGCGCAATTCCCGGGCCCGTGCCCCCACGCGGCAGCCACAGGTGTGCCGGCATCTTCCCGCCGTCGGTGGGAATCAGCACTCGCTCACTCATTCCAGCAGTATGCCGGACCCCGCGGAATGCAGGCGGGTCGCGCCCCACCGGTTGCCGGCTCTGCAGCAAACCACCCGGAACACACCCAGGCCGGGATCTATGTAAAGAAGCAATATTGAGGTGCGCTGTAGCGGTGGATGGGAGAATGGTGGCTTGTTGTTCCCGAGCAGAGTCGTCGGGTCAGCAGCACAGGAGCAGGCTGTGAGGAGAGCACATGACTGTTGCGGAGAAACTCGAGCCGGTGGTGGCGACGGCGCTCGGGAAGGATCTTCCCATCCGGATCCACTGCTGGGACGGCAGTTCACTCGGCCCACCCGACGCAAGGTTCGCGCTTCGCTTCACCCGACGTGCCCTGCGACGGATCATGTGGGCCCCCAACGAGCTCGGCTTCATCCGCGCCTACGTCTCCGGAGACCTCGAGATCGACGGGGACCTGATGGGGTTCATGTCGGCGCTCAACGAGTTCGCCGATCCGAGCCGCGGTCCGGGCATCACCATGGGCGCCGACACGATCGCCGCGATCGCACGCGCCGTCATCCCGCTGGGCGCGCTCGGACCGCCGCCGCGCCGTCCCAATGAGGAGCCCCGATTCGGTGGTCGGCTGCACTCACGGCGTCGCGATGCGCGGGCCATCTCCCACCACTACGACGTCGGCAACGACTTTTACCGGCTCGTGCTCGGTCCCAGTCTCGTCTACTCCTGTGCGTACTACGAACAGGACCCCGGGGCCGCATACGGTCTCGACGAGGCACAGCACTCGAAGCTCGACCATGTCGCCCGCAAGCTCGGCCTGCAGCCGGGCATGCGGCTACTGGACGTCGGATGCGGCTGGGGATCGTTCGTCATGCATGCGGCGCGCGAGTACGGGGTCCACGCCGTCGGAGTGACCCTCTCCCACGAGCAGGCGACACTGGCCCGCGAGCGTGTCCTGGCGGAGGGCTTGGATGGCCTCGTCGAGATCCGCGTCCAGAACTACCGCGACGTCACGGACGGCCCCTACGACGCCATCGCCAGCATTGGGATGGCCGAACACGTGGGACTGAACAAGCTGCAGGCGTACGCCGCTGCTCTGTACGGCCTGCTCGCACCGGGTGGCCGGTTGCTCAACCACGCAATCTCGCGTCGGCCAGGGCCTCGTGACACCAAACGGGACAGGACCTCCCTGATCTACCGGTATGTCTTTCCCGACGCAGAGATCACCCCCCTCACCCCCGTGATCGATGCCCTTGAGGACGCAGGCTTCGAGGTGCGGGATGTCGAGTCACTGCGCGAGCACTACGGACGCACCCTGCGGGCGTGGGTGAGCAACCTTGAGGCGCAGTGGGATGAGGCTGTACGACTGACAAGCCCCGGCCGGGCCCGGGTGTGGCGGCTCTACATGGCCGGCTCCGCACTCTCCTTCGAGGCAAACCGGGTCGGCGTCAACCAAGTGCTCGCCGTCAGGACTCCACCCACGGGCGAGAGCAGGATGCCCCTGACCCGCGCGTCTTTCGCCTGACCCGGGCGTCTTTCGCCTGACACGGAGCCCCGGGGGTGTGGCGGGAACGCGATGTCAGTCGATGACGGCTGCCGTCGCTGCGGCGATCAGGCGCAGGTTGTGGGGCAGCGCACCATCGGCCGCCGGGGTTGTCATCGTCATGATGACGGTGTCCCGTGCCGGGTTGTTGACGAACTTGGTGCTGAAGTACCCCTGCCAGCTGTAGGCACCCGGGCCTCCCAGATAGTGCATCGAACCGGGTGCCGCATTGATCCCCTGCTGGATGTCCAGCATGTAGCCCCACTTGTTCTGCGTCAGTTGCCAATTGTCCAAGTCCCCTATCTGGTTGCTGGTCATCAGTTCCACCGCAGCTCGGCTGAGGATCCGTTCACCACCGAACTCACCCTTGTTGAGCAGCATCTGGGCGAACTTGAAGTAGTCGTGGGTGGTGCCGTGCAGGCCGGCGGCACCGCTGAAGTAGGTGTGGTGCTCACTGGTGGCCCCCTCGGGTCCGAGTGTCAGCGGACCCACCTGCACGTTCGAGGTCTGCTTCTCGTCGCGCCCGGGCCAGTAGACCTCAGCCACACGGGACCGGTGCTCGTCCGGGACGAAGAACCACGTTTCATCCATCCCCAGAGGCTGCAGGATGTGGCTGCGCTGGTACTCGTCGTAGTTCATGCCGGACACCACCTCCACGAGACGACACAGGGTGTCCACGCTGCTGTTGGAGTAGTCAAACATTTCACCGGGATCCGCGATCAACGGCGCAGTGGCGACTCGCCTGATGTTCTCCTCCAACGTGAGATCCGGAGCATTCATGTCGTCACGGACACCGGCTTCGGCATATAGCTTCGGCACCACCTGGTAGGCGGGGTGTTCGAACGCACCGTCCCACCAGGTGTTCGTCATTCCAGCAGTCATGCTCAACAGGTGGTGGATGGTGACCTCGCGGCTCGCACTTCTCAGCTCGTAGGTGCCGTCGGATGCACAGACCGCCACCTGGGGGTTGGCGAACTCGGGTAGGTGGGCCGAAATCGGGTCGGCGAGGCTGATCAGCCCCCGTTCCCACAACTGGAGAACCGCGACCGCTGCCGGGACCTTGGACATCGACGCCAACCGGAAAATGGCATCGGTGGTCATGTCGACACCATCATCGGCCTTGCCCGCCGCTGCGAAGTGGCAGATCTGGCCGTGACGAGCGACCAGCACAACGTTGCCCTGATAGGCATTGCTGTCGATGTGGCGTGCGACCAACTCATCCAGGCGGCGAAGCTGCTCGCTGGACATGCCCACCGATTCGGGGCTGACGATTTCTGCGGCGGTGTGACTCATCGGGTGACCTCTGGATTCTTGTTGGTTGAGCGGGTGTGCCGGTGATGGTCATCGTCGCTGTTTCAGCCGCTGACCACGGGCATGTCCCCCGGGCGGGAGCGTCGTACCAGCGCGGCCCTGGTTCCTCCCAGCAGCAGCAGCAGCGCGACGACGATCCCTGCGGTGACGTCGAAGGTCACATCGGTGCCCCCAGCCGCACCCGTGTGTGGCAGGCCCGGTCGGGGGCGCGTGGGTGGGGAGCTGGGATGCGTGGTGGTGGGCTTCGGCGTCGGGGTGGGTGTCTCCTCGACAGGCAGTGGTGCGGTGATGAGGTCCCAGTTCTTCACGAAGAAGTCGGTCGGGTCGATGACGCCGCGCGCCGACGCCCATTCGATGAGGAGTTGGCGGATTTCGCGCTGCTCGTTGTAGACGACCTTGGCGTCCGCGACGTGGGGGTACCCGCCGCCGCCACTGGCCCGATAGTTGTTGAGCACCAGGACAAAGGATTCACCGTCGCCGACCGGTTTGCCGCCTGGATGGGTCAGGCCCGTGATCCGTTTGCCGGCGGGCTGGGAGATGTCGATGTGGTAGTTCAGACCGGAGAGGATGTCGTAGTTGTAGTCCGGTTCGTCGTCAGCGTTGGTGCCGGCTTCCGGGTCGAACGTGGCGCCCTCCTCCACCTGGTTGAAGTACTTGGCCGAGTACTCGAGGTAGTCGCGCAGCTGTGCCCCGTTCAATTCCACGGCCATGAGCGTGTTCTCGTAGATGTAGAGCCCGGCGATGTCGCGGATCGTCACCTTCCCCTGGGGGAAAACCGCGGTGCGTGAGAACGGTGCCGCGATGGAGACGACAGTGGCGTCACCCAGGCTCTTCCCGAGTGCCTGTGCAACCGTCTCCGTCTGCACGTGATTGATGAAGTC
>JBBSRQ010000124.1:0-9370 GCA_038242845.1 Propionibacteriales bacterium | reverse complement strand
GGACCTACGCAGACCCACGGCCCCCCCCCCCCCACACTCCGGGGGGGCGGGCCCCCGTGGGGCCCCGCCCCGCCGTCACGTTCGGGGCCTCCCGCACGAATCAGAACAACACGGGCTCAGAACAACAGGAGCTCAGAACAGGACGGCGGACAGGCGCCGCCGTGCCTTGAGGACGGCCGGGTCGGTGCGCCCGACAACCTCGAAGAGCTCCAGGATCCGCAGGCGAAGAGTCTCGCGCTCGTCGGGCCCCACCTCGGCTGCAAGCCCGAGCAGGCGATCGAAAGCCTGATCGGCCACTCCTTGGATGACCTCCAGGTCGGCGGCCTCAAGCTGCGCGGTGATGTCGTTCGGCTGCGCCGACGAGGCGGCCACGATGGCCGCTGCGTCGAATCCCATGCTGCGCTCCAGCAGGCTGGCCTGGGCGCGGCCGGCTATCACCTCCGCATCGTGGGGGGTGGCGGCGAGCAGCTTGTCGAACTCGGTCACGGCCAGGGCATAGTCCCCTGCCTGCAACGCGGAATCTGCCGCCTCGAACCTTGGGTCGACTGGCACTTCCGTCTCGCCGTCGGCCCCTCCTGCCGCGGGTGCCACCGGCTGCGCGCGGCCAGTGATGCCGTTGGCGACGGCCAGCTGAGCCACCTGGTCCAGCAGTGCCGCGATCTCCTCGCGAGTGGTCGTGCCCTGGAACAGCGGGGCAAGTTGCCCCCCGATGAGGGCCACGACGGTGGGCACCGCAGAAACCTGCAGTGCCTGGGCCAGCCGGGGTTCGGTGTCGACGTCCACACGGGCCAGGAGGTACCGACCAGCCCCCGCGTTGACCAGCTCAGCCAGGTCACGCGACAGTGCAGGGCCAGCGGTGTCGCGGGCCGAGTGGAACTCCACGATGACAGGGTGCTGCGCCGAGACCGTGGCCAGTTCCTGGAAGTCGGCCTCGCCCACCTCCACCACGTAGCCACCAGCCGCCGGCAGGCTCGGGGTGGCAAGGGATGAGAGATCGACGGCACCGGGCCGTGAGAAGTTCGGGTCAGCAGTCATACCCCCCATCTTGGCCGTCCTCGGCGCAGGCTTCAAACGCGCTGACGTGAAAGGGGCTGCGCCGGAACCGGCGTGGTGGGAGGATGTGGCCATGGCACACCCTCGCGCTGGACAACTGGCACAAGAATCCGATCTCGTCGACGTGGAGGCCCTCCTGGCGGCGTACCACGACCTCACGCCAGATCCCACGGATCCGGACCAGCAGGTGGTCTTCGGCACCTCGGGGCACCGCGGCTCCAGCCTCGACGTGGCCTTCAACGACCTGCACATCGCAGCCACCACCCAGGCCATCGTCGAATATCGCGCCGGTCAGGGCACCACGGGACCGTTGTTCATCGGCAAGGACACGCACGCCCTGTCAGAGCCCGCGTGGCGCACCGCCATCGAGGTACTAGTGGCAAATGGTGTGGACGTCCACGCGGAGCGCGACGACGAGTACACACCGACCCCCGCCGTGTCGCGTGCCATCATCCGCCACAACCGTGCGGCCGGGGCGCCTGACGCCGATGGCATCGTTGTGACACCGTCGCACAACCCGCCGCGCGACGGCGGCTTCAAGTACAACCCACCCAACGGGGGTCCGGCCGACACCGACGCCACCAGCTGGATCGCCGCGCGGGCCAACGAGTTGATGGCCAACCCGCGGGGCGTCCGCCGTCGGTCCTACGACGCCATCGCCGCAGATGTCCGGCGCTACGACTACAAGACGCCGTACTGCTCGGAGCTGACGAGCGTGCTGGACATCGACGCCATCATCGCCGCCGGCGTGCGCATCGGAGCCGACCCGTTGGGTGGCGCCTCCGTGCAGTACTGGGCGCACCTGGCCGAGACATCGGGCATGGACCTCACCGTCATCAACCCGGAGGTGGACCCCACCTGGCGCTTCATGACGCTGGACACCGACGGCAAGATCAGGATGGACTGCTCCTCCCCCGACGCCATGGCCTCCCTCATCGCCAACCGCAGCGCCTACGACATCTCCACCGGCAACGACGCGGACTCCGACCGCCACGGCATCGTCACCCCTGACGCGGGGCTGATGAACCCGAACGCCTTCCTTGCCGTGGCCATTGGTTACCTCTTCGAGCACCGCACCCAGTGGAGCAGCGATGCCGGCATCGGCAAGACGCTGGTGTCCTCCTCCCTCATCGACAAGGTCGCCGCCAAGCTGGGTCGCCGTCTCGTCGAGGTCCCCGTCGGCTTCAAGTGGTTCGTGCCCGGACTGACCGACGGCTCCATCGGCTTCGGCGGTGAGGAATCCGCAGGTGCCTCTTTCCTCGAGCGCGACGGTCGCACCTGGACCACCGACAAGGACGGAATCCTCCTGGCGTTGCTGGCCAGCGAGATCCTCGCCGTCACCGGGTCCTCCCCCAGTGAGCACTACGCCCAACTGGAGGCAGAGTTCGGCAAGTCCTACTACGCGCGGGTCGACGCCGAAGCCAGCCGCGAGCAGAAGGCCCGGTTGTCCAGGCTGGGGGCCAGCGACGTCACCGCCACGGAACTTGCGGGCGAGCCGATCACCGCCATTCTCACGGAGGCACCCGGCAATGGCGCGGCTATTGGCGGCGTGAAGGTCACCACGCAGAGTGCATGGTTTGCTGCGCGTCCGTCCGGCACGGAGGACAAGTACAAAATCTACGCCGAGTCACTTCGCGACGCGGACCACCTCGGGCAGGTGCAGGCGCAGGCCAAGCAACTCGTGGACCGCGCGCTCGCCTGATCGTCCCTGCGCGGATCACCGGGTCTGCGGGGGCACATTCCCCCGCAGGCCTGCCCGCGATATCGTGCGCTGGATGATGAGGTCGCGTCGGACGGGGTCGCCGACGTATCCGATGATCTTCAGTCCCTGGTCCTGCGCCGCCGACTCGAAGGTGAAGTTGCCGAAGTTGAACAGCTGACCCCACGGGGACTGGGTCATGGAAATATCCAGGATGCGAGCCAGCGGCACCGTGGCGAGGTTCTGATTCAGGACGCCGTGGATGCGGAACACACGCATGTTGGTGATCACGAACCGGTCCATGTAGGCCAGGTGACACTTCCACATCGACACCACGAGAAGCGCGAGCCCCACGGCCAGGGGGATCCAGAAGAAATCACCCGCCCACACCATCGAGACGAACAGCGGGATGCTCAGGCTCATGAGGACGTACCACCAGAACGTGGCTGCCCAGTGCTTGCGCACCTCCTCCACCACGTACTCGCCTTCGTCGGCGATGAGGTGGCGATCGGCATCAGGCTCCAGGAGCCGCGCGACGAGACCCACGGCGGTAGGGCCTAACTGGCCAGTTCTGTGAAAAACGTACCTAGGGCCTCGAACGCGCTGAAGAACGTCTTGACAGCTTCAGCCGCTGCCTCTGGTCGCGTGAAGAGGTAGAACACGACGAAGGCAGCAACCAGCAAGACGAGGATCTTCTTGATCCAACCCATCAACGTGTTCCTCCTTGACTGGTGGGCCCCGACGAGGTCCACCGCACAGTCTGCCTGATGTGGTGGGGCATGTGCGCGGTGACGCGCCGTGGGAGGCGGAGCAATCACACCCCGCCCGTGGCCATCAGGAGGCGCTGTGGAATGCTAAAGGACATGGACAACCACGATCTCTTCATCTGTATCGACCATGTCGGCCTTGCCGTCTCGGACCTGGACGAGGCCATCAGATTCCACTCCGAGGTCTTTGGTTGGCGGGAACTCCACCGTGAGGTCAACGAGGAGCAGGGCGTGGCGGAGGCGATGCTCGGCACTGGTGAGCAGGGCGAGGAGAACGCCAAGATCCAGCTGCTCGCCCCGTTGCGCGAGGATTCCGCCATAGGCAAGTTCCTCACAAAGAGCGGCCAGGGAATCCAGCAACTCGCCTACCGCGTGCACGACATCGACGAGGCCAGCCGAGTCCTGCGGGAGCGCGGCATGCGCCTGCTCTACCCGGAGCCCAAGCGTGGAACGGCCGGCAGCCGGATCAACTTCGTGCATCCCAAGGATGCCCATGGCGTCCTTCTGGAGCTGGTGGAGCCAGCCAGGGACAGCTCCCACTGAGGCGTCCCCGCAAGAGTTTTGGCGAGGGCAGTCCGACGCGCGTCGCACTGCCCTCCCGTCGTCCCACAGACGCTAGGCTCGAGCGCAGACGCAACGAAAGAGGGAATTCGTGACCGATTCACGCGATGACTGGGACAACGAGGACTCCATGACAGGGCTGAATCTGTTCGACGAGAAGGCTTCGGCTGCTGGCAACTTCCCCACCTCCATGCTGGGGTACGACAGGCAGTCGGTCGACGGCTACGTCCGCGAGGTCGAGAACCATGTCACCGAACTGAAGGTGCGGCTCCGCGAGAAGAACAAGGACCTCGCACACGTCCGCGTGGAATCCGGCAGCACCGACTTCACCCGCTTGGGGGCCCACGCCAAGGCTCTGCTGCAGGCCGCGGAGGCACAGGCTGCCGAGCTCGTCCAGCAGGGCGAGACCGAGTCCGAGCGCATCCGTAACGAGGGCCGCCGCAGCGCGGCCTCCATGCGGGAATCCGCACAACGCGAGGTCGACGCCGTTCGTGTGAACGGTCTGTCCGGTCTGCGCAAACTGCGGCAGGAACAGGCTGAAGCCGGCGAAGCCGCCCTGATGGCTGCCCGCAAGGAAGCGGAACTGGCTTCCGCAGAGGCCAACGCCTCCGCCCAACACATCCTCGACGATGCCCAGGCCCGTGCGACGGTGCTGACGGAGACCTCCACAGCCGAGGCCGCAGCGATGCTGCAGGAGGCACACCGAAGGGCGACGGAGACGATGCTGGCGGCCCAGCAGGAGGCCGAGCGCGCATTGTCGGCGTCGCTGGAGAATGCCCGTAGCACCGAGGCGGCCATCGCCGCCCAACTGGACACGACCATGGCGAACCATGCGGAGTCCATGGCTCGCCTGGATGCTGCGCGCCAGGAGGCCACCAGCATCCGTAACGGTGCCGTGGCGGCTGCCGAGGAGACGCGGCTGGCGGCAACCCGCGAGGCGGAGCAGACCATGTCGTCCATGCGTTCTCGCCTGCGCGACGATGAGACGCGACTGGAAGAGCAGGTGGCGTGGCGCAAGGAACAACTGGAACGCGAGATCGCCGCGCTGGCGGCGCGTCGGAGCGCAATGGTGGCCACAATGCAGAACATGCGCGAGATCGCTGAGGAGTCAGCCCCCGAGGCGGAGGAGACCATGGTGATCACCCAGGCAGCAGAGGCCCCCGGTGACCACTGATCCCGACCCGGTCGGTGATGGGACAGCCGAGAATGCCCTCCGGAACGACGGCATTGCCGTTGCCGAGACGCACACCGACATCGAGGTGGAGGAGACCGTTGGTCCCCCACCGCGCAACCGCATCCGCGTGCGCCGGCTGGCTCGTCGCGTCTTCGGGGATGCCCGCCGCAGCGCCCAGACTCTGCTGACCCCCGTCCCCACCGAACCGATCTCCCCGGTTCCCCCCACCGCTGTCAGCAGTGACTCGAAGCTGTTGAAGTACTCACCGTTCGCGATGGGCTTTTTCGGAGCCATCGGTGTCCTCGTGGCGCTCGGGCTCGCCGCGGCCGTCATGCAGGTCCAGAGCATCCTGATCCTCGTGATCATGGCGCTGTTCCTGGCACTGGGGCTCAGTCCCGCTGTGGACTTCCTCGCTCGACGACGTGTCCCCCGGGGTCTGGCGGTCTTCATCATCACGGCCACGGCTCTGGGCATCATCGCATTGGGGTTCACCGCACTGGTGCCGATCCTCACGGAACAGGCGCAGTCACTCGGACGGAACATGCCCGGCCTGATTGACAACCTGAGGCGGAACCCGCAGATCGCCGAGTGGGACCGGGAGTTCAAGATCCTGGACAAGGTGCGCGCGTTCCTGACCTCGGGAACTCTCCTGCAGAACCTGTTCGGCGGCATCTGGGGCGCCAGCCGGATCCTGGCCAACGTTCTCTTCTCCCTCATCATGACGCTGGTTTTGACCATCTACTTCTTGGCGTCCCTGCCTGCCATCAAGGAGATCATCTACCGGCTTGCCCCGGCCAGCCGCAGGCCGCGCGCCCGGTACCTCGCCGACGAGATCTTCAATGGTGTCTCCGGCTACATCACCGGCATGTTCCTGATCGTCAGCATCGCCTCAATATGCGCGTTCATCTTCATGAACATCGCCGGCCTCGGCGCCTATTCACTGGCGCTGGCGTTCGTCGTCGCACTCTTCTGCTTCATCCCCATCATCGGCTCATCCCTGGCCATGATCGCGGTTGCCATCGTCGGATTCGCCACGAGCCCCACGCTCGGCATCATCACGATCATCTACTTCGTGATCTATCAGCAGTTCGATGCCTACGTGCTCTACCCCAATGTTTTGAAGCGCACCGTGAAGGTGCCGGCGGCACTCGTGATCCTGTCCGCCATCATCGGCGGCACCCTCCTCGGCATCATCGGGGCGGTCATCGCCATCCCCACAACCGCGGCAATACTGCTGCTCTATCGCGAGGTCGTGCAGCCGCACCTCGACGCCGCCTGACCTGACTGGGTACTCGCGCAACGATCGGCGTTCTTCCTGATTCCGGAGCAACAGCCGCGGGGAACAAGCAGTCCCCATTCGCGCAATACGCGCGAAGAATAAGCCCATCCGATTCCGAAACAGTCGCTGCGAAGAACAAGCAGCCCCAATACGGTTGTTGAACCCTCCCCGCGAAGAACAAGCAGCCCCAATACGGTTGCTGAACCCACCCCGCGAAGAACAAGCAGCCCCAATACGGTTCCTGAGTAGTCCCCGCGAAGAACCAAGCAGCCCCAATACGGTTCCTGAGTAGCCGCCGCGAGGAACGAGCGTCGGCGTATCGAAGGATTCCCATTCTTCGTTGACACAATCTCCGTGCTCCACGAAGTGCAACCGGAACCAAGCACTAATCAAGCACACCCTCACGAGACAACCGCCGAGTTCGACACCATCGGTCATGCGGACGCATTCGGTCGACGAGTCGCGAGGCTGTCCGAGAGCAGAAAATCTGCCTCGTCGACGGCCGGTCGGGAACGTGTCAGCGTCGAGACGGCTGGAGGCGATCAGCCGGGGAGAGGCAAGTGCAGCGAGACTTTTCATCGCGCTGGATAAAGGTGAGTGTTCCCCAGCTAAGGCGACGGCTCCTATCACCCCGCCGCTACCGAGAGATGTTGGTACAGCACGGCGGATCCTTCGATACGCCGACGCTCGTTCCTCGCGACGACTACTCAGGAACCGGGATAACACCTACGGCGACCACACCGAAGCTACTCGGGAACCGGGATGGACCTCGCGGCGACCACCGCAAGCCGGGGACACCCTCGCAATAGCCTTGGAGGAACGCGGTTGCGTACGCGAGGACTGTGACAGAGCCTTGGGTCAGGACTCCTGTTCGATCGTGCGGGGCAGGGTCCTGCGCACCATGAGGGCCGCCCCCAGCATCAGCACCACACCGATGGCCGATGTGATGACGACTCCCGAGTCGAAGGCAGCGTGCGCCGACGACAGGAGTGCTTCCGACTGTGCCGCAGAGAGCGTTCCGGCCACCTCGTGGGCGCCGCCCAGCGTCTCTGATGCTGCCGCGGCGTCGTCTGACGACAGGCCCCCCGGCAGGATCACTGAATTGCGGTAGGCGGCTGAGAGGATGCTTCCGAGAACGGCCGTGCCCAACACGGCCCCCACTTCGTAGGCGGTCTCCGAGATGGCTGAGGCTGCCCCTGCCTTCGCGGGGCTGACGCTCCCGAGGATCAGGTCGTTGGACAATGTCTCCGCCGCGCCCACCCCCGCACCCATGCAGACGAAAGCGAGGACGAGCCCGACGTCCGAGCCCGCGGGCCCTGTGAGGGCGACGGTGAGGTACCCGACGCCGTTGAGCAGAAGTCCGCCGGCCACGATGGTGCCCGCCGAGAAGCGGCGAGCGATCCGCACGACCGCCAACCCGGCCACAATTGTCACGACGAGCCCGGGCAGGAGGAGCAGTCCTGCCGTCATGGGGCTAAAACCCCGCACCAGCTGGAGGTGCTGCGAGACGAAGAACAGGAATCCCACCAGGGAGAACACACTCAACAGGTTGGCCGCCACGGAACCACTGAACACCGGGTTGCGGAAGAGTCGGACGTCCAACATGGGCGCTCTGGCCCGCAGCTGACGAAGCACGAACACCGTCCCCATCATCAGACCACACAGCAGCAGCACCGCCCCGGACACCGTGACGCCGTCGCGGGCCATCGCCTTGATTGCGAGGAGGACCGGGACCATCGTGGCCATGACCAGCAGGATGCTGATCGGGTCGATGGGGCCCGGCTCCGGGTCGCGGGACTCGGGGAGCAGGATCGGTCCCAGCACCACCAGCGGCACCAGCAAGGGCACCGCGAGCAGGAAGATGGACCCCCACCAGAAGTGCTCGAGCAAGAAGCCCCCGACGATGGGCCCCAGCGCCGCCCCGGCGGAGAAACCTGCCGCCCAGACGGCGATGGCCTTGCGACGCTCCACCTTGTCGATGAAGATGTTGCGGATGAGCGAGAGGGTGGCAGGCATCAGCATTGCGCCGAAGAACCCCATGGCTGCCCGCGCGGTCATCAGCCACGGCGCAGAGGGTGCGAATGCCGCAGCAGCGGACACCGCGGCGAAGCCTGTGGCGCCGATCAACAACAGACGTCGACGGCCAACGCGGTCCCCCAGGCTCCCCATCGGCACGAGCAGACCCGCCAGCACGAGAGGGTAGATGTCGATGATCCACAGCAGCTGCGCCCCCGACGGGCGCAGCGCCTCGGACAGGGAAGGCACCGCGAACGCGAGGACCGTGTTGTCCACCGCCACCAGCAGGACTGGAAGCATCAGCACGACCAGCGCGGCCCACGGACGTGTCGTCCTTGCTCCCGCCATCACCGCTGATTCATTGACCACGTCCTGCTCCACACCCATTCGGCCCATCCTATGTGGGCAGCGACGAGGTCCACTGATGGGTTGCAGCGACGCTGTTTGGTAGGTTGTGACGCGTGCGTTTGGTGATAGCGGAGTGTCAGGTGGACTATGCGGGACGCTTGACGGCCCATCTCCCGATGGCTAAGCGGCTCATCATCGTGAAAGCCGACGGCTCAGTCTCGGTCCACGCCGATGACCGCGCGTACAAGCCGCTGAACTGGATGAGCGCCCCCTGCCGCCTTGAGATCGCCGAGGCCGATGAGGAGGCCAGGGAACTGGGCGTCACGCAGCTGTGGGAGGTGCGCTCCAAGGAGGGCGACACCCTGCAGATCCGCCTCGGGGAGGTCTTCCTGGACAGCGACCACACCTTCGGCGTGGACCCCGGACTGCAGAAGGACGGCGTCGAGGCCCATCTCCAGGCGCTCCTCGCGGAG
>JBBSRQ010000123.1:0-9408 GCA_038242845.1 Propionibacteriales bacterium | reverse complement strand
TGGAGCACTGACCTGCCTGAGGGCGTCACGATGGAGCCCATCAGCCTCACCGAGGCCCGCGAACTGGCCGTCGAGGCGCCGGTGGACCGCGTGTCCGCACTCGCCGCCAAGAATGCCGCGAAGGCGTTCCACCTGAAGGTGGCGGCAAATGCGGAGATCGCCGAACCGGTGATCCTCAGCGGCAAGGGCACCGGCGCTGCCGTGGCCGACCACGTGATCATCACGATCGGGGCGAACGCTGAAGCCACGATCGTGCTGCACTACACCGGTTCCGGAAGCTATGCCGAGAAGACGGACATCATCGTCTCCGGCGGTGCGCGCCTCAACCTGGTGACCCTTCAGGACTGGGACGACGGCGCCATCCACGGCGGACAGCGCTCCGTCCTTGTGGGCCGTGACGCCAGGGTGAAGACCATCACCGCCTCCATGGGCGGCGACCTGATCCGGCTGCAGGAGAATTCGAAGTTCGCCGGTCCCGGCGGTGAGGTGGAGGCCTACGGCCTGTACTTCGTCGACGCAGGCCAGCACATCCAGCACCGCCTCTTCGTAGACCACAACGAACCGCACACCAAGAGCAACGTGGACTACCGGGGTGCGCTACAGGGCAGGGGCGCGCACTCCGTGTGGATCGGCGACGTCCTGATCCGCAAGGAAGCCGAGGGAATCGACACGTACGAGTCGAACAAGAACCTCGTGCTGACCGAGGGTTGCCAGGCTGACTCGGTGCCGAACCTCGAGATCGAGACCGGCGAGATCGCCGGCGCTGGCCATGCCTCGACGACGGGCCGTTTCGACGACGAGCAGTTGTTCTACCTCCAGAGTCGCGGTATCACGGAGTCGGAGGCACGTCGACTCGTCGTGCACGGCTTCTTCCTCGACATCATCCGACGCATCGGTGTCCCGCAGATCGAGGACCGTCTCATGGAGCAGGTTGAGCGCGAACTCGAACTGTCCGCACTCATTGAGATCACGGGCAAGTGAGCTTCCAAGCGGTGGCAGACGTCTCCGAGGTGACGGCCGATCGACCACTCGCAGTGGAGATCCGTTCGACAGGCTCAGGACAAGCTGACCTCGACGTCGCCATCGTGCTCCACAAGGGCGAATACTTCGCCCTCGTGGACGAGTGCACCCACGGCGCAGTCCCCCTGAGTGAGGGCGACGTGGAGGATGGCGCCATTGAGTGCTATCTCCACGGCTCCGTCTTCGACCTGAGGACAGGTAGGCCTCGCTGTCTGCCCGCCACGGAACCCGTTCGCGTGTTCCCCTGCCGCGTCGACGGCACGTCCATTGAGGTGGACATCGACAATCCCATCAACAGTCAAGCAAACCAGGAGTCCTGAAACCCATGTCAAAGCTCGTCATCACCGACCTGCACGTCGACGTATCCACCGAGTCCGGCCCCAAGGAGATCCTCAAGGGGGTCAACCTGACGGCCAACCCCGGTGAGATCCACGCAATCATGGGCCCCAACGGCTCGGGCAAATCGACCCTGGCCTACGCCATTGCCGGCCACCCCAACTACACGATCACCAGTGGTTCCGTCACCCTCGACGGTGTCGAGCTGACCGAGCTGACCGTGGACGAGCGCGCCCGCGAAGGCCTGTTCCTGGCCATGCAGTACCCCGTCGAGGTTCCCGGAGTCTCCGTTGCGAACTTCCTCCGCACCGCCAAGACTGCGCTCGATGGCGAGGCACCCAAGATTCGCACCTGGGTCAAGGACGTCCAGTCCGTTCTCAGCAACATGCAGCTCGACAAGTCGTTCTCCGCTCGCTCCGTGAACGAGGGCTTCTCCGGTGGAGAGAAGAAGCGCCACGAAATCGCCCAGCTTGAGTTGCTGAACCCGAAGTCCGCGATCCTCGACGAGACCGACTCCGGCCTCGACATCGACGCGCTGCGTGTCGTCAGCGACGGCGTCAACCGCTTCACTGCGGCCGGCGACCGTTCGCTGCTTCTCATCACCCACTACACGCGGATCCTGCGCTACATCGAGCCCACGTTCGTGCACGTCTTCATCGACGGCAGGATCGTGGAGTCCGGTGGACGCGAGCTGGCCGACAAGCTCGAAGCCAACGGCTACGAATCCTACTTGAAGCCCGCCGCCGCTGCTGTTGCTTGATCGCACCCCGCCCCGGCACTCACCCTCAGGACGGTGCCAGGGGTCGCGGTATTGAATCAGAAACATGAAGTCGAGGCTGTTCCAGTCTCTTCTTGATGTTCCAACCTGACCCAGGAACAAGCAGGGTCCCGGCGCTCGGCGCCGTACTGAGAAGGCGGAGGGGGGAAGCTGTGCGAATGTACCGCGACCGATCGACAACGCACTCAGTGCGGATGCCGGGTGTCGGGAACCGATCAGTCAGACGCGAGAGGTGGTTGTGATGTTGGACGTTGAGACGATTCGGGAGGACTTCCCAATCCTCGGTCGAACTGTCGGCGACCATCCCTTGGTGTACCTGGACTCTGCGAACACGTCTCAGAAGCCCCAGGCCGTCATCGATGCGATCTCCGGGCACTACTCCCAGCACAATGCGAACGTGGCGCGAGCCATGCACATGCTCGGGGGAGAGGCCACGGAATCGTTCGAGGGTGCCCGCTCGAAGATCGCCAGATTCATCGGAGCCAAGCGCGACGATGAGGTGGTGTTCACCAAGAACGCCTCCGAGGCGCTGAACCTTGCGGCCAGCACCCTGGGCGCTGCGCTGAAACCCGGCGACGAAGTGGTGATCTCCGTCATGGAGCACCACTCCAACATCGTGCCGTGGCAACTGGTGTGCCAGCGCACTGGCGCCACGCTCCGCTGGTTCGACGTCACCGACGGTGGCCGTCTGGACCTGGAGGCCGCCGAACGCGGCCACCTCATCAACGAACGCACGAAGATTGTGTCGTTGACGTCGGTCTCCAACGTGCTGGGGACCCACAATCCCGTCACCGAGATCGCTCGGCAGGCCCACGCCGTCGGCGCCATGATGGTGGTGGACGCCTCACAGGCAGTACCGCACCAGGTCACGGATGTGTCCACACTCGGCGTCGACATGGTCTGTTTCACGGGACACAAAATGTGTGGCCCCACAGGCATCGGTGTGCTCTGGGGTCGCCACGAACTACTCGAGACGCTGCCCCCTTTCCTGGGTGGGGGCGAGATGATCGAAATCGTCGAGATGGCCAGTTCAACGTTCGCGCCACCGCCGTACAGGTTCGAGGCCGGAACACCACCGATCGCCCAGGCCGTGGGTCTTGGTGCCGCAGTGGACTACCTGAGCGGCATCGGCATGGACAACATTGCCCAGCACGAGGCCACCATGACTGCGTACGCACTGGACAAGCTCACATCCATCAATGGGTTGGTGGTTCTCGGCCCCATTGAGGCGATGGACCGGGGGAGTGCCATCTCCTTCAACCTCGCCGATGTGCACCCCCATGACGTGATGCAGGTGCTCGATTCCCGTGGCGTCGCCATCCGTGGCGGACACCATTGCGCCCGACCACTGCACCGCCGGCTGGGCCACCAGTCATCCACCCGCGCCTCGTCCTACCTCTACACCACGACGTCGGAGATCGACGCCCTCGCGGACGCCCTCGTATTCACCCGCAACTACTTCGCACCCCGTTTCAACCAAGGCTGACACTGACACCGTGAACATCGACGAGCTCTACCAGACGATCATCCTCGACCACTATCGCGAGAAGCATCACGCGGGTCTCCGGGATCCCTACGACGTGCAGGTCCACCACGTCAACCCGTCCTGTGGGGATGAGCTGACCCTCCGCGTTGACCTTGATGGCAGCGCCATCCGTGACGTGTCGTACGAAGGCGTCGGCTGCTCCATCTCCCAGGCCTCCACTTCCGTGATGACGGATCTCGTCATTGGGCAGGATGTGGAACATGCGATGGGTTTGTACGATGATTTTCTTGAGATGATGCAGTCCAAGGGCCACATTGCCCCCGATGAGGATCGTTTCGAGGACGCCATAGCATTTGCTGGCGTCTCAAAGTTCCCGGCGCGCGTGAAGTGCGCCCTGTTGTCATGGTCGGCGCTGAGAGACGCCGTCGGCCAGGCTAGTGACAAGGAGTCCTGACATGTACCAATCCGATATCCGGCGTCCCAGTGATCTGGTGAAGGAAGAGCTTCCGGACGTGGGCGCGCCCAGCGCCGCCCCGACGGAGGAGGAGATCTTCGAGGCCATGAAGGACGTGGTGGACCCCGAGCTGTTCGTCAACATCGTCGACCTCGGCCTGCTCTACGGCGTGACCGTCGACGACGAGGGCAACGTGACCCTCGACATGACGCTCACATCACCCACGTGCCCGCTCACGGACAAGATCGAGTACGACACCCGCTACGTGCTCGAGAGCCTCGCCACCTCTGTGACGGTCAACTGGGTGTGGCTGCCACCGTGGTCGCTCGAGATGATCACCGATGATGGCCGCGAGCAGTTGCGCGCCGTCGGCTACAACCTGTAGGCCGTACCTACGCCGTCGTCCCCCCGGTAAGCAATGTTTCCGGGGTGGACGCGGACAGCTGGTTCCCCTCCGTGCCGAACGGCAGGCGTGCCTGCAGCGTCCACTTCCCACCATGACGAAACACCAAGCAAGTGCCGTCGAGCAGCGTGAGTCGTTCCTGGATACCGGTGAGCCCGAAGCCCTGCCGGGCAGCACTTCTGGTGGTCTTCATGACGTTGGTGAATTCGCCGACAACAGCTTCGTCGTCGGCGACGATGGAGAAGGCGCACCGTGACCGTGGGCGCGCATGTTTCACGATGTTGTTGGCTGCCTCTATGGTGACGGCCGCAAGCGTCTGGCAGCGGGCTGCGCTCAGTTTCGTCAGGTCGAGAGCCACATCCACGGTGAACCCCTGTTCACGCAGACGTTCGGCCTGTGCCTCCACGGAATGCCGCAGGGTCTCCACATCTGCCAGGGGGCCGGGAATCACGTCCCGGTCAGGTTGATCCCGGAGTGAGGACAGAAGCTGTCGCAGGTCATGCGCCGAGGAGCGGCATTCGTCGGCAAGCTTCTCCAGTTGGTCGTGGGACACCTCTGATATCCCGGGGTCCATCATCGCGATGTTGGCGCGCATCGCCGCGCTGGACAGCGTCTGCGCGACGCTGTCGTGCAACTCCCGGGCGAGCGCCACCTGTAAGTTCTGCAGACGTTCCTTGCTGGTTTCGCGTTCCTTCTGGATCCCGCGCGCGGCGTAGCGCAGTGCTGTACCACCTCCCCATGCCAGTGCCAGCGCGATCAACAGCATCATGGACGTCGACCACCTGTACGACTCATCCACATAGTTGCGTACGAGCGTGAGGTAGGCAAGGGCTCCAAACCCCAAAGTCATGGGAACTTTCCATGAGAGGTTTGTTCGAGCGGCGGAGAAGATGTTGATGTAGAACGCCATGCCGCTAATGCTGGCGAGGGCACCCGGGAAAGGCAGCCAGACCGCAAGACTGATGGCGGTGAGCGTGGCTCCGGTTCGGGGCAGTCGACCCGACAGGGCTGCTCCAGTGCAGGCGACGAGGTCGACCGCCCAGAAAAACGGCCACTCTTCGCGTCGGTTGATGAAGAGAGCGAAGACGAACAGGACGGTGGCGGCGAGCGGTTCGATCCATGGTGCGTCGTTCGCTCGCCGTCCACTTACGCCCATGGGTGGTGAGCTTAGTGGAATATCACCCATCACCTTCAATCCTGGTTCAGCAGTCACCAGCGGCACACCCACGGGATGTAGTTGCAGTAGCCGGGCTTTGCGGCCAGGAGTCGCTGACGAAGGGAGCCGCGAATCGTGCTGCGCACCGTGGCAGCAACGTAGGGCAGGGCGATGAGTGCTGGGGTGAAATCATCTGGTGAGAACATGAAAACCTCCGGGGGGATTGGCTTGACGTCTCAAGAGTATGGCCCTGTTGCAGATGAAGGTTCATGAAACAGACATCAGACAACAACCGCGGATTGGGTGGAAACCAAAGTCATTCGACTCATCAACTTCGGGTGATGCACTGGCCGTCCCGGTTGCCGACTTACGCATCTGGATTGCGTCGACCTCATCTGTGAGGTGTTGTTGTGACAACAAGGTTACCGGTATTCCGGTATTGGCGTTGACAGCCAAGCTGGCCGAACAGAAGGGTGTGACATGGATTTTTCCCATCTCGATGGCGCGTACCCGCTGATTGCGATCATTTTTATCCTTTTGTTGGTGGCGCAGAACTGGCTCATCAATCGCCAGCGCGCATGGCTCGGAATCTTTGTTCCGACGATCTATATTGGCCTTCTCCTTCTTCTGGCCCTCACCGGCACATTGGTGACCTTGACAGACTTCGTCGTCGCGGCGCTGGGTTTGTTTGGGCTCATCACCTGGTGGGCCAGCGCACGTGAGGTGCGGCGCCAGAAGTCGGAAGAGGACGAGCGCCTCGTCATCACCCCATGGACCGCGGCGGACTCCAGTGTTTCGTTCCCCCCACCGGGCACAGGAGTCCGCCGCCAAACTCAATGCAGGGCCGGGTGAGCCTCTTCCTCACAAGGAAGCACGGCACCCGGCCCGGACTCTCACCCGTCGACCAGTCCCCACTCGTGGGCACGCGCGGCAAGCTGGGCCCGACTCCGGCAATCAGTCTTCTTGAGCAGGCGGCTGATGTAGGTCTTGACCGTGCTGGGGGCGAGAAACACCGCGGCTGAGATCTCGGCATTGTCCAGGCCGCGTCCCACTAGCTTGACCAGTTCCAACTCGCCCTCTCCCAGGTCCGCCGGGGGCTGGTTGTGCCGCTGGAACTGCCGCAGCACGCTTGCCAGGAGCTTCGGGGAGACCAAGGCATCGCCGTGGTAGGCACAGCGGATCCCGTGGATCAGCATGTCGGGGGGATCCACCTTCAGGAGGAATCCGCTCGCGCCGGCTTCCAGCGCGGTGCGCATGGTGTTCTCGTCACCCAACACCGTGAAGCACAACACGCGGGGCGGATCAGGAAGCGCGAAGACGTGGCGAATCAATTCGACGCCCGTCATGTGTGGCATGTGGATATCCGTCAGGAGTACATCCGGCTTCAATGACTTCACGAGCTCGAGGGCGGGTTTGCCGTCAGGTGCGCTCCCCACAATCTCGATGTCATCGACACGGGCCACGTAACTCTGGATCGCCATCTGGGCCAAGGGATCGTCCTCGGCCACCACGACACGAATTGTTGGTTTCGACACCTGATTCCTCCTCTGACGTGGTGGGGGAAGCCACGTACTCGAACATGCTATTGCCAATGGGTGCCCCTGTGAGCATGAAGGACACACTCATGTGACCATGTCGTTGCGGAAACGCCCGTCCGGGAAGCGGAGACTCGGGTAGCGTCTGACGCATTCATCCTTGTGAACCGGAGGCGACGATGCCCAACATCACCACGACAGGTGCTCACCCCATCACCCTGCACCACACCGATTCAGGTGGAGACGGTCGGCCCATCGTGCTCGTGCATGGCTGGCCGCTCTCAGGCGAATCCTTCCGACGCAACGTTCCTGCGTTCACTGCGGCGGGGTATCGGGTGATCACGTACGACCGGCGGGGGTTTGGCCAGTCAGAGAAGCCCGGCGAGGGATACGACTACGACACGCTGAGTGCGGACCTCAACGAGCTCATGACGGCGCTGGACCTGCACGACGCCGTACTCCTCGGCTTCTCGATGGGGGGAGGCGAGGTTGCGCGCTACATCGGCCGGTACGGCACCTCCAGGCTGGCGGGCGCCGTGTTGTCGAGTTCCATCTGCCCAGCGCTGTGCATGAGCGAGGACAATCCTGAGGGTGCCATGCCTCTGGAAGCATTCGAGGGCATGTCGAAGCAGTGCGCGAAGGACCATGCTGGGTTCGTCGACCAGTTCACCACGGCGTTCTTCAGTAATGCCGATGGCCTCACGGTGGATGAAGCCACCCGGCAGGAGGCTCTGACTCTGGCTCTGCAGAGTGATCCGGAAGCCGCCAGCCAGACGATCGTGGCATGGGCCACGGATCTACGAGAGGACTGCGCACGCATTGACGTGCCCCTCCTCGTCCTGCATGGCGACGGCGACCAGAACGTGCCGATGGCTGCGTCCAGCCAGCGCATGCCGGGAATTGTCGATGGCGCCCGCCTGCACGTCGTCGCAGACGGGCCCCACGGCCTGAACCTGTCGCACCAGGAGGAATGGGAACAAACAATCCTGGACTTCATCTCCGAGTTGTGAGGTCCGTCTCAGCCGGTCAGCGCGTATCGCCCGATGATCCCGTGCCGCGCCGACTCGCCGCGGACGCCCAGGATCGACTCCACGAGGGTCACCTCCTCAACCATCCAGGGTGTGCCGTCGAAACGGTCCAGACGCTCCATCCACAGCGCTGCGTGCTCGGTGGGCCTGCGTCGCGCCAGCGTCAGGTGGGGGCGGTAGTGCTTGGGCGACTCCAGTCTGGTGCCGCTGCGATGAGCTGCGGCCCGGCATCCGGCGGCGAGCCGCCCCAGTTCGTCGAGGTCACCCTCCACCCCGATCCACATCGGGGTGGCCATGCCTGATCGGGCGAACGTCCCTGCCCGACGGAGCACAAGGTCCATGGGCACGGTGCTGCTCGAGAGCCACACCAGCGCATCGTGAAGCGCCTCGATCTGGTCAGCTGTCACGGCCGGCATGAACGACAACGTGATGTGCCAGTTCTCCGGACGCACCATTTTCAGGTTGGCGGCGGCAAACCCGGCAGTCTCGAGAAAGGCCTCCAGCTCCGCCAGCTGTGCTGGGGGCGGTCGGACTGCCGTGAACAACCGTCGGTCACCCATGAGCCCATGCAACCACACGGAATGGGTGTGGGGGCCGTCAGCGCGTAGGATCATCCCTCGTGTTGCAGGTCAAAGATGTTGAAGTACGCGCTGGTGCGCGCTTGTTGTTGTCCGCCGTGTCCTTCCAGGTGATCGGCGGCGACCGAATAGGGCTCGTGGGAAGGAATGGCGCGGGCAAGACCACGCTCACGCGCATCCTTGCTGGCGACGCCCTCCCGGTGTCCGGTCAGGTGATCCGCACAGGGCAACTCGGCTACCTCCCCCAGGACCCCCGCTCGGGTGAACCGACGCAGCTAGCACGTGACCGCATCCTCGGCTCCCGGGGGCTGGACCACGTCATGCGGCGCCTGCGTGAGGCCGAAGTGAAAATGGCCGAATCCGACGGTGACGACCGGGAGCAGGCCATGACCGCCTACTCACGTGCAGAAAACGCGCTCCAGGCCGCGGGAGGCTATGCCGCTGAGGCCGAGGCTGCACGCATCTCCGCGAACCTCGGACTCCCGGACCGGGTGCTGGACCAGCCCGTCTCCACCCTCTCCGGTGGACAACGTCGCCGCGTCGAGCTGGCGCGCATTCTGTTCTCCGACGCCGACACGTTGCTGCTGGATGAGCCGACCAACCACCTGGATGCTGACTCCATCGTGTGGCTGCG
>JBBSRQ010000122.1:0-9430 GCA_038242845.1 Propionibacteriales bacterium | reverse complement strand
GAAGTTCAGCCGTCTCGGACTGCGACAAAGGATCTCCTGCACCTCGCGGGCCCTTCGATACACCGCCCGTTCGTCCCTCACGGGCGGCACTCAGGGAGCGGGGTGGGGGACGACGCTCGCCACTCACGGGCGGCACTCAGGGAGCGGGGTGGGGGACGACGTTCGTCCTTCACGGGCGGCACTCAAGGAACAGAAGCCCCCGATTCCTGAGTAGCTCCGCGACGAAGGAGCCGGGCGTAGCGAAGGATCCTGTGACGGTTTGCTGGTGCCCGGGGAGGCGGGATCGGTGGACGGCCTAGCCTCCCACCCATACCCCGCGGAGGGCTTGCATTCCCATTAGGCTTGGACCCATGATCGTGGGTATCGGGACGGATCTGTGCGTCGTCGAGAGGTTCGAGGCGATGCTTCAGCGACGCCCGGGGCTGCTCGAACGGCTGCTGACACCTTCGGAGCAGGAACTGTCGCTGCCGTCGCAGGCCGCAAGGTTCGCGGCCAAGGAGGCACTCGCCAAGGCCCTCGGCTCGCCGGGGGGCATGCGCTGGCTCGACTGCGAGGTCAAGAAATCCGAGGCCGGTGTGCCGTCCTTCGCGACGACCGGCACCGTGGCGGCCCGCATCGCGCAACTGGGGATCGCCTCGATCCATCTGTCCATCTCCCACGATGGTGGGTACGCAACAGCAATGGTGGTGTGTGAGTCATGAGAACAGTCGCAACCGCTGCCCAACTCCGGGCGGCCGAGGAAACAGTGTTCGCCGAGCAACCGGGTGTCGACATCATGTCCCGGGCCGCCGATGCGATCGTCTCCGTGGCGCGCGTGATCGCGCCGAATGGCCCCGTGGTCGTGGCCGTCGGGCCCGGCAACAACGGAGGGGATGGCCTCTTTGCGGCGGCAGCGTTGGCGGCCGACCGCGAGGTGCTCCTGTGGATGGCCATGGGCTCTGCCCACGACACGGGGCTCGCCGCAGCCAATGAGGCGGGGTGTCGTGAGGTGGACGCGGCGCAGGCCACTGAGTCCCTGACCGACGCGGCCCTCGTGATCGATGCCGTTCTCGGCATCGGCGGCCGCGCCGGCCTCCCCGACGAACTCGCCACGTTTGCCGACGCGGCCGATGCCCTTGGCGTTCCCATTTTGGCCGTCGACCTGCCCAGCGGGCTCGACGCCGACAGTGGTGACGCCCACCCCAGCTTCCGCGCCGATTGCACCGTGACGTTCGCTGCACCCAAGCCCTGCCACGTCATCGGTGCAGCGTCGGAGCTGTGTGGCGACGTGGTGGTGGTGGACATCGGCGTCCCCGTCCACGACACCGGCCTGTTCGTGGCCGAGGAATCCGACGTGGCCCGCTGGTGGCCCGTGCCAGGCCCCGACAGCCACAAGTACAGCCGTGGCGTGGTGGGGCTGGACACAGGCTCCGCCCACTACCCGGGAGCGGCGCTGCTGAGCTGCGCCGGCGCCCTGCACACCGGGCCCGGCATGGTGCGCTACCTCGGAAGTGCGCCGCAGGAACTGGTGCTGCCACGGTTCCCCAGCATCGTCATGGCTGACGGCAGGGTCCAGGCCATGGTCCTGGGTTCGGGCTGGGGTGACCTCGATGGCGCCTCGGACCGGCTTGCCGGAGCAATCGCGCGCGGCGTACCACTCGTGCTGGACGCCGACGCCCTCTCCCTCCTGCCCTCAGATCTCCCCCAGGGCAGTCTCCTGACACCCCACGCCGGGGAGCTCGCGAGGATGCTCGGGATCAACCGGGACGGCGTCGAGGCCGACCCCATGGGCTGCGCCAGAGAAGCCGCGTCACGGTTCGGTGCGACCGTGCTGCTGAAGGGCGGGACGCAGTACGTGGCCACCCCCACGGGAAACGTCACGATCGCGGTTCGTGGGCCCGCCTGGACGGGGCAGGCCGGTTCCGGTGACACCCTCGCGGGTGCGTGCGGCACGCTGGTGGCCGCTGGTCTCGGGCCCGAACGCGCCGCCGTCCTGGCTGCGAGCCTGCAGGCGATCGCTGCGAGCCGCCACCGCGGACCGCAGCCGCCCGACGTGCTGGCGTCGTTCTTCCCCGACGTCATCGCGGAACTGCTGGACGCGGCCACTTTCCGCGGCTGATGCCACCCAGCGCGCACCCTGTCCGTGACGCAGAAAGGCGCACGTGCCGGTCAGGACGCGCCGTTTTCCACCGACGTGCCCTCGCGGCGGGAATTCAGCGACCGCACGTCACCTAGACTCCGACGTGTGCGAGTGGCTGTCATCGCGGAATCCTTCCTTCCGCAGGTCAACGGGGTAACCAACTCCGTCCTGCGGATTTTGGAGCACCTACGGGACAACGGACACGACGCCATGGTGATCGCGCCGCAGGACGGCAACAGAACGCCGACCCACTACCTTGGCTACCCCGTGGAGACGGTTCCCTCCATCGGACTGCCCGGTTACGGGATGGTACGCGTCGTCACCACGCCCACCCACAGCGTCGAGAGAATGCTTGCTGCCTTCGCGCCCGACATCATCCATCTGGCGGCCCCGTTCCAGATCGGCTTCAAGGCTGCATCGGTGGGCGCCAAGATGGGTATCCCCATCGTTGGCGTCTACCAGACCGAGGTCCCGTCGTACGCGGGCCGCTACGGCTTCCCCCACCTCGAGCCCCTGTTGTGGCACCACGTGAAGAAGTCGCACCTGCTGGCCACTCTGAACCTGGCGCCCTCCACTTTCGCGGCCGAACAGTTGCGGTCCCAGGGCATCCCACGGGTGCGGGTGTGGGGCAGGGGAGTGGATGCTCACCGCTTCAACCCCTCCCAGCGCTCCGAGGCGCTGCACCGACACCTCGCGCCCAACGGCGAGCGGTTGATCGGCTACATGGGGCGACTCGCGAACGAGAAGCAGGTGGAGGACCTTGCAGCCCTCGCCGACCTCCCGGACAGCAGGATCGTGATCATCGGCGACGGCCCCAGCCGCGGCGTGCTGTCCGACCTCCTTCCGGGCGCGGAGTTCCTGGGGCATCTGGAGGGCAAGGAGCAGGCTCGCGCCCTGGCGAGTCTCGACGTCTTCGTCCACCCCGGCGAGCTGGAAACGTTCTGCCAGGCCATCCAGGAGGCCAAGGCCTCCGGGCTGCCGGTGGTGGCGCCCCGGCGCGGTGGGCCCATCGACCTCATCGAACCCGGGGTCACCGGCCTGCTCTATGAACCCGGCGACCTCCACACCATGCGCGGACACGTGGAAGCGCTGCTGGCGGCCCCCGTGGAGCGGGAACGCCTGGGCAGGTCAGCCCGCATGTCCGTGGCGGACCGCACCTGGAACAGCATCTGCGAGGAACTGATGGGCCACTACGCGGAGGCCATCAAGCTCTCAATGCGCCGCAGCTTGCCCGTCAGCTGAGACGAACCTGGATCAGCTGAGCCGACTCAGTCGTCGCCCTCGTGCGTGTGGTAGGTGTCCTGCTCCTCGGTGAACTCCTCGACCGGGACCAGGACGTCGACCTTCTGGACCGTCATCAAACTCGAGCGTGCAGGAAATTTCCTCGCCGCCCGCCGGAAGCTCGCGCTTGAGATCCATCAGCATGACGTGGGGGCCACCGGGGGTCAGGTGCTCGTGCGACTCCTTGGGCACAACGATCCCTCCGTCCGCCTTCTTCATGACCATCTGGACGTCCACCTTCTCCATCACGTGGAGCTCCGCCATGCCTGCGACGTCGCCGCACTGTGCAGCGGTGAGGATGATGTCGGCCGAGGTGGGGTTCGTCAGGTTCACGAACAGCGACGACATGTCGGGGCGCTCGGAATCATCCGTGGTCCGAACCCATGGGTCCCCCACGATCACACCCGAGGGGGTCTCATCGGCGGGCATTCCGCACGCCCCCAGCAACAGTGTTGCGGCAACGGCACGGATGATCAGAGGCTTCATGGCGGGCGCCTACAAGCGTCCGCCGGAGGAGTCGCCCAGCAGTTCATAGACTGGGTGGCATGTCCGAGCCCATCCCCGTGAAGCGACGCGCCCTCTTCGGGTATGCCCGCGCTGCGGGCGTCGGCGCTGCTGCAGGGCTCGTGGGTGGCCGCGTGAGTATCGGTTCACAGACCGGCCCGCACGGACTTCCCGTCGGTGGGGGTGTCTCGCGGCAGCGCTACGACGCCCACGGCGTCCACCAGTCCGGCATCCTCACCCCCGCCCCGACCGTGCACCGGTTGTTGGCGCTGAATCTTCGGGCCAGTACCGACGCCGATGGGCTGGCCCGCCTCATGCGGGTGTGGAGTGCGACGATCGCCGCGCTGATGGGGGCCGCCCAGCACCCGGTGATGCAACCCCCGACCTCGCTCAGGAGGCCGTCTCGCTGAGCATCACCGTCGGATTCGGCCCGGGTGTGTTCCAGCTGCCCGGCCTGGCGGCACGCAGGCCCGTGGGGTTCCAGGAGATCCCGCCCATGGACCACGACACACTGCAGGAGCGATGGATCGGTGGGGACCTGCTCGTGTGGGTGCAGGCCGACGATTGCGCTGCAGTCGAGCATCGCGGACCAGTTCATCCCCGTCCAGCAGACCCTCGACGCCTCCGACGCCCTGAACGAGTGGACCACGGCGATCGGCTCGGCCGTCTTCGCGGTACCGCCGGGCTTCTCGGCCGAGCATCATCTGGCATCCGACCTTTTCGACTGATCGTGCGTCGGTCGGCTTTGGGGAATCGGTGACCTACCGGTAAAGTGTTTCTCGGCCAGATTGGCCCCCCGCGACCGCGCTGCTCCGGTCCGCGTATTTTTACCGCCAGCCAAGTTCTGGGCTGGTACCACTTGGCACAGCAGCACCATTGAGGCGCAGGACTTCTTGTGCGACCTCTGGCCGTCTTGTATTGGGACACCTTCAGGGACGAGACGAGCCATCGCCGGGCGCAAACCGCCGCCGGGCTCGTGCACCATCTGTAAGGAATTACCCATGGCCATTGCCAACAACAAGGCACCCAAATCACGCAAGTCCGACGGTACGCCGAAGAAGCGTTGGACCTCCGCCGAGCGCGCCGCGAAGGGCGCCCCGCCCCGCAAGGGCGGCGGACACCGCCCCTACGAGGGCTTCAAGCCCTACGCCGAGCGCAAGGACAGCCGTTCGGATGACCGTGCGCCCCGCTCCGAGTCCGGCCGCGATGACCGTTCGTTCCGCTCCAACGAGGGCCGCGACGACCGCCGCTCGTTTGGTCGCGATTCCGGTTCCAGCGACCGTCGCTCCTTTGATCGCCGCGATTCCGGCTCCGGCGAGCGTCGTCCGTTCGAGCGTCGGGACTCGGGCCCGGGTCGCTCGTTCGACCGTCGCGATTCCGGTTCCAGCGATCGTCGTTCGTTCGATCGCCGCGATTCCGGCGCGAACCAGTCCACCGACCGTCGCCCCGACGACCGTGGACGCGACGACCGTGGACGCGACAACCGTGGCCGGTCCGACGACCGCCCCCGCTTCGATTCGCGCAACCGCGATGATCGTCCCCGCTTCCAGGACCGGAACGGCTCGAACGACCGCGGCCAGGACAGCCGTGGCCGCGACGAGCGTCCCCGCTCCAGTGAGCGTCCCGGCAACGACCGTGGCCCGCGCCGCTTTGACGACCGCGGACCCCGTCGCTTCGAGGACCGCGGCTCCCGCGGTTTCGACCGCAACGACCGCCGCAGCTTCGCCGGCGACAGCGGTCGCGGGGAGCGCCGCGGCCCCTCCAACGATTTCCGTGACCGTGCGCCCCGTCGCGACGACTTTGGTGCCCACGACTCCGGGAACCCCGAATCCGACCAGATGAGCTGGACCGCTCGCGACGTGGTCGACGTGGAGGTCTCACAGACGCACCAGGCCTCCGGCTTCGCGGAACTGGGCGTCGCGCTGCCACTGGTTGCACAACTGAGCACCAAGGGCATCACCGAGCCATTCCCCATCCAGCAGGCGACCATCGTCGACGGAATCGCAGGGCGCGACGTCCTCGGCCGGGGTCGCACCGGCTCCGGCAAGACGTTGGCGTTCGGGCTGTCCATGCTGACGCGACTGGCCGACGGCAAGCCCACGGGCTCGCCCCGCGCCGTCATCCTGACGCCCACCCGTGAGCTTGCGCTCCAGATCGCCGACGACCTCTCCCCCCTGGCCGGCACCATCGGTCTTGGCTTGACGCTCATCACGGGCGGCATGTCGTACCAGCCCCAGATCCGTGCGTTCGAGCGCGGTGTCGACATCGTCGTGGCCACCCCTGGTCGTCTCATCGACCTGCTGGAGCAGGGCACTGCCGACCTCAGCCAAGTGGAGATCACCGTCCTCGACGAGGCCGACCACATGAGCGACCTGGGCTTCATGCCCGCGGTCACCACGCTGCTGGAAGCGATCCCGAATGACGGGCAGCGCATGCTGTTCTCCGCCACGCTGGACCACCAGGTCGATCGTCTGGTGCGCAAATACCTGCACGACGCCGTCACCCACGAGGTGGACTCGTCAAAGAACTCGGTGACCACGCTGACGCACCACATGCTGCAGTTGGCGCCCCACCACAAGAACCCCATCACGGCGGAGATCGCGAACCGCGACGGCAAGTCCATCATCTTCGCCCGCACCCAGATGGGTGTCGAGCGCATCGCCGGCCAGCTCCGCGAGGCCGGCGTCATGGCGGGTGGGCTCCATGGAGGGCTGACACAGGGCGCCCGCGCCCGTGTCCTGGCCGCCTTCAAGGGCGATGACCTGCCCGTGCTCGTTGCCACCGACGTCGCCGCCCGTGGTATCCACGTCGACGATGTCTCCCTGGTTCTCCAGGTGGACCCGCCCATGAACTCCAAGGACTACCTGCACCGCGCTGGCCGTACGGCCCGCGCCGGTGAAACAGGTGCTGTGGTCAGCATCGTGCTTCCGCACCAGCGCAAGGAGATGCGCCGCATCTCCGGCCAGGCCGGCGTGAACGTTGCGCCCGTGGACGTCGCACCCGGCAGCGTCGACCTGCGGGAGGCAACGGGATCCCGCGTGCCCTCGAACACGCCGATCGCCGAGTCCGACTACCAGCGCCTGATTGCCCCCAAGCAGCAGCCGCGTCGCCCCCAGTCCCGCGGCAACAGCGGTGGTGGCGGTGGCTTCCGCAAGCAGTCACGTGGCGGCGGCGGTGGCGGTCGCAACCGCACCTGGAAGTAAGCGCCCCGGCGCTAGACTCGGCCAGCCATGAACTCACCTGCACAGGTCTCGCTCCGGTTGGCCGAACCCGCCGACGCACCCGCCATGCTGCGGGTCATCCACGAGGCGTTCGCACACCGCCGCCACGTCGACCCGCCACCGGCGGCGCTCGGCGACACCGTCGCCGACATCGAAGGGGCCCTCCTCAAGGACCACGGTGTCTGCGCGGTGGCCGAGGGCGAGATCATCGGCTGCCTGCTCGTTGACTGCCAAGGACCCGTCGCAACCCTGCGGCGGGTCAGTGTGCTGCCCGGCGCCGCGGGCGGCGGTCTCGCCCGTGCGCTCGCAGAGGCTGCGGGCGACCTCGCGGCCACCCTCGGTGCACGACGGGTGGAACTGCTGACCCGGAGGGAATTCCCCGAACTCCTGGCCTGGTGGCAGCGTCACGGCTTCGATGTGGTGCGTGAGGACGCGGACGGTTTCATCCTTGGCCGCGACCTGCCCGTCATCCTGAAAATGCCCACCGCAGAGTCCATGCAGGCACTCGGCGAGAAGCTGGCTGAGGTTCTGCGGTCGGGCGACGTCGTGGTGGTCGATGGTGAGCTCGGAGCCGGCAAGACCACACTCGCGCAGGGGATCGGCGCAGGACTCGGCGTGCGTGGCCCCATCATCTCCCCAACCTTCGTCATCTCGCGGGTGCATCCGAGCCTGGCCGACGGGCCGGCCCTCGTGCACGTCGACGCGTACCGGCTCGGGGACGCCACCGAACTCTCCGACATCGACCTGGACGCCTCACTGCCGGACTCCGTCACCTACATCGAATGGGGCGGCGGCAAGGCCGAATGGCTTGCTGAAGACCGCCTTGAGGTGGAGATCCTGCGCAGCACTGATCCCACCACCGATTCACGCACCGTGAGGCTGACCGGCATCGGTCAGCGCTGGAAGGGTGCGCTCGAGACCCTGCGGGAGCACCCATGACCTGGACACTGGCCATCGACACGTCCCACCACGTGGCCGTCGGCCTCGCGCAAGGCGGCGTGCCCGCCGACGCTGAGGTGGTCACCGACACGAGAGCCCATGGTGAGGCACTCATGCCGGGAGTCGTCGAGATCTGTCGCCGCAACGGCCTGGTGGTCGCGGATGTCGACGAGTTCGTCGTGGGAATGGGGCCCGGCCCGTTCACGGGTCTGCGCGTGGGTATCGTCGCAGCCGTCACGCTCGCACATCTGGCGGGCGTGGAGTGTCATTTTGTCTGTTCGTTGGACGTCCTTGCGTTGCAGTGGCGTGCTGCCGGTGCGCCGTCGGAGTTCGTTGTGGCCTCCGATGCGCGCCGCAAGGAGCTGTACTGGGCGCACCACCTGGACGGCGCCCGCGTGGGCGAACCCAGGGTGGGTTCCCCCGGCACCCTGCCGGATGTCCCCGTCTCCGGCCCCGTGCCCGAAGCCATGCGTGGTCTTGTCCGGTTCGACACCTCCGGACCCACGTCCATCGATGCTGCACTGCTGGCCGCGCGCTGGCGAGAACTCCCGGTGGCACCATCGGAGCCGTACTACCTCCGCCCTGCCGACGCCACCGTCGGGGGGCCACCGAAGTCCGCGCTGCCACGCCTGAGGCTGAGATGAGCGCCGCCTCGATGGTCGTGTCCACTGCCCTCGCTGGTGACCTGCCGGGGCTCGTCGCACTGGAGGCCGCGTTCCCAGCCGGACAGCGGTGGAGCGAGGACTCGTGGCGGGAGGAGCTGGCCTCCAGCAACCGCCAGGTGATCGTCTGCCGCGGCGGGAGCGCTGTTGAGGCTGCGGCAACGTTCGCCATCTCCGACGATGTGGTGGACCTCCACAGGATCGTCACCTCACCGGCAGTCCGACGTCGTGGCCTGGCACGTCATCTGATGAACGCCGGCCTCGAGTGGGCACGGGAACGGGGTGCCAGCCGCATGCTGCTGGAGGTGGGGAGCACCAACACCGCGGCTCTGGCGCTGTACGACAAGCATGGCTTCACACCGATTGCTGAGCGCCTCGACTACTACGGGCCGGGCGCGCACGCGATCATCCTGGAGCGGCCGATACGAGAAGGAGATCTGCTGTGAGCGAACCACTGGTCCTGGGCATCGAGTCGTCCTGCGACGAGACCGGAGTCGGCATCGTCCGCGGCCGTCAACTGCTGGCCAATGAGGTGGCCAGCTCCGTCGACCTGCACGTGCGATTCGGCGGTGTGGTCCCCGAGGTCGCCAGCCGCGCCCACCTCTCCGCCATGGTGCCGGCGCTGGAACGCGCGGTCGCCACGTCCGGGATTGACCTGCGTGAACTGGATGCCGTCGCCGTCACCGCTGGCCCGGGCCTGATGG
>JBBSRQ010000121.1:0-9519 GCA_038242845.1 Propionibacteriales bacterium | reverse complement strand
TCCCGAGAAAATGATCACCGATGAACGGCCCTCACTGACGATGCAAGGAGGACCACGTCGGCCATTTGTAACAACCGGTATGTGTCATCAAGTGCGGTCGGCATGCCGGAGCGCTTCACGCATGAGCGTGCCAGTTGCCAGTAGGCGCCGGGGCCTGAGACAAAACGATCAGGAGGGGGGCCAGTGCCGACCAGAGGGTTAGGGTCGCGGTCCTGTCGAGGCGTGGCGACACGAATCCGATGGTGGCGAGGAAGAATGTTTTTCACGGCGGCAATTTCGCCGATCCCAAGACTGAGGAACTTTCGGCGGGATTACGCCCGCCCGGACTCCGGGGTAGTGGCACCTCTCTCCTCTTCTGGATCCATGCCTCCCAGGCTATCCACCCCACGACTCTCCAACCCGAACGGCCCGGCTGGATGTAGCGTTTCGGGCAGGTTGCTTTCCCGGTAGGAGAAATGACATGCGCAGCACCCGGATCATTGCGAATCTTCACGTGGCCGACATCGACGCGGCGAAGAGTTTCTACTCCGATTACCTTGGTTTGAGTTCTGAGGAGTTCAACTTGGGATGGGTCGCCCGCTACACCTCACCCGGGACCGACGCGAGTATCCAGCTCGTCACACGCGACGCCACCGCGCCTGTGGACTCGGTGATCTCCGTCCACACAGACGACGTCGAGGGTGCCTACAGGGAGGCGCAGGAGTTGGGGTTCGAGATCGTGGTTCCGCTGAGGACGGAGTCGTGGGGTGTGCACAGGTTCTTCGTCCGGGCACCTGATGGCAACGTCATCAACATCGCCGGCCACCCCGACTGATTCCCTTGCACCGCCGGCCGGGCAACGATAGGGATGTGGCATGACCACTTACCGCAACCCGCTACGGTCCCTCAGCGATCTGGACGGCTGGGTGGCCGAGGGGCCGCACAGTGCGGAGGCGACGCCTGAGGGGCTCGTGTTCAGCAGTGATGGTGACGACGACGCCCACTGGGTGTTGTGGTGTCCCGAGGTGTTCGGCGACAAAGTCAGAATCACTTGGGAGTTCTCCCCCCGGAGCGAGCACGGCCTCGCCATGCTCTTCTTCGGTGCCTCGGCGGTGTCGGGACCTGACATCTTCGACGAGGGGTTGGCCGCACGTTCCGGCATTTATTCGCAGTACCACTCCAGCGACATCCGGACGCTGCACGCATCGTATTTCCGCCGCAGGTACCCCGAGGAGCGGGCGTTCCATGTTGCGAACCTGCGCAAGTCCCCGGGCGCGCACCTCGTTGCTCAGGGTGGCGACCCGTTGCCCTCCGTCGGTGACGTCAACGGGTTCTACCGGATGGAATTGATCAAGAACAGTGCCGACGTGTCGATGACGGTCAACGACCTGCCCTTGTGGAGGTGGCGTGACGACGAGTCGACGGGTCCGCGGATGACGTGCGGGCGAATCGGCTTCCGGCAGATGTCGCCGCTGGTGGCTGCCTACCGCAACCTTGAGGTGCGCAGTCTCTGATGGGATCAATCGCCCCCTTGGCGCTTGGACGTCGTGCCCCTCTCCTTGGCCATCCCCGTGGCTGACATCGCCAGGAACGTCACTCCCAGCACGAAGAATACGATCCAGGCGCTGGAGACGCCGAAGGACATGCCGATTCTCACGGAGATGAACACGATGCCGAGGGCCAGGAATGAGTTCTGGGTCTTCTTGGCGTGGAGTCCACGCTTGGCTGGTGCGTCATGGAGGTTGTCGTGGTCGTCCATGGACATGGTCTTCCTCCTTGTGTGACTCGGGTGGGTCACCTGACACGCTACGTCCCGGTGGGTCGATCCATCGCTCACGCCGACGCAGCGCCGTTGCCGGGCTGGGATAGGTTGGCGTCGATATGGACGATGCACTTCTCCCCCGAACCAAGCTCTGGGCGCGCACCATGCACGGCCACGGCGACGACGTTGTGACTGCCCACGCCGGTTCACTCGCCACCCTCGAGCCGGCCGAACCCCGTGTACGAGCGCAGCGTGAGGACGCGGAGCGGTTGTTGCTCAACCCGGCGGCCAGCTTCAGTTCGGGGGCGGGTGACCGCGCGGTCGAGGAGGAACCCGACGCGTTGCGCACCTGTTTCGAACGCGACCGTGACCGGATCGTCCACTCCACAGCCTTTCGTCGGCTCGCCGGAAAGACCCAGGTGGTGGTGTACCCCACCGATCACCAACGCACCCGCCTGACCCATGCCCTCGAGGTGGCGCAGTGCGCCGTTGCCATGGCCCGGGGTATCGGCGCCAACGTTGTGCTGGCCGACGCGATGGCGCTCGGGCACGACTGTGGTCACGGGCCGGGTGGACACGCATCGGAGGACGCGTTCGACCAGTTCATCGCCGAGGGTTATGACCACGGGCCCTGGGGTGCCGACGTGGTACTGGCGGACCTGAACCTGTGCAGAGAGACCCTCGACGGCATCCGCAACCACTCCTGGTCCAGGCCTGCGCCCTCCAGCATCGAAGGCGAACTGGTGTCCTGGGCCGACAGGATCGCCTACTGCGCACACGACCTGGAGGATGCCGTCCATGCCGGTATCGTCACGAGCGACGACCTGCCGGACGTGGTGCGGGGAGTGGTGGGCACATCGCGCCGTCAACAGTTGGCCACCTTCCTCAATGCGGTCATCACCACCACCATGGACACCGGTGTGGTGGGGATGGACAAGCGCACGGCGGAAGCGCTTGCGGAGCTTCGACGCTTCAACTACGAGCGCATCTACACCCGTGCTGAATCAACCAATCAGAGCCTCGTCGTGGTCAGGGTCCTGACCGGTCTGGTCGCGTACTACCTGGAGCATCCGCAGACGATGCCTCCGGAGTACCGCACCTCGGAGGCGGTCCGTGGAGTGGTGACCTACGTCGGTGGCATGACGGACCGGTTCGCGTTCGAGCAGGCCCAGCGGTTGCTGGGATGGGACCCCGCCCAACTTCCCGCGGGGATTGGGCGCAACGCGTAGGAACTCAGGGATGCAACTGCTGCGCCAGATCGCGTGGCAGCAGCCACCCTGCGCTCATGAGTTCGCGCGCCACGAGGGCGGTCAACGGTTGACCTGCGACGACACCCACGAGGACCAGAACCTGCGCAGCACCCGCCTGCAACGGTGAGCCGCCGCCCAGCAATACGCCTATGTAGGCCCCGGGCAGCGACACCAGACCGGCGGTGCGGGTCTGGTCCAGCGCTGGAATGAGCGACTCCCCAACGGCGTCGCGTACCAGTTCCCGGATGGCGACGACACGGTCGTATCCCAGGGACAGCCGCGCCTCGTACAGGCCGAATCCATTTCGGAGGTCGCTCATGGCGCGTCGGGCGAACAGGGTGTGGGCGGTCATCATGTTGCCCACGAGAATCCCGGCCAGGGGAATGATGGCCGCCCCGGTCAGGGGTGCGGCACCGGTGCCGAAGATGATGGCGAGCACCGGAGCAGCTCCAGCCGCCATGGCCAGCGCGGCGGCCAGCCACGCTCGTGGTGAGTCAAGACCCACGCGACGGGACGTGGTCACGACGCCAACGGTGTACATCACCCCTACGAGTCCGAAGGCCCATCCCGGGCTGGAGACCGCCCAGCCGATGACGTAGGACACCAGCAGGAGCTGGATTGCTGCACGGACCCCGGCCCATGGCAGCTGCCACGCCAGTTTCACCCGGCCGAGCAGCAGGGCGCCAGTGCCCAGCGCCACCAGCATCAGCAGCGCCAACGCCAACGACCAACCCGGTTCAACGCTCATGCGGCACCATGGACGTCAGCCTAGGCGCCAAGGTGCCGCGCCGACCTCCGCCTGGCCGGGAGGGGCCGGGTAGGACCGTCGCTGGTCGGGACTAGACTGCGCCCATGGCGGGACGGATCAACGACGAGGACATTGCTACTGTCCGTGACCGGATCCGCATCGACGACGTCATCGGTGACTTCGTCGCCCTGCGCAATGCGGGTGGCGGATCACTCAAAGGTCTGTGCCCCTTCCACGACGAGAAGACCCCCAGTTTCACCGTCACTCCGTCGCGCGGCTTCTTCTACTGCTTCGGGTGCGGTGAGGGTGGCGACGTGATCACGTTCCTGCAGAAGCACCAGAACCTGGCGTTCACGGAGGCGGTGCAGGCCCTTGCGGACCGGACAGGGATCCAGCTGCGCATCACCGATGACGGCACCGGCCAGCCTCCAGGGCTTCGGAAGCGCGTACTGGAGGCCAACGCGGCCGCCGAGGCGTTCTTCTCCTCCCAAATCGGTTCCCCGGAGGCGATCGAGGCGCGCCTCTTCCTCGATCGCCGCGGCTTCGACCGCGCCGTCGCGCTCCACTTCGGGCTCGGGTACGCCCCCAAGCATGGCCGCGCGCTGCGGCAGGCACTGCAGGCAAAGGGGTTCGACGACGCCACCCTGAAAGCAGCGGGGCTCATCCGCGACGGCGGACGCGACTTCTTCACCGGCCGGCTGCTGTGGCCCATCCGGGACTCCGCCCAGAGTGTGCTTGGGTTCGGGGCGCGGCGCATCCACGACGACGACAGACTCCCCGCCAAGTACATCAACACCCCCGAGACGCCCGTCTACAAGAAGTCGCAGGTCCTCTACGGGTTGGACCTGGCACGCCAGGCCATCGGGAAGCGTTCGCAGGCGGTGGTGGTGGAGGGCTACACGGACGTGATGGCGGCGCACCTGGCGGGTGTGGACACCGCCGTCGCCAGCTGCGGGACGGCCTTCGGGGATGACCACGCTCGCCTGCTGCAACGGCTCATGGGCACCACGGACGGGCTGCACGGCGAGGTCATCTTCACCTTCGATGGTGATGAGGCCGGCCAGAAAGCGGCCCTGAAGGTGTTCAAGGGAGACCAGAACTTCATCGCGCAGACCTACGTGGCCGTCGAGCCCACCGGCATTGACCCGTGTGACCTGCGCCTCGAACAGGGCGACGCGGCCGTCCGGGAACTCGTCGGCAGGCGCGTGCCGCTGTATCGGTTCGTGATGGAAAACGTGATCAAGGGCTATGACCTGGACCGGGCCGACGGACGCCTTGCGGCGCTCCGGGAGTCGTCGGACCTCATCAGCGCCATCCGCGACTCCTCGTTGGTCAGCCAGTACCTGCGTGAGCTGTCCGGAATGCTCGGCATGGACATTGAGGATGTACGGCGGGAGGTCTCCCGGAAGCAGCGGCGCGGCGGTCCCGCAGCCGCGATGCACGAGCCGGAACCGGCCAAGTCCCAGGTGCGGGTGGACCCGTCCTGGCCCAACCCCACGGACCCGTCCCTGCGCCTGGAACGCGACACGTTGAAGCTGATGGTGCAGTACCCGCTGACCTTTGACGCTGGCTGGAACAGCGTGGAGGTGGAGGACTTCACACATCCCGGCTACCAGGCGATCTTCAACCTGATCCTTCAGGTCCCGCTCGTCGAGGGGTGGGTCGACGACCTGCGGGAGCAGGCACCCTCCGAGTTGTTGACGCAGCTGCTGGTGGCGCTCCTCGTGGAGCCCCTGCTGCGTGAGCCCAACGAGATGTACTCGATGGCGCACTCCAGCAGGCTGCGCCTGGCCAGGACTGTCCGGCAGATCGCCCAGTGCAAGTCGAAGCTGCAACGTACCGACCCCGTGAAGGATCCGTCGGGGCACCGCGCCCAATTCACCGAACTGACGGCGTTGGAAATGGAGCGCAAGCGTCTCCTCGCGGCCAGCGCCGGGGAGTGACCACCCCTCAACCACCATCCTTGGGTGCGGGTAATCGGCACTGTTCCGACTCCAGCACCTCCCTGGCCCGGGCCAGCGCGCGCCTCTCCATGCGAGCGACGGTGGAAGCCGATACCCCCAGGAGCCGTCCCACCTCTGTCTGGGTGTGGCACCGGACACCCAGGCCGTAGCGCAACCGCAACAGGTCTCCGGCATCCCCCAACAGCTCCAGGAACCCGAGGCCGATGCCGTCGACGACGTCGAAGTCGCCATCACTGATCAGTTGGTGGGAGCCGACGTCGTCGAGCCTTCCGGTGACGGCCTGCGCCCCCGCTGCGGCGGCCATGCTGACGCCCAGCAGCCGTGCCACCTCTCTCACGTGCACGGGCCTGTGTTCCTCGGCAGTCGTATGTGCGGCGTGTTCCAGGAGGAGGATCCGTAGGCGGTGTCGGCGACCGGAGCCGTCGAGTTCGCCAGCGCGGCAGGCAGCACTGGCCTTCACAGCACGGTGGATGTACTCGTGCGCAAGGGTGCTGAAACGCCAGCCGAGAGCGAAGTCGAAGCGCATGAGCGCCTCCGCCAGGCCGAGGCAGCCGTCCTGGAACACTTCGTCGAACGGGAGCCGATGGCGCCGTGCCTCCGGGTGTGACAGCTTCGCCACCAGCCGCAGGTTCGCCAGCCATAGCGTCTGCCAAGCATCCGCGCCGGAGCGTGTCACACGGTGGAGTTCCTCGACGGCGTACGGGCTGCCGGTGATCAGCAGGTGCTCCGCGTAGACACCGGCCTCGATGCGACGGGCCAGCCCGTATTCCGCCTCCACCGTGGACACAGGCGGCATGAAGATCGCTGATGTGATGCTCATGGAGGCCAATTTGCCAGCGGGATCCCTCCATGTCGTGGATCCCCGGATCCGGAACAACACCATCGGCGTCGCGGACAACACCTGGGTCAGGTGCGGGTTACTAGATTGGCGGAGCGGTGTGGGACTTGTTGGTGGCCACCGCCCAGATCCTCACCAGCAGGACGGCCGTGAGGATGGCGCCGATGACCTTGGCCCACCATTGCCCGGCGATGAAAAGCAACGCCATGGCCGCCAGGATGGGAGCGAGCCAGGTGAATGCCCACAGAGCGTAGCCCCCGAAGCTGGGCATGGCGACGCCCCCTTCTTCTGCGACGGCCTTCACCATGAAGTTGGGGCCATTGCCGATGTAGGTGAGCGCCCCGCAAAACACTGCACCGAGACTGATGGCAACCAGGTGGGACGGGAGTACCCCAGCCACGAGGTTGTTGGCGTCGGATCCTGCCTGCAGTGCCTGGGCCATCTCGAAGAATGTGGCGTAGGTGGGAGCGTTGTCGAGCACCGACGAGAGACCACCCGTGAACAGGAAGAACGTCACGTCGTTCAGGGGGAGCTTGGGTGCCACCTGCGCGAGAACCTTCAGTGCAGGGATCATCGTGAGGAAGATGCCGATGAAGATTGCGGCCACTTCCAGGATCGGTCCCCAGGCGAACTTGTTGAGGTGGTACCGGACGGTGCGGTTGCCCAGCACCAGGGACCCCGCCATGGCTGCTCCCATCAACAGTTCGCGCCACGGGACCCACAGCATCCATGGGCCTGTTCCGTGCTCGATCGCTTCCATGTCGATGGAGGGCACGAAGGCAACAGCCAGGACGACGATCGCGAGAAACAGAAAGTTGATCTTTCCCAGCACCTTCAAGGGCTCGGTGTGCGCCGCGTCCCAGGCGACGGCGCCCGGGTCCTCCCGCTGGTACATGACCTTGTCCAGCGCCATGAAGGTGGCCACGAGAAGAATGTTGACGAACAGCCACTGGGGGAAGAGGTGGAAGGTCCAGGTGAACGGCACACCGCGCAGGAACCCCAGGAACAGTGGGGGGTCGCCCAGCGGTGTAAGAAGCCCGCCCGCGTTGGCGACGGTGAAGATGAAGAAGATCACCGTGTGCGCCTTGTAGTTGCGCTCAGAGTTGGTCTTCAGCAGCGGACGGATCAGCAGCATCGCCGCCCCGGTGGTCCCGATGAACGAGGCGAGAAGTGCGCCGATGCCGAGGAATGCCCCGTTGACGCGTGGGCGTGCCTGGAGGTCTCCCGCCAGATGAATGCCACCGGAGATGGTGAAGAGCGCGAGGAGAAGAATGATGAACTGGCTGTACTCCACGAGCGCCTCGGCCACGGGAATGGGCCCGAACAGCGACAGCATCCACACAGCCACCGGGATGCCGAGCACGAGCGCCACGAGCAGTTGGTTGCGGTTCTGCTCCCACCAGTGCTTCGTTGACGGGATCAGCGGCAGGACCGCGATGGACACCAGCATCGCTGCAAACGGCAGCACGCTGTACCAGGCCAGTGTTGGTTCCATGTGGTTCTCCTTCGCGTCGAGGACAAGCTACCGGTGATGGATGCTTGGGCGCGACGATTGCCCACTCTGGAGCGCAGCCATCTCATCCGGGCAGGGCCTGCGGTGGGTGAGGGCACAATGGAGGGCATGGCCATTCTCGGATCCCGCATCGACAAGTCACTTGTGCATGAACTCGAGGCCCATGTGGGCCATCGGGTCAGTGTGCTCGCGCATGGCGCGGGGAAGGAGGCGACTCTCCTGGCCACCCGTGAGTTGCTGGCGCTTCGGTCCATGGGCACATGGCGCACCTTCGGCTGGGAGGAGATTGCGAAGGGCTCCTGGCGTGCGGACGCGTCGGCGTTCTCCTGGACGACGACATCCGGCGAGCACTTCAAGGTGCACCTCGACGAGGCCGGACGGCTGCCAGAGTTGTTCAAGGAGCGCGTGCAGGCCTCAACCGTCGTGACGCTGAGCCATGACCTGCCACGGGGCCGGGTCCAGGTGACTGGGCGCCGGAAGCTGGACGGCAGCGACGAGGTGACCTGGTACGCCGTCGCCGGGGGAGGGGCGGACCTCGAGGACGAGGCAGTCGCGGCGCTGATCGTGGCAGAGACGGATCGATTGAAGGCAGAATACGACGTCTGACGCGGAGGCCGACGCCCCTGACGATTTGGACTTGCAGCGGGGGGATCTGGTAGCGTTTCACCTCGCGTGGTCATGCAGGATCACCGTTCCCCTGTAGCTCAATTGGCAGAGCATTCGACTGTTAATCGAAGGGTTGCTGGTTCGAGTCCAGCCGGGGGAGCCACAGCAAGAACCGTTCTGAACAGGCCAGCGCCTTGTCAGAGCGGATTTTTGCACTCGTCGTGCACGCACAGTGGACCCAGATGGTGCTCGTCGACGTCACCAGACGCCGGGGATGCGTGACTGCTGGAGACTCGACAAGGATCAACGGATCGTTGATGGGCGCTCCGTTGATGCCCGGCGAGGACGACGTCGCATGGCCCTGCAACGACACCAAGTACATCGTGCACTACCCGGAGAGCCGCGAGATCTGGTCGTACGGCTCGGCCTACGGCGGCAACGCCATCCCGGCCAGAAAGGCGTTTGCGCTGGGCATCGCCTCCAAGATTGGTGAGGACGAGGGCTGGCTGGCCGCCCACATGCTTTTGTTGAAGGCGACCGACCCGGCTGGCCGCGCCTTCCACGTCGCCGCCGCGTTCCCCAGCGCCTGCGGCAAGACGAATTTCGCGATGCTGCGTCCCTCCATGCCCGGCTGGAAGGTGGAGACCATTGGTGATGACATCGCCTGGCTCGCCCAGGGTCCGGACGGTCGCCTTCGTGCCATCAGTCCGGAGGCCGGCTTCTTCGGTGTGGCCCCCGGTACCGGGTACTCAACCAACCCGACCGCCACAGAGATGTGTGAGCAGGACACCGTCTTCACCAACGTCGCACTCACCGATGACGATGACGTCTGGTGGGAGGGCCTCACCGACGAAGCTCC
>JBBSRQ010000120.1:0-9611 GCA_038242845.1 Propionibacteriales bacterium | reverse complement strand
GAGTCCGGGCTGGTGGTACGACCGCCCTACTCGGATCCCCACCACAGCTCCACCATGGCGGCGTTGGTGGGCGGGGGAGGCCGGGACATCCACCCGGGATCAATATCCTTGGCTCACCGCGGCGTGCTGTTTTTGGATGAGGCCCCGGAATTTGGGAGTCGGACGTTGGATGCTTTGCGGACGCCGATGGAGAACGGGTGGGTGACCATTGGGCGGGTCAGCCAGCAGGTGCGGTACCCGGCGCGGTTCCAGTTGGTGCTGGCTGCGAATCCGTGTCCCTGTGGGATGGCTGGGGTGGCGGGCAAGGAGTGCACGTGCGCGGCGATGACCGTGCGGCGGTACAGGGATCGGCTCTCGGGCCCGATCCTGGACCGGATCGATATCCGACACCACATGCTCCCGCTCACGAGGGCCTTTCTCGCTGACTCCGACATCGCGCCCGAAACCAGCGCGACGGTGCTGGCCCGGGTGATCGAAGCGAGGGATCGTCAGTACCGCCGGTTGCGTGACACGCCGTGGCGCACAAATGGGGAGGTCCCCGGCTCGTTCATGCGGAAGCACCTTCCGCTTCCTGAGGACCTTGGACCCCTCGAGCGGGGCCTGTCGAGGGGAACGTTGAGCGCCCGTGGTGTGGACAGGGTGTTGCGTCTGGCGTGGACGCTGGCGGACCTTGATGGTGAGGAACGGATCGCCAGCAGCAACCTGCGGGTGGCGATGCTGATGCGCCAGGGCGAACTGGCGCGGGTGGCGTGACATGGCCACCCTTGATGAGCGCACGGCGCGGATGGCGCTGTGTGCGCTGCAGCCGTTGGGCAATCCCCAACTGTCCGAGCTCGTGGCGGTCCATGGCGCCTCCGAGGTGTGGGAGGCGGTCCTTGGGCGGGACGCGGAGAGCCCCTGGGGCCGTCGGGCGGCGTCCATCCAGCCGGAGCAGCTGATCTCTGAAACCGAGCGATGTCGGGCCCGGTTCGTGGTGCCTGATGACGATGAGTGGCCCGGGAGCCTCGACCTCCTGGAAGGCGTGCGGCTTGCTGGTCAGGGTGGGACGCCGCTGGGGTTGTGGGTGCGTGGCTCCTTGACCCTGTCCGAGCTGACGGGGGCTGTGGCGGTGGTGGGTGCGCGAGCGTCCACGGCCTACGGCAACCACGTGGCCACCGAGTTCGGTGCGGATCTGGGACTGGCAGGGCGGGTGGTCGTCTCGGGGCTGGCGTTCGGGATTGATGCGGCGGCGCACAGGGGTGCGCTGTCGGCGCGGCACGAAACGGTGGCGGTGTTGGCCAATGGGGTGGATGCCGCCTATCCGGTGGCGCACAGCAGTCTCATGGATGGGGTGATGGCGCGCGGGGCGGTGATCTCCGAGGCGCCGCCCGGCTGCCGGCCGCTCAAAGCAGCGTTCCTTGCGCGGAACCGTCTGATCGCGGCGCTGACCGAGGGGGTGGTGGTGGTGGAGGCGGCCGCCCGCTCCGGTGCGCGTAACACGGCGAGTTGGGCTGGCGCACTGGGTAAGCATGTGATGGCGGTCCCGGGGCCGGTGACGTCGTCGCTGTCGGTGACACCCCACCGTCTGATACGGGAGGCGTTGGCCACGCTCGTGACGTCGGTGGCGGAGGTCACTGAGTTGTTGTCACCGCTGCAGCCGGGGCTGGAGTTGCCGCTGTGGGGCAGGGATCAACCCCTGGACCGGCTGCCCGCCCGGCTCCGGTCGTTGCGGGAGGTGGTGGCGCCACGGGAGGAGGTGGGGGTGGCGGAACTGATGGCACGCACCGGGTTGTCGGTGCCCGAGTGCCTCGCGGGGGTCGATGAGTTGGTGGAGTTGGGCTGGCTGGAACAGGCAGGCGAGGTGGCCTGGAGACTGCCCGATGGCAGACGTTGAAGGGAGTCAACGCGGCCACGCTTGCCGTGTCAGCCGCCAGATGAGTTGGGTTCGACCAGCATCTGGACTCCGAGGTTTCAGAACGAGGACAGATTGACCGGTACTTGGGACGTGGCGAACAGCTGTGAGAGCGCGGCTACGCTCGACGTATCCCCATGCACCAGGCCTGCTGAGGCGAGCGTGGCGGCCGTGCGGTCCCCGAACCACAAGGACGCAAGCGTGTCGACGCCCAGTGTGACCTCCGGCTCGTCCTGGGTTTGCTCGGCTCGTCCCGTGCCGTCAGTGGCAGAAATCCTCCACACTCCGTCGCTGTAGGCCATGGGATCCTGCACGGACACGACGACGGATCCATCGCGTTCGAAGCCTCGTTCGGCGGTGGCCACGGGCAGGTTCAGGATGCGCAGCCACACGTTGTCCGATGACTTCTTCGTGATCACCGCCCGGGAGTCGACGAGCGACAGCGGCAACGGATCCCCGTGGTGGGAATACCCATACGTGAGGATCTCCACCAGATCAATGTTCACGAGTGCCTGCCACAGCGCACGATCAATGGCGGGATCCGGGGAGCAGACCTGCAGGACATCAGAAGTGACGGGCGTGCTGTCCCAGCCCTGATGCGTGAACACAGCGAAACCATCGGGCTGATCGTTGTTGTCGAAGTGGACTACGGCGCGGAGGCTTCGGGAGGGGCCTTCTTCCTTCCGGTCCCAGGCACCGGTGAATCCCAGACGATGCGCTGCCAACCGTCCGTGCGCACCCCGGTAGCGTTCCTGGTGGGCGCGACTGATGCGATCAAAGTGTCCCTCGAGGAATGAGGGATGGACGAATTCGATGGCCCCCGGGGCCACGTGGACGTCGTCCCGGATGCGGAACCGGGCGGTGTCGACGTCGATGTCCGTCTGACGGTTGACGATCCCGAATCCATAGCGGGCGTAGATGGTTCCCTCGCTGGCGGTCAACACCGAGCATCCCACGCCCTGCTCACGAGCGATGCCGAGACGATGCGTCATCATGCGTTTCAGTAGCCCGTTGCGACGATGGCTGGGGCGCACGGCAATCCCCTGGACCACGAGGCAGTCGACGATGCCGGCCCCCGAGTTCATGGTGAAGGGGGCACTCGTGAAGGCGGCTATGGGTTCGCGACCGCTGATACCGGGTCCCGACGCGGTGACCATGTCCAAAGTGGAGTGGTCGTCACGAGCCTGCTTCCGCAAGTTCTGTACCGAGGCACCATTCGCACGCTGACCCAGGAAACCGAAGCTGAACACGTCCTGGTAGGCCTCCCAACGCGGATCTGCCTCAGGGGTGTCGAGGGGGAGCTCTTCGAATCGGTACTTCTCATCCATGACCCCACCCTATGAGCTGAGCCGCAAGCACGGACGGGGGAGCGGCCTGACGATTGTCAATCCCTAAGGCCTGACACGCGCATCCGCGCTGCTCAAACGCGCGGGAATCGTAGGTGGTTCGGTGTTTTCGCTGTTAGGTTGCGGTCGTTGTTTGATCCACTCCGATGGAGGACGAAGTTGTCTAAATTCCGCAAAATGTTCGCGCCCGTGATGGGTGCGGCATTGGTGGCAGGGATGGTTTCCCTGACCCCCACTCTCCCGCTGGCCAATGCGGCCGACCCGGTGAAGGCCATTGATCTCATCAAGCCACACGCGCTGGATGCTCGTGTGGCCGACGACGCCGACGCAACTCCGATCGCCGTCAATATCGACGGCCGCGTGATCGGTGCTCGTCCGTCCACCACCCCGAAGGTTGTCGACCTCGCCGTCGCGGCCAAGGGCAAGCGCTACTTCGTCGACTGCCAGGCTGCCGCCGGCGGCACCGGCCTCACGCAGACGGCCCCCCTCAACACGCTGGCCGCTGCGTCCGCGCTGACGCTGGCAGCCGGCGACGAGGTGCTGCTCAAGCGTGGCACCACCTGCGACGGCGCCCTCAAGTACACGGGCTTCTCCGGCGAGGAGGGCAAGCGCATCGCCGTCAACGCCTACGGTGACGTTGCTGCCAACGCCCCGATCCTCAACGGCAAGGGTGTCCCCGAGACGGTCCGCATTGACCAGGGTGAGCACTGGGAGATCCGCAACCTCGAGATCACCAACAAGACCGGCGACGCCCTCGACTTCTACAACCTGAAGCAAGGCGAACCGAGGTCTAAGAACACGCGTCGCGGCATCGTGGTGGCGCTGACGGACTACGGCCGGGGCCAGGACTACGTCGTCTCCGACAACTACATTCACGAGGTCTGGGGCAACAACCAGAAGGACCTGTCTGGCTCTGGCGGGATCCAGTTCGAGACCTACGTGGGCGACGCCAAGAAGCCGACAGCGTTCGACGGTGTTGAGATCGCCTACAACGAGATCAAGGACGTCAACCGCTCTGGCATCAACGTTGGCTCTGACTTCCGCAGTCGTCCGTCGGTGGGCAGCTTTGGACCGAACCAGTTCTACCCCTGGGGTCCCCTGCACATTCACGACAACCAAGTCTCCAACGTCGGCGGTGACGCGATCGTCAACCAGTTTGCCGAAGGTTCTGTCATCGAGAACAACACGGTGTGGAACGTGGCCAACTTGCGTGGCGGGCAGGCCAACAACGGCAACAACGCCGCCGTCTGGTCCTGGGACTCTGACTACGTGACTTTCCGCGCCAACCACATCTTCAAGACCAAGATGATGCCAGGTACGTGGGACGGCACCGCTTTCGACGCCGACTACGGCACTGCGGGCAACTTGTTTGAGTACAACCTGACGCATGAGAACGAGGGCGGCTTCATGTTGTTCTGCGGCTGCGGTGGTCTGTCCACCGACACCGTGATGCGCTACAACATCTCGCTCAACGACGGCGCAGGTGCCGACAGCCACGCGGAGGGCCCGCGCGTGTTCTTCAACGCCGGACAGTCCGATGGCGAGGTCTACAACAACACCTTCCTGCTGTACCCCAACGTGCAGATCAGCAAGGGTGGCGCCAATGGCAGCACCGCCGTGCTGTTCGCCAACAACGTGCTGCTCGCGCAGGGCGACGTCCGCTCCACCACGGAGAAGGCCGAGCCCTGGCGCAACAACGTGTTCGCCGGTACCTGGAACACCTGGCCCGGCAATGGTGCAGGAAACCAGGTGGTCCCCGGCCTGAAGATGGCGGAGGGCACCGGTCTGGAGCGCATCCAGGTGAGGACCGAATCCGTCATTGGCGCCGGTCTGCCGATCTACCCCTCTGTTGACGAGATGCAGGCCGAGGGCCAGAATCCTGAGGGCCAAGACATTGCCAAGAAGCCCGTGCCGTCGCACCTCGCACCGGACGCCGGTGCATGGCAGCTCACGCCGTTCGACGAGGCAGCTGACGTCGCCGTCCTTGACGGCGGCTTCGAGAACGCCACCCAGACGGCTTGGACCATGGACAAGGCCACTGTCGCCACCACGGGTGCGCGCAGTGGAACCAAGGCCGTCACACTTGCGGACGGCTCCGTGTCCCAGGAGTTCAAGGCGGGGCTCAACAAGACGTACCGCCTGACCGCTGCGGTCAAGGGCGACGTCGCTGTGACGCTGACCCTGCCCAAGACAGGCACGCCGATCACAGCCACCGCATCCCAGCAGGGCACGGTTGCTGATGGCTGGACCCCTGTGTCCACCATCTTCCGTACTGCCTCCCAGGTCAGCACTATGACCGTCAAGGCTGCCGGTACCGGCACGGTTGACGACATCGCTCTGACTGAGGTCCCGGACTACGTGGTGGATGGCTCCTTCGAGTCGCCTTCCAACAGCCCTTGGGGTGGCGGCGCTCGCAGCACCACTGACGTTGTCGCTGGTCAGTACGCAGCCAACCTCGGCGCACGCGCTTCCTTCGAGAACAATGAAGTGGTCGTGCCCAAGGACGGCGCCTACGAAATGTGGGCGTGGGGCAAGGCCCCAAGTGGCTCAACCCTCACCGTCGGTGCGAAGAAGTCCGGTGCTGCGAACATAGCGACCGGCACCATCACGTCGCCGGAGTGGACCCAAGCCAAGGTGGACCTGACCATCGCGCTGCCTGACCAGCCGCTCATCAAGCGCTTCACCGCGTTCTGCTACTCCGGTGGAGCAGCCGTCGCAGGCATGATGTGTGATGACGTCGTTGTGACGCAGAAGTGGAGTGGCACGGCCCCGGCGGTGTCCGCCACCGCTGCGCACGTCGTGCCTGACGCCCCGGCCGATCCGCCGGCTCCGCCGAAGCCCGTGTCGGAGTACATCGACTTCTCTGAAATAACGGTCGTCGGTGCTTCCAGCGCGCAGGGCGATGGCCCCGCCTCGAACGTGAACAACGCCAACGCAAGCGCCATCTGGCACTCGAAGTGGTCCGCTCCGGCGGGTCCCCCGCCGCACTGGATCACCCTGCAGGGTCCGGCGAACCACGAGTTGACCAGCTTGGCCTACACCCCACGCCAGGACACCTCCTGGAACGGCGTGGCCAACGCCTGGCACATCGAGGGCTCCGCCGACGCGGCGTTCACCACACCCGTCGAGTTGGCGAAGGGCACGTGGGCCAAGGACCGCACCGTCAAGAAGGTGGACTTCACCGCGGCCACCAGCCTGCGCTACGTCCGCCTCTACATCGACAGCCACCACGGTGACGCCCCGGCAAACCAGTTTGGTACCGCCGCAGTCATTCAACTCAAGGGCTACGAAGTCAACCCAACAGCCAGCGTTCGCCCCGATGGTGGCGCTCAGCAGGCCAGCCAAGGAGGCGGCATCACCGTCGACCTCAAGGGCATGCGCCCGGGAGAGGCGACCCTGACGCTCGTCAAGGGTGACCAGTCGGTGCCACTTGGCATCGTGGAAGTCAACGACAAGGGTGAGGCATCCAAGCAGTTGACACTTCCTGCCGATGCGGCGTTGGGCGAATGGACACTGCGTGCCACCCAGCCCGGCAACGAGGCAACCGGACTGGAGGCGCTGACGGCGGACAAGGCTTTCACCGTCGTTGCCGAGGGCACGGAGCCCACCGGTACTCCGACTGTCACGGTGACGCCCACCACCACGGTGACGCCCACCACCACGGTGACGCCGACGACCACGGTGACCCCCACCACGACGACGACGCCCACCACCACGGTGACGCCGACGACGACGGTGACGCCCACCACCACCGTGACACCCACGTCCACGGTGTCCGTGACACCGACGGTCACCACGACCGCCACCGTCACGGCGAAGCCCAGCGTGAAGCCCACGGTCAAGCCGACCGTGAAGCCCACGGTCAAGCCGACCGTGAAGCCCACGGTCAAGCCGACCGTGAAGCCCACCCAGCCGGGCGGCTTCGACGTCTACACGACGCCCGGGTTCCACACTGTCAACGGCCGCAACTGGCACACCATCTGTGAGCCGTACTCGCAGACCACCCGCTGCCGCACTGACATCTGGGCGACCAGTGTCTATGAGCTGAATGGCAAGTTCGTCCAGAAGAATGCCTGGACGTTCAACAACCTCACCTACCTGCCGTCGCCGAAGTCGATGTGGGAGGGCAACCCGCTCGCCCACACGAATACGTGGACCGCAGCGGATGGCCGTGCGTGGCGCACTGAGTGCAACACTGCAGTGACAGGTGGCAACGGCTGCCGCTCCTTCATCTGGGCGAAGTCCATCGTCGCTGTTCCCTCGGCGAAGGGCACCACCTACCAGTGGAAGTGGGACTGGCGCTTCAACAACATCGTCCACCTCATCTGACAATCCTGTCCGCTGAGCTGGACAGGTGCGGCGCCCGGCTGGGAAACCAGTCGGGCGCCGCACCTTTTTGTTCTGTTCCCGAACTGGTGGGATACGCTGGGTGGCGTCCGCGACGTCTCGCGGCACTCCCACCTCGTCTCCCAAGGACACCACCGAAATTGACTCCTCTGGACATCCTCGGTTGGGTGGCGGCCAGCCTCGGCATGGCCTCAGCCCTTCCCCAGCTATTCCGACTGCTGCGCACACGCTCCAGCGCTGGCGTCTCGCTCTCGCTGTTCCAGCTGAATGCGGCCGCCACGGGGGCCTGGGCCATGCATGGGTTCATGGTGGGTGTTCCGCAGATGCAGTACCCCAACATGGTCCTGACACTCAGCAGCCTGGCTGTGTGTGTTCTCGTCCTGCGGGATCGCAAGGAGCGGTTGTTCCCGGCGCTACTCCTGCCCCCGGTGATCTCCGTGGCGTTGTTCGGGGTGGACCTGCTCGCCGGCGCGCTCGTCTTCGGGTTCGTCGTAGCTGCACCGTTCGTCGTCGGCCAGGTGTCGCAGTTGCGCACCATGCACGCCTCCACCGACCTCTCGGGTGTGTCCCCGCCGTTCCTGACAGTCGCATTCGTCGTCCAGGCGGTGTGGCTCGTGTGGGGGATCCTCTATGGCGAGACCTCCATCACTGTCTGCGCCTCGCTGCTGGGGACTCTTTCATTGGCGAACCTTGCCTACTTCCTCCACCGAAAGTTCAATGGAACCGTGGTCGAGGAACCGGCCATGGCGGCGGCGCTCACCACTGTGGAGACTGCGAGCTGATCCTGCTCACATCGGTGGTGTGGGACCCGACTGGTGGCGCTCGAGCGAGGATTCGTACTTGTCCACGCGGAGGTCGGCTGATGCCGCGTGCCCGAACATGCGCTCCGCGGTGGAGATCGCGGAGGTGTGCTTCCCGATGCGGACACTGGCCTCTGGTGTCACCCGTTGGTATGTGCACACCTTGATGAAGCTGCCCACCCACAAGCCCCCTGTGTAGCGCGCTGCGCCATTGGTGGGGAGGGTGTGATTGGTTCCGGCAGCCTTGTCCCCATAGGCCACGGTTGTCTCCTCGCCGGAGAAGATCGTTCCGTAGTTGTGCAGGTGCTCCTCGAACCAGACGGTGTCCGCAACCTGCAGTTGGAGGTGTTCGCTGGCGTACTCGTCTGCCAACTCCACCGCCTCGGTGGGGGAGCCGACGACCGCCACCACACCCAGGTCGTGCCATGCCTGTCCAGCGACGTCACCAGTGGGCCACGCCGCCAGGATGGCGGGGATGGCGTCCAGCACGCGAAGACCGAGATCGCGCGAGGTGGTGATGAGGACGGCCGGTGAGGTGGGTCCGTGTTCCGCCTGCGCGAGGAGGTCGACGGCGACGGTTCGGGCATCGGCGGTGTCGTCGGCGATGACGAGAACCTCGGTGGGGCCGGCCAACAGATCAATGCCCACCCTGCCGAACAGTTGACGCTTCGCCTCCGCCACGAACGCGTTGCCGGCCCCGACGATCATGTCGACGGGCTCCAGCCCCCCCAACGCCCCGTAGGCCATCGCTCCCAACGCCTGCACACCACCGAGAGCGTAGATCTCGTCGGCGCCAGCCCTGTGCATGGCGTACAGCGTCGGTGGATGGACCCCACCGGCGGCGGTGGGTGCGGTCATGGCAACAACACGTTGCACCCCGGCGATCTTGGCGGTGAGGATGCTCATCAGCGCCGACGAGATCAGCGGATATCTGCCGCCCGGAATGTAGGCACCCACAGAGCGCACCGGCAGGAGTCGGTGGCCGAGCACCTGTCCGGGCGCCACCTCCACCTCAACGGGGAGCAGGCTCGCCAGTTGGGCACGCGCGAACGTTGACACGTAACCGTGCGCCGCGTCGATGTGGAGGCGGAGATCCTCGTCCAGCTCAGACACGGCAGCAGCAATCGTGTCCTCGTCGATGCGGAAACTCGGCGGATCGTGATGATCGAGGGTTCTGGAGAACTCGCGGACAGCGGCTTCTCCGCGCTCTGCAATGTCAGCCAGCAT
>JBBSRQ010000119.1:0-9652 GCA_038242845.1 Propionibacteriales bacterium | reverse complement strand
TGGTCCGCCCGTGACCAGTTCGGCAAGGCCACGCGACCTGACCTCGATCCGTTCGACAGTGTCAGGAAGCTCGCCGATCTCGGCGCGTGGGGGTTCACCTTCCACGACAACGACGTGATCCCCTTCGACGCCCCCGAGGGCGAGAGGGAGCGGCTCATCGGGCAGCTCGAGTCGGCGATCGCGGAGACCGGCATGACGTGCGAGATGGTGACCACGGACACGTTCGCCGAACCCATCTTCAAGGACGGGGCGTTCACCTCCAACGACCGTGACGTGCGCCGCTACGCACTCCGCAAGGTCCTGCGCAACGTCGACCTCGCTGGGCGGCTGGGAGCCACCACCTTCGTGATGTGGGGTGGCCGTGAGGGCTCCGAGTACGACTCCAGCAAGGACCTCTTCGCCTCCTTCGAACGCTACGCCGAAGGCATCGATACGGTCGCCGGATACATCAAGTCCCAGGGCTACGAAATGCGGGTGGGTCTGGAACCGAAGCCCAACGAGCCCCGCGGCAACATCTTCCTGCCCACCGTCGGGCACGCACTGGCATTCATCGAGAAGCTTGAGCACGGTGACATCGTCGGCATCAACCCGGAGGTCGGACACGAGCAGATGGCCACGCTCAACTACACGCATGGCCTGGCCCAGGCGCTGTGGGCCGACAAGCTGTTCCACATTGACCTCAACGGGCAGCACGGCCCCATGTACGACCAGGACCTGGTGTTCGGCCACGGCGACCTCATCAGCGCCTTCTTCACCGTCGACCTGTTGGAGAACGGCTTCCCGTCGCGCCCCGGCGCCTATGAGGGTGCCCGCCACTTCGACTACAAGACGTCTCGCACCGAGCATGTCCGGGGCGTCTGGGACTCGGCGGCGGCCAACATGAGCACCTACCTGCTCCTCAAGGAGCGGGCCCTGGCGTTCCGTGCCGACCCCGAGGTGCAGTCCGCCCTCGAGGAGGCGGGCGTCAACTCCATGGCCGAAGCGACACTTGGTGCCGGTGAGAGCGCGGCTGACCTGATGGCCGACGAAGCGGTCGCCGGGCTGGATGTGGTTGCGGCAGGGGAGCGGAACTTCGGATTCGTGCGTCTGCACCAGTTGGCCATCGAGCACCTCATGGGTGCCAGGGGCTGACGGGACCACGATGACATTGGTCCTGGGAATTGACTCCTCGACACAGTCCACCAAGGCACTGCTCATCGATGCGGACTCGGGACGCGTGGTGGACTCCGGTCGCGCCACGCACCCCGACGGCACCGAGGTGAATCCACGGGCCTGGCTGGAAGCGGTCGCCGCGGCGGTAGGGAACCTGCTGCCGCGGGCTGCGGCGGTCGCAGTGGGTGGCCAGCAGCACGGCATGGTCGCCCTCGATGATCGGGGCGCCGTTGTGCGCGACGCGCTGCTGTGGAACGACACCCGGTCCGCGCCACAGGCGTCCGCGCTCGTCCAGGAGATGGGTGGCCCGGAGGCATGCGTCGAGGAACTCGGCTACGTGCTGGTGGCGTCCATGACGTCGACGAAGCTGCGGTGGATGGCGGAGAACGAGCCCGACAATGCGGCGCGGACCGCGACTGTCCTGCTGCCGCACGACTTCGTGGCATTGCACCTGTGCGACGACGACGCCGTGCCATTCACGGACCGTGGCGACGCGTCGGGGACCGGGTACTACTCCACGCGTTCCGAGGACTGGGACCAGGACCTTGTCCGGCAGGCTCTGGGGCACGCACTGGTGCTGCCGACCGTGGCACCGTCCCCCCGTGCCGTCATGGGACACACGAGGGACGGGGCCGTCATGGCACCGGGGACCGGGGACAACATGGCCGCGGCACTGGGCCTGTCGCTGGGGCTCGGCGACGTCTCGGTCTCTATCGGAACCAGTGGTGTCGCCGCGATGGTCAGCGACAAGCGCCCCGCGGACCATACCGGGACCGTCACGGGATTCGCAGACGCCACGGGCCGATTCCTGCCCATGGCCACCACCCTCAACGCAGGAAGGGTGCTCGACTTCGGCTGCCGTCTGCTCGGCGTCGACCATGCGGGGCTCTCCGCTCTGGCACTCGCCAGCCGCCCGGGCGCCGGCGGGGTGGTTCTCCTGCCCTACTTTGACGGGGAACGCACCCCCAACCGCCCTAGTGCGACGGCCGTGTTCGCGGGACTCACATCCCAGACCGAGCGCGAGGACATCGCCCGTGCGTGCGTGGAGGGGTTGCTGGCGTCGCTGGCCGACGCCGTTGCAGCCGTGGAACGCGTCGCAGGGCAGGACGCGCGCCGGATCCTGCTCATCGGTGGCGGGGCACAGTCGGAGGCGGTGAGACTCCTGGCCCCCACAGTGTTCGGGCGCTCCGTCGTCGTCCCGCCACCGGATGAATATGTCGCACGAGGTGCAGCGCGGCAGGCCGCCTGGGCGCTGGCGGGAACAGCGGAACCGCCGGCGTGGGCAATGGCTGAGGTCGACGAGTACGAGGGCGTCGCCGCGCCGCAGATCATGGAGACGTACCTGGCACTCAAGGAGCGCACGCAGAACTGGTGAGGCGTGCCGTCCGCTTGCTGGCGAGTTCGACGGGGTGGGCTGGGCGGGCACCTATGGTGGGCGGCATGGCATCTCTGGTTTTCGTTTGTTGGGGCAACATCTGCCGCTCCCCCATCGGCGAGCGCGTGGCGCAGCGGATGGCGTCGGAACGCGGTCTGGATCTGGAGGTCTCCAGCTTCGGACTGTCGGCAGAAAATGACGGCAGCCCCATCGATGAGCGCGCCGTCACGGTGCTCCAGCACGGTGGCTACGACGCTGAGGATCACTCCGCCCGGCAGATTCGCCGCGAGGACATCGAGGCGGCCGACCTGGTTGTCGCCGTCGAGCCCTACCAGGTGGACAGGTTGCGGGAGATGGCGCCGGGAATCGACAACGTTCGCCTCCTCAACGACTTCAACCCGGAGATGGATGTCGACACCCCACTGATCGACCCCTGGTACGGCGACGACGCAGGTTTCGGCGACGCGCTCGCTGACGTGGAGGCCGCCATGCCCGCCATCCTCGACGAGTTCCGCGCCTGACCCTGCAGCAACTCCCTCGTCGAAGGGCATTAGCGACTACATTTTGGCCATGCGTCGCTGGGTCACACGGATCATCCTCGGGTTGTTGGCCCTGCTGCTGGTTGCAGGGGTGGCGGGCTACTGGTACGTGCGCCCGCTGCTGCTGACGGGCACCGGGTACGCCTCGCACAGTGCCTGCGCCATGGCCCAGTTCGCCGGGGCCGGCCCTGACCTGCCGCCGAACCCGCTGGTGCCGTACCTCCGCACCGGGACGAGCCGGGAGGGTGCCACCTCCACCGTGGTGGGGGTGCTTGCCAAGCAGCGTTCGTGGTACACGCCGGGGTACGGCTGCACACTGGCCGATCGTCGCCCGGATTTTGGCTCCTCCACATCGGTGTCCCCCAATGGCCTGACAGGTACCCCCGCAGCAGCCGCCATGCCCGAGGTGGAGGCGGCCATCGCGAAGGCGTTCGGCGACGACCTCCTGGACGCCGGCCCCGAGCGGCTCGGCACCCGCGCCGTCGTTGTCCTGCGGGACGGGGAGGTGGTGGGGGAACGCTACGCCGACGGGTTTGACGCCAGCACCCCGCAGCTGGGCTGGTCGATGGCCAAGAGCGTGACGAACCTGCTCACGGGCCGACTCGTCGAGGAGGGGGATGTGGCCCTCGATGACACGCACCTGCGGCGGGAATGGACCGACGAGCGTGCCGGGATCAGCGTCGATGACCTCCTGCGGATGACCAGCGGCCTCTCCTGGGACGAGACCTACGACCTGGGCACCCCCATCACACGCATGCTCTATCTCGAACCGGACATGGCCGGTTACGTCGCAGGCCTCGACCTGGCACATCCGGTGGGGGAGTTCCAGCAGTACTCGAGCGGGAGCACCACCCTGCTGTGCTCGGTGCTGACCGAACGCACCGGGATGGGCCCGGACCTCCCACGACAGATGCTGTTCAAGCCTCTCGGGTTGGCGTCGGCGGTGTGGGAGCCGGATGCGGCGGGGACTCCGGTGTGCGGCTCGTACCTGTGGGCCACCCCGCGGGACTGGGCCTCGATCGGGCAGTTCGCCCTGCAGGACGGTGTGTGGGAGGGAAGACGTCTGCTGCCCGAGGGCTGGATGGCTGAGTCCACGACCGTCAAGCCCGTGGCAGCCAGCGACGAGGAGGGCTATGCGTCGGGCTGGAGGGTGAACCGGCTGGCCGACGGCTCCGTTTCCGATCCCAACCTCCCCGAGGACGCCTACTGGGCGGTGGGCCACGACGGCCAGCAGATGTATGTGCTTCCCTCAGCTGGCCTGGTCGTGGTGCGGATGGGGTTCAGCCCGGGGGTGGCGGGGGAGGACCTGCGCACGTCCACTCTGGTGGCGGATCTGCTGACGGCTCTCGCATGAGAGGCTTACGACCATGACGAACCGTCCTGTGCATCTGGTGGTGATGGGGGTTTCCGGCACCGGCAAGACCACCATCGGTGAAGGCGTGGCCGAGCGGTTCGATCTTGCCTTCGCAGAGGGGGACGCGTTCCACAGCGCGGCCAACAAGGCCAAGATGGCGACGGGGCACCCCTTGACAGACGAGGACCGTTGGCCGTGGCTGCGATCATTGCGTGACTGGATGTCCGACCAGGCGGCCGTTGGCCGATCCTCGGTGGTGGCGTGTTCGGCGTTGCGGGTGGTCTACCGCGACATCCTGCGGGAGGCGGATGGCGATGTGTTCTTCATCCACCTGGTGCTCCCGGAAGAGGTCAATACGGAGCGCCTGAGCGCCCGACCGGGGCACTACATGAAGACCGGCATGCTGGATTCGCAGCTCTCCACCCTCGAACCTCTCGAGGAGAGGGAGGATGGTGCTGAGGTGCCCAACGTCGGTGAGCCCGGTCAGGTGGTGGCGCAGGCGGTCGCAGTCATCGAGGAACACTTCGGGGACCGGTTCACGGACTGAGGGTTCGAATCCCTACGCGCGGCCTGTGACGGGGGGACACTGAACCCATGAAGCATCAGCGTCTCTGGGTCGACGGCGCACTCGAGTCCGCCGACATGCCCTCGGCTGACCTCGTTCGTCGGCTGGCGGAGTGCTCGGGCGACGACGACAGCTACGCATGGATCGACCTGACCACCGACTCCGTGGACGACCTCCACGAACTGGCCGGCGTGCTGGACCTGCACGACCTGGCCATTGAGGACGCCCTGGCGGCACACGAACGGCAGAAGGTGAGCAGGTTCGACCATCACGTCCTGCTCAGGGCCACCAACGTGTCCCTGGGCGCCGACGGTCGGGCGCAGTCGACACCGCTGACGGCATTCGTCATGCGCAACGCGGTCATCACGGTGCGTGATCCGGCGTTCCCCATCAAACAGGTGATCGAGCGGCTGGACCTGAACAAGGACCTGGCGTGCTGCGGTCCCAGCTATGTGGTGTGGGCGGTCCTTGACGTCGTCGTCGACAACGTCATGGACGCGCTGGACGCCTTCAACGAGCGGGCCGACGACCTCAGTGAGCAACTGTTCGACCGCGCGTCGGAGCAGGTCGCTCTGCAACAGGACGTCTTCGTGTTGAGGCGGGACACCGCCGAGGTGCGCCGACAGAGTGTTCCCCTGCGAGAGATGACTGCCTCCCTGGCCCGGCGTGAGGCCGCCCTGGACATCTCCGGCCCGCTGCAGCCGTACTTCGGGGACGTCCACGACCATTCCCTGCACGCTGCGGAGATGGCGGACTCGCTGCGCGATTACCTCTCCGGCATCCTCGAGAGCAACCTGGCACTGCAGAGCAACCGCAAGGACGAGATCATGAAGAAGGTGACGTCGTGGGCTGCCATCATCGCGGTGCCGACCCTCATCACCGGCTTCTTCGGGCAGAACCTCGCATTCTTCGGATACGGGACTGCGTGGGGTGCGTGGGGCTCGCTCGCCATGATGATTGTGATCTCGGCGGTCCTGTGGTGGCAGTTCCGGCGGCGGGACTGGCTCTGAGCACGGGGTCTGCGCCGATATCGTGGATCCCCCAGCGACGAAAGGACGGGACGACGTGGTGGACCTCATGGGCCGCAGCTTCTGCAAGGAATTGGACTTCACGGCAGACGAGTGGAGGTACCTCCTCGACCTCGCGCAGATGCTCAAGGACGAGCGACGCGCCGGCACGGAGCGCCAGCGACTGACCGGCAAGAACGTCGCGCTGGTGTTCGAGAAGACGTCGACGCGTACCCGCTGCGCCTTCGAGGTGGCCATGGCGGACCAGGGCGGCCACACCACCTACCTTGACCCGGCTGGCTCCCAGATCGGGCACAAGGAGTCCCCGGCGGACACCGCACGGGTGCTCGGGCGCTGGTACGACGGCATCGAGTTCCGCGGGGCAGGGCAGGACATCGTCGAGACGTTGGCGCAGCACGCCGGGGTACCCGTCTACAACGGCCTCACCGATGACTGGCACCCCACCCAGATGCTGGCGGACCAGCTGACGATGCTGGAGCACGCCGGCAAACCCCTGCACGAGATCAGTTACGCCTTCGTGGGGGACGTTCGCAACAACGTGGGCAACTCCACTCTGATCTCGGCGGCCATGATGGGTGCAGACATCCGGATGGTGGCGCCCGTGGAGCATCAGAGCACTGCTGGGATCAGGTCCTTGGCGCAATCCATCGCCGCCACCACTGGGGCCCGCATCACCATCACCGATGATGTGGCGGAGGGGGTCCGGGGCGTCGACTTCGTCTCCACGGACGTGTGGGTGTCCCTGGGGGAGCCCATGGAGCTGTGGGCGGAGCGCGTCGCGGCGCTGCGGTCCTACCAGGTGAATGCGGACATGCTCGCGGCCACCGGCAACAAGGACGTGAAGTTCCTGCACTGCCTGCCTGCCTTCCACGACCGCGCCACGACCCTCGGCGAGCAGCTGTACCAACTGACGGGGATGAAGGGCCTCGAGGTCACCGACGAGGTGTTTGAGTCTGACGCCAGCGTCGTCTTCGACCAGGCCGAGAACCGGATGCACACCATCAAGGCGATCCTGGTGGCCACCCTCGTCGGAAACTGATTCCTTGGGGGGTCAGGTTGTCCCGCAATGCAGAAGGAGGCCGGGCCTGCTGGCCCGGCCTCCTTTGCTGATCAGTCAGATCGTCACTTGAACAACACGATGTTGTTGAAGACGAACTTGGTCACGAGTGCGTAGGTGTACGTGCCATCAGACTTCTTGGTGGCCTGCACAACCTTCGACTCGATGTAGGAACGGCAGCCGTTGCCACCGGTCCGCGGGGTGTCGCACTCGGTCATCCACTTGCGACCATCCGTGGACGTCCACGAGTTGGTGAAGCCGAGCTTGTTGCCCTTCCACACCTTGCGGTCGGACGGCTTGTACGTGAGGTTGTTGAACGTCCAGCCGTTGCGCTTGACGAAGGTGCCGTTGAGGTATTCCACCTGTGTGCCGTGGATCAACGTGGTGCACCGCTCAGTCACGGAGTACTTCTCGCAGGCGGTGATCCACTCGCGACCATTGACCCGGTGGTAGCCGGGCGTCGTGTAGATGTCGACGGGCTTCACGGGGCCGGGCGTGACCGCCGGGAGCAGCTTCACGCTGACGGGCAGGCTGATCCAGGTGTCGGACTCCTCCACCCAGAAATCGACGATGTGTTTGCCAGCGGTCAGGGCCGTGCCCTTGGCGATGGCCACCATCACGGTGCCTACACCGTCGGTCACGGTGCCTGCGCCGACCATCTCGCCATCAATCCATGCGGAGATGTTGGCGTTCTTCAGCTGGGGAGAAACCTTGCCGCCCGTGTCATTCAGCAGCATGTCGAGCGTGTCAGTCTGGTCGCCGCCGGCCAGCGGCTTGCCAAAGACGTACTCCACGGGGGCTGCGCCCTCGGTGAGCGTACCGACTACCTGCGGGGCGGAGACGCCGCGCTTGGAGTAGTCGGGGTTGAGAGCGTCGCTGCCCCGGATCCAGTCCACCCAGGCCTCCAGGTCAACGCGGCCCGAGTCCTTGGAATTCGTTCCTTTTGCAAACTCGAAAAAGTTGTCGCCGCCAGTGATGAGGAAGCTTCCGGACCCAAAGGTGTAGAGCTGGCCCATCTTGAGGGGTTCACCGTCGATGCTGATGGAGGTGATGCGGTCCATTGCGGCGCGGGACTCATCCATGGTGTACGACACGTTGTCCGACAAGCCCAATGCCAAGAATGGCCTGGAGGCACCAGCGGGCTGCCATTGCTGCTCAAGGATCGTCTTGAACTGTGCACCGGTGAGCTGCGTGGTCATCAGGCTGTTGGCGAAGGGCGCAACGTTGGCGGCCTCCTTGTAGGTGATGGTGCCACGATCGAAGCTGTCGCGTGTGCCGCCCGGGTTCTGCACACCGATGAAAGTGTCCGCGTTCTCGTCAGTCTGCAACTGCTCCTTGAACATCTGGGCCACAGTGTTGCTCATCGGCGACTCGACGTTGCGAGTGTCCGAGGAACCATCGGCCGGCGTGCTGATGGCCTGGTTGGCGAAGCCCACGGGCTGCGCGCCCAGGTCCTCGGCCGCGGCCGCCGCGGCGCCAGCGATGTCCGTGATCTCCTGGATGCGTGGGAGGGCCTTGTCGCCAGCGGCAGCTGCCGGGACGATGGATGCCTCGGAGGAGCACAGTTCCTTGTCGGCGACGTTGACCATGAGGTCTACCTTCGAGAGCTGACCGGCGTATGAGCCGGCCTGCATCAGTGGCTTCTCGTCAAGGGTTTCCCAGTTGTAGATCTGGTGGGTGTGACCGTTGAAGACCACGTCGAAGACGCCCTCGTCCAGCCCGTTGTAGATGTCATCGAACGCGGGCGACATCGCCGCGTTTTCTGCGGGGGTCTTCGACGGGTCCGGTGCGCCCTCGTGGAAGCCGGCGATGATGATGTCGGCCAGGTCCTCTTCGAGAATCATGTTCCCGACGCGGTTCACCGCCTCGACGGGGTCACCGGTCTCGATGTCGGCGATGCCAGCAGGGGAGACGAGCGAGGGTAGGTCGCCGGTGACGGCACCTACGTAGGCGATCCGGATGCCACCCTTGGTGAACACCTTGTACTCCTCGAGCGGAGCGGCGACGGTGGTGGTGCCCTTGTCATAGATGTTGGCGCTGAGGTGCGGCACCCCCATGCGCGGGATGACACGCTCCGAGAGATCGGTGAAGCCCTTGTCGAACTCGTGGTTGCCGGTGGCGATGGCCTCCACGCCAGCGGCCTTCAGGATGTCGATGGTCGGGGTGTCATTGGCGATGAAGGACTCGAAGGTGGAGCCACCGATGTTGTCACCGGTGCTGACGAGCAGCACGTTCTCCTCGCCCATGGTGGCGCGGGCCTGCTCCACCGGGGTGAAGAGTCCAGCCGCCTTGGAAATGCGGCCATGGAAGTCGTTGAACTCGAAGACCGAGACCGTGGCAGGGTCCGTACAGCTGTCCCCCGGTGCTGCCTGGGCCACGGTGCCGCCAGCCAGCAACGTCACACCGCCCAGAGCCAGAGCGGACGCGGCAAGGCTGGATGCCCATCGCGAAAGTGGTTTTGTCATGCAGATCTCCGTTGTCGTGCGTGCCCCCATTGGCACACTCTGGATACAAGGTGACTCCCACTGTCCCAAGAGGCCCCGAGAACGTCAAGAGGCTGGGAAACTGTCCAAGGGCTTATC
>JBBSRQ010000118.1:0-9670 GCA_038242845.1 Propionibacteriales bacterium | reverse complement strand
TACCCCTCTTCATCACCAACTGTGAGCTTGTGCGGCTGCCGAAGTACGACGTGATGGTGTCCGGGCTGGAAACGAGACCGCTGACCCGGTACGAGGTGGCGAGGCCGTCGTCGCCGTGGGAGTCCACGTAGCCCGACCCGTAGAGCAAGGTGCCAGCGGGTGCCGGGCACCACGCGTCCTTGTAGTTGGGGTTGACCTTGCAGGTGGAGGTGGAGGTGTAGGTGTCGTCGATGTTGATGGTGACGAGCCAGGTTCCGCCGTGGACCACGGTCCACTGTCCTTGAATGCTGGTCTGCGTCTGGGCCGATTGTGGTGCCGTCATCATGGTCAGGCCAAGAGCAAGTGCCGAGGCCACGGCCAGTACCGCACCCAGACGTCTGCGGATTCTTCGGTGAGGGCAGGTATTGGGGGGTGCATCCTCGTGGGGGGTGCGTCCAGTCAGTGAGTTGAACATGGTGTTCCCTTCGGTTCGGCCAGCGGCGGAACGAGGTCATGACGGCCGATTGCCACCAACATTGGTGATCAGTGTTCCTACGGTGACTTGGCTCGGTGCGTTGCCGGGCCGGGGCACCGCTTCTAAAAATAGTAATTGTTTATTATAGAGTGGAACGACAGGGAACCGTTGTCAACCCCTCTTGGATTTAAGGCTCGTGCGACTTCTGCAGCGGCTATTGGGCCCGGTCCGAACGCGGTCATGCCCCTCTTCGTCGCCCGAGGTGCTCTGATGTGTGAAGCCCGATGGGACACGACTGCGCCCCCGGCATCAGCCGGGGGCGCAGTCGTGGGTTTTCCTTGAACAGGTTTTCGATAAGGAGCCGTCTTGCCCCTCAGTGAACGGTGCTCAATCGCCGACAGCGATCAGAGCGCGTAGTAGAGCTCGAATTCGTAGGGGTGTGGGCGAACCTGAATGGCCAGGATCTCGGCGCGCTTCAGCTCAATCCATGTCTCGATGAGGTCCGGGGTGAACACGTCGCCTGCGAACAGGAAATCCTGGTCCGCCTCGAGCGCGTCCAGCACGGCGCCCAGCGTGGTGGGAACCGTCTCCACCTGCGCATGTTCCTCAGGCGGAAGCTCGTAGAGGTCCTTGTCGATGGGATCCGGGGGTTCGATCCGGTTCTGGATGCCGTCGATGCCGGCGAGCAGCATCGCGGCGAAAGCCAGGTACGGGTTGCTGGACGGGTCGGGGCAGCGGAACTCGATGCGCTTGGCCTTGGGGTTGGACCCCGTGATCGGGATGCGGATGCATGCAGACCGGTTGCGCTGGGAGTACACGAGGTTCACAGGTGCCTCGAAGCCCGGGACCAGGCGGTGGTAGGAGTTCACCGACGGGTTCGTGAACGCCAACAGCGCGGGCGCGTGCTTCAGGATGCCCCCAATGTAGTGACGCGCCATGTCGGAGAGGCCGGCGTACCCGCTCTCATCGTAGAAGAGCGGCTTGCCCTGGTCCCAGATGGACATGTGGCAGTGCATTCCGGAGCCGTTGTCGCCGAAGATGGGCTTGGGCATGAAGGTGGCCGTCTTGCCGGCAACCCAGGCGGTGTTCTTCACGAGGTACTTGAACTTCATGACGTCGTCGGCGGAGCGGAGCATGGTGTCGTAGCGCCAGTTGATCTCTGCTTGGCCTGCGGTGCCCACCTCGTGGTGTGCACGCTCGACGATCAGGCCGGAGGCCTCCATGTGACGGACGATGTCGTCGCGCAGGTCACCGAAGTGGTCGACGGGTGCCACGGGGAAGTATCCGCCCTTGTAACGAGGCTTGTAGCCGCGGTTGCCGCCGTCCTCGATACGGCCGCTGTTCCATGCGCCGGCCTCGGAATCGATGTGGTAGTACGAACTGTTGGCCGTCGAGTCGAAGCGGATGTCGTCGAAGACGTAGAACTCGGCCTCGGAGGCGAAGAAGGCGGTGTCGCCGATCCCGGTGGATGCCAGGTAGGCCTCGGCCTTGCGCACGATGTTGCGGGGATCCCGGGAGTAGGGCTCCTTGGTCAACGGGTCGTGGACGAAGAAGTTGAGGTTCAGCGTCTTGGACTTGCGGAAGGGATCGAGGTAGGCGCTCGTCGGGTCCGGCAGCAGTGCCATGTCCGACTCGTGGATCTTCTGGAAACCCGTGATCGACGAACCGTCGAAGGACAGCCCTTCAGTGAAGACCTCGGGTCCGAATGACGACACGGGCACCGTGAAGTGCTGCATGACGCCGGGCAGGTCGCAGAAACGGGCGTCGATTGTCTCGATGCCCTCCTCCTTGACGTAGGCGAGCAGTTCGTCTGCGTCTTTGAACATTGGTGTTCCTCCAGTCGTGGCTTTCCGTTCTGCAGCAGACGCTACCGGGTGGAAGTTCCCCATCCGTTGCGCGTTCATTACAGCCGCGTTACGTGACGCGGATAACCTTGTGCATCGTGAGCGACGCGTTGGTGTATCCCGGTCAAAGCCTAGGACTTCCAGAGTCCGGGCCTGGGTCCTTGGCACGTTGGTGGCCGCGCGTCGGCGCCATGGTCGGTGACTGGGCTGCCAGCATGGTGGTGGCCGTGGCACTGTTCGGCACTGGTGTCATCAATGGCACCGGCTGGAGAGCCTTCATGATCCTGGCGGTCTACTTCGTGGAGGCCAGTCTCCTCACAGCGCTCACCGGGGGCTCGTTCGGCCAACTCATCGCGAGGGTTGGTGTGGTGCGACTGGATCAGGGCCCGCTGGGATGGTGGCGACCCATCATCCGGACCGCGCTGAAGTGCCTCGTGATCCCGCACATCGTGGTGGGGGCCGAGCGGCGAACCCTGACCGACATGATGCTCGGAACCGTTGTGGTCAACCGGCGCTGACGCCAGAATGCTGTGCTACGTCGTTGAATCGGGGACTGGGACGCACGACCGTCTTGAGCCCATCCCCACGGGCCGTGGCAGCGAGCGCCTCGGTGAAGTTCTCCAGCGGTACCTCCCGTGTCACCAGCCGTGTCAGCGAGAGTTCGCCCCCTTCGAGCAGGCGGATCGCCGAGCGCCAGGACGTGGGTGTGGATGCGAACCCGCTGGTGAGCACGACCTCCTTGTAGATGACGAGGTCGAGGGGGACGGATACTTCGTTGCCGAAGATGCCGACCTGGACGACGCGGCCTCCCCGGCGAACGCTTCGCAATCCCATGGCTGCAGCCGCTGCACTCCCGGAGCATTCGATGACGACGTCGAACACATCAGGCGCAGGTTCCCCAGTGGTGGTGCTGAACCCGAGCTCCTGGGCCACTGACAATCTGTCGACGTCTGACGGCAATCCCGCCAACGTCACGATGCCACCCGAGGCCCGGGCAACCTGAGCTGCGATCTGGCCCATCGTTCCCGGTCCCGTCACCAGCACCTGATCTCCCGGTTGCACCACAGGCGGGTCCAGGAGGCACTGCGTGATGCAGGCCAGCGGCTCGCTGAGGACACCGTCCAGCTCTCCCGGGAGGTGGGGGAGCTCGTGGAGGTTCATGGTGGGCATCAGCACTTCCTCGGCGAAACCGCCGTTGCGGAAGGAGCCGAGTGACTTTCTCTGGGTGCACAGGTTGCGACGGCCCGCTCGGCACATGTCGCACGCCTCGCACGTGGCGAAGTACGTCTCGGCAGCCACAAGTTTGCCCAACCAGTGCTCATCGTCGGAGGATCCGACGCTCAGCACTCGGCCGAGGATCTCATGCCCCATCACCACGGGTGTCTCGTGCGCGTACTCATCGTGGGCAATGTGGACATCAGTGCCACAGATCCCCGTGGCAACCACGGACAACACAACCTGGCCGGGTCCCGGCAAGGGGCGCGGGACAGTGCCCACAACGATGCCTTCGGGGCCCGGCCCGTGCTTGATGACCGCCACCATCCTTGCGTGGTTCACGGCATTCCTACTCTGGTCACGCTCACCGGAGGGTCTCGCCCGATGTCAGGTGCAACAACTCCAACTCGTCGCGGGTGGGCAGCCCCTCCCAGTCCCCGCGTGAGGACACCGCGAAGGCTGCGACGTCAACGCCGCGCTGTGCGGACTGCCTTGGCACGCAGCCGTCCAGGACCCCCGAGAGGTATCCCGCGGTGAAGGCATCGCCAGCCCCGACGGTGTCCACGACCGGCACCGCACGTGCGGCCACGTCGAAGCGGTCCCCCTCGGTCACGACCGTGACGCCGGAGGCGCCCCTTTTCACCACGATATCCGTGATGCCACCGGACAAGGCGATGGCAATGTTCGCCTCCTCGGAATCCCCACCGAGCAGGGTGAGTTCGTCATCCGAGGCGATGAGGTGGTCGATTCGTCGCAGCACCGGCCCCAACACCTCGGCCGCTGCCGGCCGGGACCAGAGAAGTTCACGGTGATTGATGTCGAAGCTGATGGCCACACCCCTGTCGCGCGCCATGTCGATCGCGCGCAGCGTGGCATCGAGGGCGCCGGGCCCCAGAGCAGGTGTGATGCCGCTGACATGGAGCAGTCGGGTGCCCTGCTGCAGGTGGGGCGCGACGTCGCTCCACTGGAGGTTGCCCCCGGCGGATCCGGCGCGGTGGTAGGTGACCCTGGATGTCTGCCCCAGCCGGTGCTCCAGCAGCATCAGCCCCGTGGGACGGGAGGGGTCCACCCGGACGTGGGTTTCAACGCCTTCGGCCCGCAGGGTCCGACGGACCAAGGCCCCCGGCTCGTCGTTGCCAACGGCGCCAACCCACGCCACCATGTGCCCCAGCCGGGCCAGCCCCACGGCGACGTTGGATTCAGCGCCAGCCATCGAGGACGTGAAACGTGAGCCGAGTCGAATCAGTGACTCGGCACGCAAGGAGATCATTGTTTCACCGAAGGTCACCACCTCGGCAGCCGTCACGACGCCACCGCCTGCAGGAATGCCGTGGCGCGGGCGCGGAGGGCGTCAAGATCCCCACCTGGGCGTGCAGCGTCCCCCACCAGTGGCCCCCCAACGCCGACGGCGAGGGCACCGGCCGCCAGGAACGCCGGGATGGAGTCGAGCGAGACGCCGCCGACGGGGATGATCCGGGCGTGGGGGAGGGGGTCGCGCACCGCCTTGATGAATGCGGGCCCGAGCGCCGATGCGGGAAACAGCTTCGCCGCCGCCGCGCCGGCATCCAGGACTGCCTGGATCTCGGTGGGGGTGTAGGCGCCTGCCAGCACCCCGACCCCATTGCTGACGGCGTAGGGCACTGCCGCGCTGAATGTGGGGGTCACGATGAAGGTGGCACCAGCCTCAATGGCCGTGTCCACGTCCCGCGGCGCCAGCGCGGTCCCGGCACCGATGAGTACGCCGTCGGGGCAGCCCTGCGAAACCTGCCGGATCGCCTCGGCCGCATTCTCCAGCGTCAGCGCAATTTCCAGCACCCGGACCCCACTGGTGATGAGCGTGGTGGCTGCGGCCACCACCGCGTCGATGTCGTCGCCCCGGATGATTGCAACGAGTCGCTCCGTCGTCACCACTCGCTGCAGCGTTGTGGCATCCGTGCTCACCAGTCCGCCACCGACCCGTCCGCGTGGCGCCAGACGGGGTTCTGCCAGCCGTCCCATTGTTTCGCTGCGGCCCGGACGGCGTTCTCGTCCACCTCGATGCCCAGCCCGGGGGCCGTGAGGAGGGGGAAGTGACCGTCGACGAAGGCGAATGGTTGGGGATCGATCATGTAGTCCAGGACTTCTGCGCCGTCGTTGTAGTGGATCCCGATGGATTGCTCCTGGATCAGGTGGTTGGGGGTCGAGAATCCCACCTGCAGGCAAGCGGCTAGTGCGATCGGCCCGAGTGGGCAATGGGGTGCGATGGTTGCATCAAAGATCTCGGCGAGGGCAGCAATGCGTCGCACCTCCGAAATACCACCCGCGTGCGACAGGTCAGGTTGCACCACCGCCACACCTGCCTGCAACACGGGCAGGAACTCCTGCCGCGAGTAGAGCCGCTCACCCAGTGCGATCGGGATCGTGGTGGCGGCCACCATGTGGTGGACGACGTGGGAGTTCTCGGGGACCACCGGTTCCTCGATGAAGAACGGATGGAATGGCTCCAGCAGGGGGGCGAGCCGACGGGCGGTCGCGAGGGTGAACCGGCCATGGCAGTCGACTGCGACGTCCCTGTGGTCGCCGAGCACCTCACGGGCGCTGGCGACGCGTGCCACCACCATGTCCAGCTCGGCAGCCGATCCGTTGCGGCTCATCCTGCCCGAGGCATTCATCTTGACGGCTGTCAGCCCCACGTCCAATTGGGCGCCGATCTCCTCGGCCACCTCTGACGGATCATCACCGCCCACCCATCCATAGGCTCTGATCGTTTGACGCACGGCCCCACCCAGGAGTTCATGGACGGGCACACCGAGGCGCTTCCCGAGGAGGTCCCACAGGGCCTGGTCGACGCCGGCCACAGCACTGGCGAGCACCGCTCCGGAGCGGTAGAACTGACCCTTCGTCAGAACCTGCCAATGGTCCTCGATCGTGGAGGGATCCCTGCCCACGAGGTACTGCGCGAACTGGTCGACAGCCGCCTTGACGACGTCGGCGTACCCCTCGAGTGAGGCCTCACCCCACCCGATGACGCCGTCGTCGGTCTCGATCCTGACGAACAGCCAACGGGGAGCGACGGGGAAAGTCTCGACGCGCGCGATGACGCTCGATCCTGCGACAGTCATGCATCCTCCTCGCTGTGAGCCGGACTTCCGGGTCCATCTGTTGGATCAGACATGCGTCTCAGCCCTTCGTTGCGCCTGCGGTCAGCCCCGTCACGATGTAGCGCTGTGTGAACAGCGCGATCAGCATGATGGGCGTGGTGACGACGACGGAGGCGGCCATCAGCGCGCCCCAGTCGATGCTGGCGTAGCCGATGAAGTCGAAGATCGCCACGGGAAGGGTCTTCGTTGATGCGCCGGAGAGCACCAGTGCGAACATGAAGTTGTTCCAGGAGAAGATGAAGGACAGGATCGTCGCCGTTGCGATGCCGGGCACGGACAGCGGCAACGCCACACGGAAGAACGCGCCGATTGCGGTCAGTCCATCCACTTGTCCCGCCTCCTCGAGTTCCTCCGGCAATTGTTCGAAGAACGACATCATGATGTACAGGATCAGCGGCAGGGACACGAACATGTGGGACAGGATGAGCGGGGCGAAGCCGCCGGTCATCTGCAGCCGGGCGAAGATGAAGTACCACGGCACCAACAGGCTGATGCCAGGGATGATGCGCGCCATCAGCACCGTCAACGCCGAGCGGCGCATCATGAACCGGCTCATCGAATACGCCCCGGGGACAGCCAGGATCAGGGACAGGCCTGTCGCCATGAAGGCGATGTAGAACGAGTTCCAGATGTAGGTGAGGTAGTTGCCGCGCCGGGGATCGAAAACGGTGGAGTAGTTCTCGAGCGTCGGCTTGAAGATGAAGGACTTGGAGGAGTCGTAGATCTGGACGTTGAGTTTGAAGCTGGCGAGGATCATCCACGCGATCGGTCCCAGGAAGATCACGATGATCAGGATCAACCCGACCGCGCGGCCCAGTGATCCCCATTTGAAGGGGCGTCGACGCCGGGGAGCGGTGGCTGTGTCAGTAGCGGAAACCGTCATGACTGCTTGACCTTTCTCTGCATCTGCAACACCCAGATGACAGCGAGGATCATGAGGAAGAACAGGACCAGGACGGCGGAGGCGAGTCCGTACTCGTTGTAGTCGAAACTCAGACCGTAGGCGTAGACGTTGAGGGTCTCGACGTCGTGGAAGGATCCTCCGCCCTTGCCCTTGGTGGCGTAGAGGATGTCGAAGGTCTTGAGAGCATCGATTCCGCGCAGGAGTACGGCGGCGATGATGACGGGACGGGACAGGGGGACCACGACGAACCAGAACCGTTGCCACGCGTCTGCGCCGTCAACCTTGGCTGCCTCGATCGGCTCTTCGGGCAGGCCGGTGAGCCCCGCGAGGAGAATGAGGGCGACCATCGGCGTCCATTGCCAGACGTCGACGAAAGTCAGCGTGGCGAGCGATGTTGACGGATCGGCCAGCCAGGGCTGGGGCGGGATCCTGAACCAGCTCAGCATCTCGTTGACGAAGCCGATGTTCGGCTCGAAGAGGAGCCGCCACATCATGCCCACTGCCACCGGGGTGGCCACCAGCGGCAGGAGCACGATGGTGCGTACCACTCCCTGTCCGCGGAAGGGCTTCCAGAGCAGCAACGCGACGATCATGCCGAGGATGAGTTCGAATGTCAGGGCGCCGGCCGTGAACGCGAATGTCCTTCCCACCGCTGGCCAGAAGCGGGCGGTGTCCGTGAGAGCTGTCGTGTAGTTCTCCGCGCCAATGAACCCGAACGGGCGTCGGATGGAGCGTTTTGCATCGGTGAAGCTGAGGAAAACTGTCCATGCCAGCGGGATCACAAGCAGCCCGATGACGAAGATGACCGAGGGGCCCGCCAACAGCCATTTGCGGTGGTGGTTCGCCCAGCGCGAGAACCTCTCCCGCCGGGAGTTGGGGTCGCGGCCCTGGTGAAAGCTCATGGTGCCCCTCCCCTGTGAGGGTGCTGCCGGCCCGGTGGAAGCCGGGCCGGCAGCGAGGCCTGACGCCTTACTCGTCATCCTGGGTGAGGAACTCGTCGAATGCGGAGTTGGCCTTGTCGACGGCTGCGTCGACGTCCCCCCCTGCGATTGACACAACGATGGGCTCACCGACGATCTCGCGCGCCTTGGCCACCTGGATCACGAGCGGCCGGTCCTGACCGACACCGTTCTGGCCGTTCACCTTGATGGCTTCAAGGAGTTCCTCGGGGTAGTCGGATTTGGCTTCCGGGTCGTCCCACACCGATGTGCGTGCACCGGAGACCCCAAGCTGGGCCATCTTCAGGGTGGTCTCCTTGGACGTGGCCCACTTGATGAACTGCCATGCACCGGCCTTGTTGGCCGTCGTCTCGTTGATCGCCAGTGCCCAGGCGGCAACGTTGTAGGGCTTCGAACCCGCAGGACCTTCGGGGAAGGGCGCGAAGCCCACCTTCTCGGCCACGGTCGACTGTGAAGGGTCCGTCATGTTCTTGTAGAGGCTGTCGGCATCAGCGATGAACGCTGCGTTGCCCTGCTGGAAGACTGCGAAGGCCTCCGGCCAGCTCATCTCGGGGTTGATCGTGGCAGACGTGTGCTCGCGGATCAGGTCCCCGTAGAACTTGTACGCCTCCCTCGCCTCGTCGCTACCGATGGCGGAGGTGCCGTCGTCATTGATCCAGGCGCCGCCGTAGCTGAACAGGAATGCACTGAACTGCGTGACTGCCGCAGACTTGGCCGTGCGTCCGATGTAGCCCGCCACATCCGGGTTGGCCTCGTGGATGGCCGTCGCGGCTGCCTTGAGATCATCCAGGGTGGCAGGGATCTCCAGCCCGGCCTGCTCGAGTAGGTCCTTGCGGTAGTAGAGGACGGTGCGCTCAGTGATGATCGGCACGCCCACCACCTTGTCATCCCAGCTTGTGAGCGACGCAGGGCCCTCCTGGAAGTCAGACCAGTTCCAGTCCTTGTCGTTGTCCACGAGGTCGGTCATGTCGGCGAGGTAGCCGTTGCTCGCAAAGAGCTTGTTCTCCTGCAGCGGGCGATACATCAGCACGTCGATCTCGTCGGTGCCGGCGTTCAGCTTCACGTTGTACTGGTCGGAGAGCTGGTCCTCGGCCAGTTGCGTGATCTCCACCTTGGCTCCCGTTGACTCCTCGAACTCGGGGATGAGGTCCTTG
>JBBSRQ010000117.1:0-9756 GCA_038242845.1 Propionibacteriales bacterium | reverse complement strand
GAGCTCTCGGATTACACGATCAGCCTGTACGACAACGGCAAGGACGTGGCCAACCAGAACCTGACACCGGCCGCCCAGTCCCTCGCAGCTGGCGGATACTTCGTCGTCACCAACTCCCAGGCCTCGGATGAGTTGAAGGCCTTGGGTGATGTGACTGCCGGAGTGGCCAATTACAACGGTGATGATGTCCTGACCCTCAGCAAGGGATCGACCGTCCTGGACTCCATCGGCCAGATCGGGGACCGCGGCACGGACGGTAAATGGAGTGCCAACGGCGTGTCCACCCAGGACATGACGTTGACGAAGAAGGGCTGCACCGTCGACAACGACGCGACGGACGCCTACGACCCTTCGGTCGACTTTGCAGCAACGCCGAAGGATGACTTTTCGACAGTCGGAAGGTTCACCTGCGCCGGCCTGACCGATCCCGAACCAGTTGATCCCCCGGACACGGTTGAAGGCATCACGGCCATCGGAGCCGTGCAGGGTGATGGCGACGCGAGCCCGTTGGCGGGCAGGATCGTCACCGTCAAGGGTCATGTGGTCGGCTCGTTCCAGGGCGAGAACCAGTTCGGTGGCTTCTATGTCCAGGACGCTGGGGATTTCAACGCCGCCACAAGTGACGGCATCTTCGTGTACGCCCCCAGCGCCGCAGTGCTGGCTGACGGCACGCACGTCACCGTCACCGGAGAAGTGAGTGAAGACTTCAATCAGACACAGCTCTTCAACCCCACGGTCACCGTGCAGGAAGAGGCCGGGACCGCTCCATCAGCTACTGAACTGACCGTCCCCGTGACGGACCCCGAGCGCTACGAAAGCATGCTCGTGACCTTCCCCCGCGAGCTGACCATCCTGGAGTACTTCCAGTACGGCCGCTTCGGTGAGATTGTCGTGGGTCCTGAACGTCAGAACACCCCGACCGCCGTCGTGGAGCCCGGCGCCGTGGCTTCGGCCCTGGCCAACCAGAACGCAGCGCGTCGCCTGATCATCGATGACGGTCGCGGCAACCAGAACCCGACGCCAGCCATCCATCCCAACGGCAAGCCCTTCGCGAAGGACAACATCTTCCGCGGTGGCGACAAGCTCGTCGACGTCACGGGCATCATGAGCTACCGCAACAACGCGTTCAAACTGCAACCCACCAAGGGGGCCACCTACACTGCGGCCAACCCGCGTCCGGAAGTCCCGGTGGTCGGCGGCAACTTCACCATCGCGTCCTACAACGTGCTGAACTACTTCACCACGTTCAAGGATGAGGACCAGAACGCCCGCGGCGCGCAGAACGCCGATGAGTTCGAGCGTCAGCAGCAGAAGATCGTCGAAGCCCTCGCACAGATCGACGCTGATGTCTTCGGTCTCATCGAGATCGAGAACAACGGCAACATTGCGGTGAAGAACCTCGTCGCTGCACTGAACAGCAACATCGGCGCCCCCATCTACGACTACGTCAACACCGGCAAGGTCGGAACCGACGCCATCACGCAGGCCCTCATCTACAAGCCCTCCACAACGGAGCTAGCGGGCACGTTCAAAGCCTACGACTTCAACGACCAGAAGAACCGGCCGAACCTGGTGCAGACGTTCAGGCACAAGGCCTCCGGTGAGACGGTCAACGTCAGCATCAACCACCTGAAGTCGAAGGGCTCGGCGTGCGCCGGAGACCCGGATCTCGGCGACGGTGCAGGCAACTGCAACCTGACCCGCACCAAGGCCGCCACGGAGATGACCGCGTGGCTGGCCACTGACCCGACCGGGCAGGCGGCCGAACGCACCGTCATCCTCGGCGACCTCAACTCCTACGACCATGAGGATCCCATCGACGCCATCAAGTCGTTCGGGTACACCGACCTCATGTTCACCTACGGCGGCGAGTACGCCTACAGCTACGTCTTCGACGGTCAGACCGGATACCTCGACTACGCGATGGCCAACAATGCAGCCAGGAAGGACGTCACTGGCACTGCCGCATGGCACATCAACGCCGACGAGGCGACGCTGCTCGACTACGTCCTGGCGTTCAAGGCTCCGAATGAGCAGAATCTCTGGGAGCCCACACCCTTCCGCAGCTCCGACCACGACCCTGTGATCGTCGGTATGCAGTTGGGCCAGGTCGCAACACCCGAGCCGACGCCGGCGCCAACGGTCACCGTGACCGCCGCTCCGTCACCAGCACCCACCGTCACGGTCACGGGACCGGCCGTCCCGGGCCCGATCGTCACGGCTACGCCCATGCCGCCGAAGGGTGACCTCTACGAGACACCCGGCTTCCACAACGTCAATGGCCGCAAGTGGATGACCACGTGTGAGCCGTACTCCGAAACGGTCCGCTGCTGGACATACATCTGGGGCACGAGGGTGCAGCAGAGCGGTGGGAAGTTCGTCCAGGTCAACGGGTGGAACTTCAACAACCTCACCTACGTCGCGGCACCGCGAAGCCTCTGGGCGGGCAACAAGTTGGCCTACACCAACGAGTGGACTGCAACGGACGGTCGGCAGTGGCGCACCGAGTGTGAGACCGCGGTCAGCGGCCGCAACGGCTGCCGCAGCTGGGTGAAGTCAGACGTGATCGAGTACACCGGTTCCGGGTACCGCCACGTCACCAAGTTCGTGTTCAACAACATCGTGCGCTTCAGCCGCTGACGCCGCGGTTCCGCGAGGGGAGCGGGGGTCGGCCTTCGGGCCGGCCCCCGCTTCAGCTGTGATGGGGTTCGTTCACGCCATCGCCACCGTTCACGTCGAAAGTCAGGAGCGCATTGCCCATCCGCAAATGGCGGCCGCCGTGGCGACGTTGAGCGAGTCGATGCCCCCGGCCATCGGAACTCGGACCCTGACGTCCGCGTCGGCGATCCAGTCGTCGGAGAGTCCTTGCCCCTCGGTTCCCAGCAGCAATGCCAGACGCCCCTTCGTCACGAAATTCTGCAGCGACACCGCCCCGGGCACGAGCGCCGTCGCCACGAGCTGGAATCCGGCGTCGCGAATCCGCTGCAGGTCAGCGCTGTCCTGATCCATCCGGCGCCACGGCAGCTGCAGGGACGCACCCATGGACGCCTTGACTGCCCGGCGGTACAGCGGGTCGGCTGAGCCATGTGACACGACGACGGCGTCCCACCCCAACGCTGCCGCCACCCGCATGATGGAGCCCAGATTGGTGTGGTCGACGATGTTCTGGCACACCATGATCCGGCTGCCCGTCAGGACGTCGTCCCACGACCGTGGTGCCGGCCTGTCGAACGCTGCCAAGGCGCCGCGGTGGACATGGAAACCGCTGACCTGCTCCAGCAGCTCCGCGCTGCCCACGTGAAGGGGTACCCCCGGCCACTGTGCCACGAGGTCCTCAAGGCCTCCCAGCCAGCGTTCCTGCAGCAGAAAGGAACGCGGCCGACAGCCCGCTGCCACGGCACGACGGATGATCTTCTCGCCCTCGGCGATGAAGATCCCCTCCGAGACCTCGAGACTCCGCCGCAGCTGGGAGTCGCGGAGGCCCACGTAGTCATTGAGCAGGGGATCCTTCGGGTCCTCGATGCCGATCCGGGCCATGGTCCTCAGCCTACGGCTGGACTCCTCCCAAGGGGTGGGTGCCCGCCGGCATCCCGGCACCATCGTCGCGGCGCGCTGATGCAACGCCGTCGTCGGGTTGGATGGAAACGCCACCGTTCTCACGGATCTCATCGAGCACTTCTCGTCGGAAGGCCGCTCGTTGAATCCTGACCGTGCGCTTGGACTCATCACCGAGCGCGCGTGCCGTCGAGACGCACATCACGATCATCACGACGCTCCACGGCGCAGCGACCAGGATCGCCAGAACCTGCAACGCCCGCAGCCCCAGCGCGTCCCCTGCTGCCAGCAGAACGACGGCGGCGATGGTGCCCTCGAGGAGGGACCACATGACGCGGGACCACACAGGAGGCGTGGCACTGCCGCCGTGGGAGATCATGTCGATGACGAAGGACCCGGAGTCGGAGCTCGTGACGAAGAACACAACGATGAGCACGATGGCAATGCCGGACAACACCGCCGTGCCGGGCAGGATCTCCAGCATCTGGAACAGGGCGATGTTCTGGTCGACGCCCCCATCGGCATTGATGAGGGACTTTCCACCGAAGCGCTGTTCCCACAGCGCCGTGCCACCCATGATGGAGAACCACAGGAACGTCACGAGAGTCGGAACCAGCAGCACACCGGCGACGAACTCTCGCACGGTGCGACCCCGCGAGATGCGCGCGATGAAGACGCCGACGAAGGGCGACCAACTCATCCACCAACCCCAGTAGTAGGTGGTCCATCCCCCGAGCCACGTCTCACCGGTGGCGCCGTGGAACGGCAACGTCTTGAAGCTGAGGCCGAAGAAGTTCTGCAGGTAGGAGCCGATGGACTGCACGAACTCCCGCAGGACGAAGAGGCTGGCGGGACCCAGCAGCAAAACGATGACGAGCAGCAGCGCGGCCAGTCCCATGTTGATGTTGGACAGCCATTTGATGCCCTTGTCCAGGCCGCTGACCACGGACAACGTCGCCAGTGCCGTGACGCCGAAGATGAGGCCCACCTGCAGCGGGGTGGAGTCCTCCGCGATGCCAAGGAACTCCAGCCCCCCGGCAACCTGCGCCACGCCGAAGCCGAGCGAGGTTGCCACGCCGAAGATGGTGCCGACGATGGCAACCACGTCCACGAGGTTGCCAAGCCAGCCATGGACACGATCACCCAGGACCGGCTCCAGCGCCCAACGGATGCTGACGGGGCGACCTTTGCGGTGCACTGCATACGCGATGGACAGCCCCACCACCACGTAGATGGCCCAGGCATGCAGTCCCCAGTGCAGGAAGGTGCGGTTCATGGCCGCCTGCGCGATGGCCTCCTGCGTGCCACCGGCAACGTCGGGGGGTGGCGTCGCCATGTGGGAGAGGGGCTCCGCCACGCCCCAGAACACCAGGCCGATGCCCATGCCGGCCGCGAAGAGCATGGCGAACCAGTTGCGCATGGAGTACTGCGGAGTTTCGTCGTCCTTGCCCAGGACGACGTCGCCGCGACGGCCGAAGGCGATCCAGATGCTGAAGCCCACGAAGCCGGTGACCAGCAGCACGTAGTACCAGCCGAGTCCGTTCACGACAGCGGTGTTGCCCGTCTCCACGAACGAGGAGAATTGCTCAGGCAGCGCCATGGCCAGCACGACGAACAGGAGGATGACGGCGAGTGCCGGGTAGAAGACCCATGTCTTGGGCTTCCTGGCATAAAGGACTTCTGGCGATTGCGGGTCGTCGACGGGGGGCGAAGGTGGTGTTGTCACGGGTATTCCTCGCGGCTCAAGAATCTGGGACAGTGACAAACTTTGCCAGACGTGACCACCGTTCCCAATACTGTCCGGAGTGCAGCTAATGTGGTCGCCGGTCATCAGTGCTTCGGATGGCATGGATCACGGCCGACGGGATGCGCATGCGACGACTGCGAGTGGACACCTTCCTCCTGCTGATCCTCGGTTCCGCGGCGATCGCGCTGCTGCTCCCAGCGACAGGTCGGGCGGCCGGTGTGATGGACGTCGTCACCACCGTGGCCATTTTCGGACTGTTCTTCGGGTATGGGGCCAAGCTGTCGCTGGCGCAGGCGTGGGCAGGCCTGAAGCACTGGCGCCTCCACCTGCTCATCCTGGGCATCACCTTTGGGTTGTTCCCCCTTTTCACCATCGTGATCCGGAGAATCCCGGACGGCGTACTGGGACCTGCACTGACGCTGGGATTCGCCTATCTGTGCCTGGTGCCGTCCACCGTCCAGTCCTCGATCACATTCACGTCACTGGCCCGCGGCAACGTCGCGGGTGCCATGGTCTCGGCCACCACGTCCAACCTCTTGGGGGTGGTCCTCACCCCGCTCCTGGCGGTGGCGCTCCTGCCGTCAAGCGGCAACGGTGCCATCACGCTGGATTCCTTTGTTGCGGTGCTGCTGCAACTCCTGCTGCCGTTCATCCTGGGCCAACTGTCGCGCCACTGGACGGCGTCCTTCATGGTGCGCAGGAGCAAGCAGGTCAAGTACTTGGACCAGCTGGTGATCTGCCTCGTGGTCTACGGAGCCTTCTCGGACTTCTTCGCCTCGGGTGCCTGGCGCAACGTCCAGCTGGATGAGCTGTTCGTCATGGTGGCCATGTGCCTGGGACTGCTTGCCTTCATGCTCGGGTTCACCTGGTGGCTGGGCGGGAAGCTCCGGTTCTCGCGCGAGGACCAGATTGCCATCATGTTCTGCGGCACGAAGAAGTCGCTGGCCACGGGCGTACCCATGGCCAGCGTCCTGTTCGCAGGTCAGGCGGTGGGCCTGATCGTGCTGCCGTTGATGATCTTCCACCAGGCTCAGCTGATGGCCTGCACGGTCATCGCCCAACGACTGGCCGACCGGGCTGAGCCCGTCCGCACCGGGTAGAGCTGGCTTCAGCCCTCCTGTGGATCAGCCCATGGGCTGGTCTGTCCCGCCTGCCCCGTGGCTGTCGGACTGGTGGAGGTCTGTTCGATCGCAGCACCACCGATGGATTTCAGCGCCGCCGTGTCGGACCCCTTGTTCGCACGCTTTCCCAGCCCGGGGTTGTCAAGCGCACGGGCCTCGTCGATGGCCTGTTGCACGGTCTCCTTAGAGCGTTCCCGATCCTTCCTGGTCTGCTCCTCGATCTCCGCCTGCACATCCACCTTCTCGGGCGCCTGGAAGTTTCCACTCACCCTGCTGCTGTAGTCGCGCGAATCCGCTCCCTCGATGGCGGCTCCGGCGACCTGACCCAACCCCTTCAGCGCATCGTTGAGTTCGCTCGGGATGATCCACATCTTGTTCGAGTCACCCTGTGCGAGGCTCGGCAGCATCTGCATGTACTGGTAGGCCAGCAGTGCCTGGTCGGGCTGGCCCGCATGGATGGCATTGAACACCGTCGTGATCGCCTGCGCCTCACCTTCCGAGCGCAACATCGCTGCCTGCCGGTCGGCCTGGGCCGCCAGCACAGCAGCTTCCCGTGCTCCCTGGGCGCGAAGGATGGCCGACTCGCGGTCGCCACCGGCGCTGAGGATCTGTGACTGACGTTGCCCCTCGGCGATGAGGATCGTGGCGCGCTTGTCCCGCTCGGCGCGGGCGCCCTTCTCCATGGCGTCGCGGATGGTGGCCGGCGGGTCGATGGCCCGCAGCTCGACGCGGTTGACCTTGATCCCCCACTTGCCCGTTGCCTCGTCCAGCACCATCCGGAGCTTCTGGTTGATCTCGTCCCGCGACGTCAGTGCCGTCTCGAGGTCCATGCCGCCGATGATGTTGCGCAGCGTGGTCATGGTGAGCTGTTCGATGGCCCCGCGGTAGTCCTGTGCCTCGTAGGCGGCGCGGACGGGGTCGACGATCTGGAAGTAGATCACCGAGTCGATGGACACCATGAGGTTGTCCTCGGTGATCACGCCCTGCGGCGGGAACGGGACGACCTCCTCGCGCACGTCGAGGTCGTGGACGATCTTGTCGAAGATCGGGATCACGAGGTGGGGGCCCGGCTCCAGCTTGCGGCGGTACTTGCCGAGTCGCTCGACGATGCCAACGTGTTGCTGGCGGATGATCTTCAGCGTCATGGACAGCAGCAGCACCACAACGATCACGAGACCAATGAGTACATATGGCATGGCGTCACTTCCTAGTCTTCTTCGAGTCTTGTCATCTGCACAAAGGTGTGTCAGTTGTCTTCCAGTTGCCGGCTGATCCGCTCCACCGGATAGACGATGAGCGTGATGCCGTCGAGTCCGTACACCTCGACGTCCTGGCCAGGAGCCACCACCATGGCGGGGTCGAATGCGCGTGCATCCCACACCTGTCCCTGGACCTTCACCTCACCCGCGGATCCGGTGACCTCTGCGGTGGCGATCCCGGAGGATCCGACGAGGGACTCCAGGGAGGAGCGGTACCCCGGCGCGTTGCGCACCTTGTTGAGCAGGGTCGGGCGCAGCACGACCAGGGTCAGGATGGCGACCACGACGGCCATGACCACCTGGAGCCACCAGACGCCCGGGAACACCAGCGCCGTTGCGCCGCCGGCAGCTGCGCCAACGGCCAGCATGAGAAGCGTCAGGTCCAGCGTCAGCAGTTCAGCGGCCGCCAGGCCGAGCGCCACCACACCCCAGAAGGCCCAGGCGTGGGTGGTGAACCATGCGATGAAGCCGTCCTCACCCACGTCGGGCCACCGATCGGGCGCTCCAGCGCCCGTCGGATTCGCTCACGTGCAGGGACATGCCGAACGTCGTGCTGAGGTTCTCATCAGTCAACGTCTCCCGGATGGGTCCTTCCGCCACCACACCGGCGTCGGCCAGCAGGAGGCAGTGCGTGATGCCCTCGGGGATCTCCTCGACGTGGTGCGTGACCAGCACGGTGGCAGGCGAGTACGGGTCCACGAACAGTTCCGACAGCGTCGTCAACAGGGATTCACGGCCCGCCAGGTCAAGGCCGCTGGCCGGTTCGTCGAGCAGCAGCAGCTCGGGGTCGGTCATGAGGGCACGGGCGATCTGGGCGCGCTTCCGCTCGCCCTCACTCAGCGTGCCGAAGGTGCGTTCCGCAAGGTGCTCTATGCGCAGGTCCGCGAGCAGGGTCCGTGCCTGGTCGAGGTCCATGTCCTCGTACTCCTCGTTCCAGCGTCCCAGCACCGCGTGGGCCGCGGACACGACGACGTCGAGCACGCGTTCCCCGCGGGGAAGGCGTTCGGCGAGCGCAGTGGAGGTGAGGCCGATCCGGGGGCGGAGTTCGAACACGTCCACGGTGCCCACCACGTCACCGAGCAGACCGACCACGCCGTCGCTGGGATACATCTGGGCCGCCAGCACTTGCAGGAGCGTGGTCTTGCCCGCCCCGTTGGGGCCGAGCACCACCCAGCGCTCATCCTCGTGGATGGTGAGATCTATCGATTCCAGAAGGATCGACGTCCCGCGCTTGACCGTCACACCCGCAAGTTCTGCCACCGCTACCATGCGGCCAAACCTACCTGACACGGACAATCGTGCGGTGCAGGACGCGGCGTCAGGCGCCTGTGGAGTGCAGTCCACCGTCCACGTGCACGATCTCACCGGTGGTGGCAGGGAACCAGTCCGACAACAACGCGACCACAGCCTTGGCGGTTGCGGTCCCGTCGGCGGCGTCCCAGCCGAGTGGCGCACGGTCAGTCCAGATGTCGTTGAAGGTGTCTGCCCCGGGGATGGCTTTCTTTGCCACGGAGTCGATGGGCCCGGCGGCCACGATGTTCGAGCGGATCCCGTCAGCCCCGAGGTAGCGGGCCAGGTAGCGGGAGGTGGATTCCATCGCTGCCTTGGAGACGCCCATCCAGTCGTAGGAGGGCCACGAGATCGTGGCGTCGAACGTCAGTCCGACGACGCCGGCGCCACGGTTGAGCATGGGTTTGACTGCCATGACGAGACTTTTGAGGGAGTAGGCGGAGACGTGCAGGGACTGCGCCACATCGTCCCACCCCGTCTCGAGGAACTTGCCGCCCAGCGCGGTTTCAGGGTTGGCGTAGGCGATGGAGTGGACGACGCCGTCGAGCCCTCCGGTGAAGTGGCCGGCGAGGACACCGGGGAGCGCCTCGAGGTGGGCGGGGTCGGTGACGTCCAGTTCGATGACGGGCGGGGTGGGGTCCAGGCGTCCGGCCACCCTCTTTGCCAGCGACACTGCCCGCCCGGCAGAGGACACGACGACGTTGGCGCCCTCCCGTTGTGCAATGTCAGCCACTGAATAGGCGATGGAGGTGTTCATCGTGAGTCCGGTGACCAGGATGTTCTT
>JBBSRQ010000116.1:0-9925 GCA_038242845.1 Propionibacteriales bacterium | reverse complement strand
GTGGGGCCGCCGCTGTTCAAACCACGCGACGGGTTCATGGGCAAGGTCTTCAACCAGAAGTACGTCGACCAGACGCACGCCTTCTTCGACAAGTACGGCTCGCGTGCCCTCATCCTGGCTCGCTTCGTGCCCATGGTGCGGACGTTCGTGACGCTGGTGGCGGGGGTGGCGCACATGGACCTCCGTCGGTTCATGTTCTTCAGCGCCATCGGTGGCGTGCTGTGGGCCTCGGGTGTGACGGTGCTGGGCTTCTTCCTCGGCCAGATCCCGTTCGTCCACAACAACATCGAGATCGCCTTCATCCTCATCGTGTTCGTCTCCATCATCCCGATGATCGTGGAGGTCCTCCTGGCGCGACGTCGCAGCAGGGCCGCGGTCACTCCGGCCACCATCGCCGACTGAACTATCACGTCACACGAAGAAGCGGCCCGTCCCCTGTGGGGGCGGGCCGCTCGTGGTGCGTGCGGGTGCGTGATCAGCGCTCGATCAGCTGGTGCCCCAGGGGGACTGTTGACCCTGCTGCCCCCGTGTCTCCGGCGGCGTGGACTGCTGCCACTGAGGCTGGCCCTGCTGCTGGGACGGGTTGGCCGAGGGTGCCGAGTACGGCTGGTCGACCTGGCCGGGGTTGGGGAGGGCACCACGGTCCTGCCCACCCTGGGCGACGCCCGGACGCGAGGAGATTTCCCCGAAGTTCACCGACGGGGCCTGGCGCACCATCGCGTCGTTGACCTCGAAGTAGGTGGCCTTCTCGAACTTCGCGAAACCGGCGATGATGTTGCTGGGGACGGTCTCCAGCTTGGTGTTGTAGTCGCGAACGTTGGCGTTGTAGAAGCGACGTCCCGCCGCTATGCGGTCCTCCGTGTCCGTGAGCTCGCGCTGCAGTTCCAGGAAGTTCACATTGGACTTGAGCTGCGGGTAGGCCTCGACGGAAACGATGAGGTTGCGGACTGCCTGCCCCAGTTCGGACTCCACTGCGGCACGCTGCTGGCTGGGTTCGCCGTGGGACTGGCTGGCCAGCGCTGCGGCCGAGTTGCGCAGCCGGGTGACCTCTTCCAACGTGTTGCGCTCGTGCGCTGCGAAGCCGCGGACGGTCTCGATGAGGTTGGGGATCAGGTCGTAGCGTCGGTTCAGTTCGACGTCGATCTGACGCCAGGACTCCTGGATCAGGTTCCGGCCCTTGATGAAGCCGTTGTATACGCCGACTCCCCACAGCACGGCGATGAGGCCGATGACGACGATGACAACAATGAGGACGAGCAGGATTTCCATCAAAGACTCCTAGAGGTGGCGAGGAAGACCGGTCCAACCGTAGCGCGGGACCGCGTTCAGAGCCCCAGATCGGTGAGACCCAGCGCGTAGCGGTACTCCAGGCCGGCGTCGCCGACGCGCTCCGCCGAACCCGTGTCGCGGTCGACGACGACCGCCACTGCGACCACTTCCCCGCCTGCCTCACGAACAGCCTCGACAGCAGTGAGCGCCGACCCGCCGGTTGTGGACGTGTCCTCCACCACGAGTACGCGACGGCCACGCACGTCTGCCCCCTCGATGCGTCGCTGCAGCCCGTGGGCCTTGGCATTCTTGCGGACGACGAAGGCGTCGAGCCGGCCACCCGCCGCGGCACGGGCGTGCAGCATGGCGGTGGCCACCGGGTCGGCGCCCAGCGTGAGGCCGCCGACGGCGTCGAAGTCCAGGTCCGCAGTCAGCTCGTTCATGATCCGACCGACGACGGGCGAGGCCACCCCGTCGAGGGTGACCCGTCGCATGTCGACGTAGTAGTCGGCCTCCTTGCCGGAGGCCAACGTCACCTTGCCGTGCACGATGGCGAGGTCCTTGACACAGCGGATAAGTGTGTTCTTGTCGTTCACTTGGTCTCCGTCGATACGAGCTTGCCGAACGCCACGGAGCGGTCGGGGGAATGGAACAGGTCCTCGCAGGTGGTCAGGGTGATGAGCGACTCGCTGGGAACCACGTCCTCGTGCCCCGGCACAGGGTCCAGCACCCATGTCTCCGTGTCCTGGACCGTCAACTGGCTGGGGGCCGACGTCAGTTCGTAGGTGAGCGTGGCTTCTCGTGTCTCGATGACGACGGTGTCGCCGACGCTGAGTTCCAGCATCCGTCGAAACGGTTCCCCATTGGTGATGCGGTGCCCGGCAAGGGCGAAGTTGCCCACCTCGCCCGGTTGCGCCGTGGAGGGATACCACCCGACACCCTTCTTCAGGTCCTCAACCTCGACACCGGCCACCACGGGCCACACCCAGTCACTTCCAAACGCGGGGACACGGACCAGCCACTGCGCACTGCCGGCCTGCGGGGTCGGAAGCGGTGAGGCTTCTGGCTCCGTGGTGTGGGTGTCGTTTGGTGCGGCGGGCTGCCCCCATGACTGCTCAAGGGAGCTGATCTCCTTGCTGGCCTCCTGCTGGGAGACGATGTTGGTGCCGAAGTACTGCCACCCCACCCAGCCGAGGCATGCCAGACCTGCCACGAGAAGGACGACCCCCAGCACGGTGAGGGGCGAGACCGGCCGGCGTGTGCGCGCTCGCACAGCACCGATGGGGGGCACCGCCTCGTCCGTGACGTCAGTGCCCCGCTTGACGTTCTGCATGTGCGCCATTGTCGCGTACCTGGCAGATTCGCGCACTTCCGCCCGCAGGAACACCCGGCTGGGACTGTGCCCGCCTCAGATCGCGGGCACCCGCTCCGCGCCCATCACGGGACTTCCAACACCGGCCGCAGTCTTGAGCCGCAGCATCACAGCACCCGTGATGGCGATGCAGAGCGCGGCTGCCGCGGCCAGGAAGAAGGCCCCGGTGGCCCCCTGGGAGGCGGCCAGCGCTCCGCCGGCAGCCGCACCTAACGACACACCAATGGTGATGGCTGACTGCATGGCTGTCATGGCGACGCCGGTACCGCCTGCGGGGCTGCGACGTTCCGCGACGGTGAACGCGGTCACCATGGTCGGCCCCACGAACAGACCGGTGACCAGCAGCGCACCGGCCGTCGGCATCACCGACGCCTGCGCCCACGTGAGGAGGATGAACGCGGTCATGCCGATGCCGCCGACGAGGACGCGCGTGGACAGCCGCACCGCGGCGGGGATCACGACGGCCAACAGGGCCGTGGCGGCTGAGCCCACCCCCATCAGCGCGTAGACCAGTCCGGCCTGCGAGGCGATACCGAGGTCGATGCTTCGTTCGGTGACGGCCGCCTGGACGGAGCCGAAGAACGTGCCGATGCCCACCATGATGACGATCGCCGGAACGACTGCCCACAGCACTCGCCCGATGGGGGGATGTGAACGCGGCGTCGCGCCTGCAACCTGCGCGTCGATCACGGAGGGGGCAGTCAGCGCAAACGGCATGCCGGCCAGCACCACGAGTGCTGCAGCCAGCGCTAGGGGCGCGGCGGGGACGGCAGCCGAGGCAGCGATGCCAACGAACGCCGGCCCGAGCACGAAGACGAGTTCGTCAACGGTCGATTCATACGAGAACGCCGTCGACAGGTCGCGGGGCTGCTGCGCTGCACCGATCCAGCGGGCTCGCGTGAAAGAGCCGATCGGCAGCGACGTGACGCCCACCGCCAGGCACGCCAACCACAACAACGGACCGTCCCACCGTGACAGTGCCGCCACCAGGAGCGACACCAGCGCCAGCGCATTGAGTGGTGTGAGGAGGCGCAGGACGAAGCGTTGCCCGCGCCGGTCCGCCCAGCGTCCGATGAGGGGCGATGCGACGGCGGTGGCGATGGACACGACACCCGTCGCGAGGCCGCCAGAGGCAACGGATCCCGTGGACGCGGTGATCGCCGTCATGGTCCCCAGCGGGATCATGGCATAGGGCGCACGGGCGGCGACGGCGAGAGCCATGGATTTGCCCGAGGAGATGGCGAAAAGGGACTTGTAGTGCGCGAGGGCGCTGAGAGGTGACGACTGCACGAGAGTGCTTCCTGATCGATGTCCCGCAAGGGTCCCTCGGCCGTGATGGCCGCCGGGAGCAAACGGGGGCCCGCGGGTGACACACGCGGACAGTCACATATTAGTCCGCGTTGCACCACCCGACGAAATCACACGGTGCGCCTAACAGGTGTCGAGGAGGGCAGCGGCCTCCACCACCATCCAGGCCTGGAGCTGGGTCGAGAGTTCGACCCGGTGTCCCCCCTCGTACGCGACGCCTCCGCCCGTGTCCGAGGTGGGGAACAGTCCGGTGACGGGATCCCGACCCGCCCACAAAGCATCGCTGGTCGCTGACACGAGCCCGGCGGCGACGTGCCGCGCTTCACTATCCAGGCCGGAGTGCTCGGCAGCCATGGCGAGATACCGGACGAGGATCCCAGTGAACAATCCGCCGTCGCCCCCTCCATGGGTGACTAGTCCGGCAGGCCGACCGCAGGCCTCCGTCAGGTGATCCTCCACCGCATGCACGAGGTCGGCGGCACGCTCGAGGTCGTGCGGCTCCCCCAGTTCAAGCAACGCCGCCAGGGTCGTTCCCTGGTTGTAGGTGTAAATGTCCCGGACGACGGTGCCGTCGCGGCGAACACCGTCCAGGACGAGCCCGCGGGTGGTGTCCCCCAACTCTCGCAGGATCCACTCCAGGATGGTGCGGGCCTTGCGGGTGTGCCCCGTCCGTGCCAGGTGCAGGGCCACAGGACCGGCTGCCGGCACGTTGAGGAAGTCCCTGTCCTTGCTCCACACCACCCCGCCGCTGCCGTCGCGGGCCTGCAGTAACTGGCGCAGGAGCGTGCGACGGGCGGGGACCAGCGACGCATGACGCCAGGTGAGCCACAGGTGCTGCTCCAGCGCTGCCAACCTGTCGACCGCGAGGGCCAGCCACGCCATGTCGTCGTAGAAGTGGTTCCGCAGGGTGACGCCGTTGCCCAGCCAGACGGTGGCCAGAACCCGGTGTCCCAGAGTGGCCGACCGTCGCGCCCCGGCGGCATCACCAGTCCGAATCCTCCGCCAGCCGCCGTCGACTATGGCGTCGATCAGGTGCGCCTGCCACCAGTAGTTGAGCGGGTCGCGTCCATGAATGGCGAACCGGGCAGTCACCACCTCGTCGGTGGGGGCTGCCGCACGCCCCAGTCGTGTTCCGGGGACCTGGCGGTAGGAGCCCACGAACCGGCTGAGCACCAACCGTTCTGCCTCCGCGGCCCGCTGGTTCAGGAGAACCACAGCTTGCTCCCGGACGGGTCCGGGGAATGCCGGGTGTCGACATCGGTGAACGGCTCAGCGCCGGCGCACCAACCGTCCAGTTCCGTGCCATCGATCCAGCGGTAGCCGAACGGTAACCGGTTGGAATCACGGCGGATCCCCGCGAGATCGGGTCGTGAACGGGAAGCCACAAGCAGCAAGTTGCCGAAACGTCGCCCCTTGTGGACCGAGATTTCGGCACCCACCGCTACATTTGGCCAGCGCTGACGAAGCCCTGCCACCACGCGCTGCGCCCAATGGAACGGAGCACGATCGGTGACATTGAACACCACCAGTGACTCCTCGCGTCCGATGCGCTGCACCTCATCGAGGAACGCGACGCTCGCCAACTCCGCGGGCACCCTGGCGCCGTCGAAGGCGTCGATGATCACGGCCTCCGCGTAGTTGGTAGGCATGGCAGCCACCCCGGTGCGCCCGTCGACATCGCGCACCTTGATACCGGAGCGTGGGGGCAGCGGGATCTTGCGGCGCACCTCCTCGGTGAGTTCGTCGTCGGGTTCGCAGACGATCTGCGCGGTCCCCGGCCGGCGCCATGCCAGCCAGCGCGGCACCGTCATGCCGGCACCCCCCAGGTGGATGACGCGCAACCGGCGATCATCCGGGGCATCCAGCAACGTGTTTTCCAGGACGAGGGCGATGTGGTTCACGTACTCGTAGACCAGGAAGTCCGGGCGCCGCGGATCCACGAACGATTGGGCGGTCTGCCCGAACCTCACCTGGAAGGCGCCGGGGACGGTGTCGTCGGGGACAAGGCGGTCAGGCATGGCAACGAGCATACGGATCGGGACCGGAAGGTGCGCTCCGACAGCCGTCCCGTCCCCCGGCATGGTGCGTCCAGGCCGAAGCGCCGATGTGCAGCCGGGGTTCTTCCACCGACCGGAGTCGTACTCTGGAAGAACTGTGCACAACGACAATTTTCTATCGAGCGCGGGTGGAAGAGATGACTGAACAGACCACGATCGACGAGCGGGCCTTCAGGGAAGCGGTGCGCAATCTGGAGGACATCGCGGACATCGCAATGGGGGGCCCCGAGGGTCTGGACCAAGCCTCGTGCTCCCCGGTCGTGAAGTACATGGCGGAGGTCGGCATCGGAGCGGCAGCACGTGGATGTTCGCAGGAGGGCTGGCGTGCAGAGGTTGCCAAAACCCTCGACCCTGAGGATGCCGACCGCCAACTCAACGAGGCCGAGGAGTGCATGCGCCATTCCGGCTTGTGGCCGTGGCGTTGAGCCGGCCCCGGCACAGGACCACGGGTGTTGCATCACCCCCTGCCTCCATGTGCCGCTGAGTGAGCCCGGCGCTCCACCGTGATCTGGACGCCGCGGACGTGGGCGGTGTCTCTGCACCGGAATCGCTCGGGAGCGACGGCGCAACCGTGGCGTGAGCGGGCCTAGACTGCCGGGGTCCCACACCCGAGCCGCGGAGGAAGATGTCCGAGCAGAGCATCAACCGACGCATCCTCGTGCTCGCGCTCCCCGCCTTCGCCGCCCTCGTGGCGCAGCCCCTTTTCCTGCTGGCCGACACCGCCATCGTGGCCCGCCTCGGGACCGATCCCCTGGCCGGACTTGGCGCGGGCGCCACCGTGACGTCGACCCTCACGGGGCTGATGGTCTTCCTCGCCTACGGATCGACCGCCGTGGTGGCCCGGCAACTCGGGGCCGGGCACCGGACCCGTGCTCTCGAGTTGGGCGTCCAGGCGATGTGGCTGGCCGTCTGTCTCGGCGTGATCCTCGGAGCCCTCACGTGGCTCGCAAGTCCGTGGCTTCTGACGTGGCTGGGGACCTCCGGCGACGTCCATGCGCAGGCGTTGTCGTATGCGCGGTGGTCGCTGCCGGGGCTGCCCGGCATGCTGCTGGTGTTGGCCGCCACGGGCACTCTTCGCGGCCTGGCCGATGCCCGCACCCCCCTGGTGCTCGCCATTGGGGCCGCTGTCCTGAACGTGGTGCTCGACATCGCCCTTGTGTTCGGGGCCCACATGGGCATCGCCGGTTCCGGGGCAGCGACGGCGATCGCCGAGACCGCCATGGGAGTGGCCGCGGCGTGGGTTGTCCGGCGCGGAAGCCGTCGTGCGGGAGCGGACATGTCCCCCACCGTGGTGGGGATGCGGTCCAGCCTCGTCGTCGGCGGCCCACTCCTGCTGCGGACCCTGACGCTGCGGGCAGCACTCGTGTTGACAACGTGGGTGGCGGCCGGCAAGGGTGCGGCTGCGCTGGCCGCCCACCAGGTGACCTGGAACATCTGGGGGTTCCTCAACTTCGCGCTGGACGCCGTGGGCATCGCGGGGCAGACCCTCATCGGGCTGGCACTGGGTGCCGGAGCCATCGGCCAGACGCGGGCGCTCGTGCGCCGCATGCTGTGGTGGTCGCTGGGTGCGGGGTTGGTTCTGGGGGCCGGCATCATCGTACTGCGCGGACCCATTGCCTCACTGTTCTCACCCGATGCCGAGGTGCGGGGCGGTGTCACCTCCACGCTGTTCGTCATCGGCTGCACGCTCACCATCGCCGCCTACGTCTGCCTGGCCGACGGCGTCCTCATCGGCGCTGGCGACGGTCCCTACCTGGCCAGGGTGGGTGTGCTGAACCTGGTGGTCTACGTTCCGCTGGCATTGGCCGTTGCACGCTACGGGCCGGACGGAACCGACGGCCTCATCTGGTTGTGGGTTGCCTTCACCATCGGGTTCATGGGGATCCGCGCCGCGACGCTGGGATGGCGCCAGCGCAGCGACGCATGGTTGGACGCGGGCGCCTGAATCATCCTTCGACGACAGTTCGCCAGATCCGTCCCGACTCCCGCGTGACTCCGCACTCCATCGGATATCGTGCTTGGACACGACGAAAGGACTGCTCATGCGCAGGCTCCTCTCGGTCGGCGCCGCAGCCGCAGTCACCGTCGGGCTTGGCACCACTGCTGCACCCCTGGCCCAGGCCGCGGATCCAAGATCATCGAGGCTCTGGGCATCAACAACTCGGGGCAGATAGTCCTCACCATCCGGCTCTCCAACGACGTGCTCCACAGCTTCATCGCCACCCCAAAGAAGGTGGACGTCCACACCACCCCCGGCGCCCACCACGTCAACGGTCGCGACTGGAAACCACCTGCGAGAAGCACTCCCAGACCACCCCACATCCAAAGGCGCAGGCCCCCACATCTACACCTGAGCAACGAATGGGTCTTCAACAACATCGTCATGTTCAGCTGAGCAACCACCGACCACACAACGGGGTCAGGAAATTCATCGCGATCGCCATGAAAATCGCCGGTGAAAAGTATAGTCATCCCAAACAGTGACCCTTCTCAAGGTCACTCCGGATCTGCGGTACCCACACCGACATCCAGGGCAGCAAACCGGTCATCAATCAACGTCGCCATGTCCTGCTGGATCCCCTGTTCACACACCGAACACGAAAGCTTGTGACCATGCGCAAACTACTCTCTGTCGGCGCTGCAGCCGTACTCACCATCGCGCTCGGCAACGCAGCCTCCCCTGTCGCTCAGGCCGCGCCATCCAACTACACCATTGAACTGCTGCCGCCCATTGTCGGCGCCTCGTCCTCGAAGGGCTACGTCATCAACGGGGCCGGCGATGTGGCCGGCATCGCCTTTCTCCACGGGAAGCAGCCGAATCTCTTCTGGCCTGCCAAGACACGCTCGACACCCGTCCTCATCACCCTCGACGGATCCGCGCCGCTGGGCATCTCCGACACACGAGTGGTCGTGGGGCAGTTGTGGGCGGAGAACGCCAGTTACACCTGGACGGACGGGAAACTTGTGAAGGGGCTCGGCCGCGACAATGGCGGCCCCTTGGCCATCTCGGCGAACGGCACACAACTCACTGTCGACGCACGCCTGGTGACCAGTGCGACCTCCTCGACATCGCTCCCACGAAGTGGCGGTGGCGTGGTCCTCGGCAACAACATCTGGGGGGCCTCCTTCATCTCACGCAACGGGAACCAGGTCGTCGGCTACTCCTACCAAGGCAGCAAGAGCAGTTCCATCAGGTGGTCCAATCGCCAACTCGGCGCGCTCGGCGACGCGGCGGGCACCACTCGTTCAGAACTTGGGGCGGTCAACGACCAGGGCGTGGTGGTGGGAGCCGCCACGGACCCGCAGAGCCGTCCGGTGATCTGGGACTACCAAGGGAAGCCGTCCTTCCTGCCCATGGCGCCCACACTGCAGTACCAGCGCCCGCTGGCCATCAACAACAGCGGCATCATCGTCGGCAACGCGCATCTCAGCGACAGCAGATCCAACTACTCCGAACACGGCCTGCTGTGGAAAGACGGGAAAGTCCACAACCTCGACGACCTCGTCGCCACACCCGCCGGCTCGAAGATCATCCAGGCAGAGGGAATCAACGACGCCGGCCAGATCGTCGGCACCATCCGGCTCGCCGACCAGACCCTGCGCGGCTACGTCGCCACACCCAAGAAGATCGACGTCTACACCACCCCCGGCACCCACCACGTCAACGGCCGCGACTGGAAAACCACCTGCGAGAAGTACTCCCAAACCACTCGCTGCCGCACAGAAATCATCGCCACCGAAGTGAAACTGGTCAACGGCAAATACACCCACGTCAAGGGCTGGACCTTCAACAACCTCACCTACCTCCCCTCCCCCCGCACCCTCTGGAAGGGCAACCCACTCGGCAACAAGGGCGAATACACCGTCGCCGGACGCCAATGGCGCACCGAATGCGACACCCCAACAACCGGACGCAACG
>JBBSRQ010000115.1:0-9955 GCA_038242845.1 Propionibacteriales bacterium | reverse complement strand
GCAGCTCCTCATCGGGGGCCGCGTCGAAGAGATGGCGGTCCAGGTGCTCCCGGACACGCTGTCGGTCCCAGCCTTCCTCGATCGCAAGACGCCGGGCCCCCAGCGCGACCCCCAACGAAACATGCGCGGGGTACACCCGCTTTGCCCGGCACAGCGTGTAGCTCCCCAGCAGTCGGTCCCCAGGCGCCATCTTCCGCTCCGGGTCCCTTCCAACCCGTTCCGCCGTGTCGGCGAGGCGTCGGTTCCCGAATCGGGTGAGCAGGTCATCGACGTGCTGCAGCAGGGGGCCTGCAGGGACCCGATGCCGCTCGGCAACGGCGATGGCGGCCTCCACCATCGCGTTGCGCACGAGGTAGCGAATGCCGAGGTTTTCAGCGGCCTGCCATACATACCTGTGACCACGTAGGTCGGCGAGGTAGGCGAGCATGCAGTGACCCATGTTGTGCACGTATAATTTTCGGTCGGGGTAGAGCGCGAACCCGGTCATCACGGGAATGAGCCCGGGCACCTCGGGGATGTCCCCGAGCAGAGCCGTTGCGTCGTAGGGCAGGAATGAGTACGGCTCGACGCGCACGCAGGTCGGATCGGCAGGGTCGGGAACTGGTACCGGCACCATGCGACCGACGGAAGTTTCTATCAGCCCGACAGCCGTGGGCTCCTCTGCGCCGACGTGCCGGGCGATCATGTTCCTCACAGTGCCGGGGGCATCGTGCAGGTTCTCGCAGAGCAGGACGTCCAGGGGCCGCCGCCCGCTTTCCCGTCTCGGTGCAATGCTGTCTGCGATGAGCGCAGCAACGGATACTAGGTTGTGGGCGCCGACCGCCGTTGCGGCGAGATCTGCCCGGGTCAGGGCTTCGATGACCGCGCTCCTGTCGCTGAGCAGTATGGCGTCGACGTGGGTGATCCACACGGTGCGTTCCCGGCCGGGGTCCGCGATGATCTGGTGGTAGCCCCCATCAGCGTTGAGCCGCTCGACCAGGGATTCGATCACGTCCACGAAGGTGACGTGCCATCCAGCCCGGGCGAACAGGGCTCCGATGAAGCCGCGGCCGATACTCCCTGCCCCGAACACCACCGCAGTCCTCACACCGGCTCCTGCACCAGGGGAAGCCCGCCAATGTGGCGTGCCACGACGAGGGTTGCCTCTCGGGCGGCTGCCCGGGGATCGTGGAGTCTCAACAGCGACAGCAGGAAGGCGACCTTGAACGTGTCCCCGGCTCCGTTGGACGTGACGAAGCGCTCGATGGGGGCCGCCGCAATCCATGCCGAGATATTCGTGTGTTGATCGGCGTTGATGCGCGTGGTGCGTGCCAGACGTTGCATCCGCGGGGGATTGCCGGTGGCGAGGTAGGAGCCCTGCTCCCCGACGGTGATGAGAACGATGGCGGCACCCATGCCCAAAAACGTGGCGGCAGCCTGCTCCACCGCGACGCGGTCGAGCACACCGGGATGGTTACGGCTGGGCTCGTTGCGGGCGCTGGTGATGTCATCCCAGCTGGGACAGAACACGTCGGTCTCCTGCAGGACGTGGGCGAAGTAGGTGTCCCAGTCGTAGTGGCGCAGTGGCGAGTTCTGGGCGCAGTGGGCAAGGTCCAACGATGTGGCGGATCCCTGGGCGCGAGCCCGGGCGAAAAGTTTCGCGGTGGGCTGCCCGGAGTCAGCTGTCATCCCGGGCACGAGGCTGGGGTAGCCGAAGTGGACGATGGGTGCCGCCGCCAGTTCACAGGTGCCGTCGAATTCGTCGTTGGCGCCGGTGTGGTGCCAGAAACTGCGATCGGTGCCCGGGGGTTGCAGGACGACCGAATAGGACGTGGAATGTGTCGTCGTCTCCGACAGCCAGACTGTGGCGGGATGATCAGCCGACAGGATCGCACGACACAGGCCCCCCAACTCATCGGCGCCGACGGTGGCAGTGACGGCTGCGACGCGCCCCATCCTGAGCGCGGTGCGTGCACCGTTGCCGACGGCGCCCCCGATTTGTATGGCCATTGGGCCAACTTCCGTCAGTACACCGGGGGTCGTGTCCGGCGGGCCGCTCATTGTGGGTGTCAGGTCGACGCACACATGGCCGTCCAGATGAATGTCCAGCACGGACAAAATTCTATCCCCGGGCGGCCCTGAGGGGGCAGTTATCGAAGAGGTCGCCAATGCCGTTGACATCACCGATGCCGCACGAATAGAGTCCTCCAATATAAAGGGGGCGCTGGCGCTTCCGGATCACCTTCTGCTGAATTCGCGGAAAATGCATGGACAAAGGCGTCCTGGAGCGATGCCGGGACGGGCAACGGCTGGAATCGCACCTCGGCACAGTCCACTTGGGAGCCACACTCATGACTGCTTCACCAGTCGCCACCCCCGTGTTCGAGGCGCGTGCCCTGAGCCGGCGATTCGGGCAGGTACAGGCGCTGGATGCCGCCGATTTCGATATCCGTGCGGGGGAGGTCGTTGCTCTCATCGGCGACAACGGTGCAGGCAAATCAACCCTGGTCAAAGCAATGACCGGAAACCTGGATGTCGACCAGGGGCAAATACTGCTCGATGGCCAGGAGGTCAGGTTCACCTCACCCCAGGACGCCAGCGATGCCGGAATTGAAGTTGTACACCAGGACCTGGCCCTCGCCCCCCACCTCAACCCGGCCCAGAACATGTATCTCGGCCGCGAATTGGTCAGGGGCGGAATTCTCGGACGAATGGGATTTCTCGACGAGCCACGAATGCGCGAGGAGTCACTGAAAGCTTTTCAGAGTCTTGGGTCAGCGGTCACCCGGGTGAACACGCCCATCGGCCAGATGTCGGGTGGCCAACGCCAGAGCGTCGCCATCGCGCGCTCGGTTGCGTGGGCCAGTCGAGTCCTGTTCCTCGACGAACCGACCGCGGCCCTCGGCGTGGTGCAGACCCGCAACGTCCTGGACATGATCAAACGGGTTCGGGACAAGGGCGTTGCCGTTGTCTTCATCTCCCACTCGATGCCACACGTCATCCAGGTGGCCGACCGTATCCAGGTCCTGCGGTTGGGTCGCCGCGTGGCCACCTATCCGGGCGCTGGCGCCAGCGTTGAACAGTTGGTCGGTGCGATGACGGGGGCCATCGAAGCCAGCAACCACTCCGTCGTGGATGGCCATGAACCCCGGGCGACGTCGTGAAAGCCACGGAGACACCAGCGGACGGACCGCTGAGTCGGGTCGCCATGTTGCAGTCGTTCTGGATTCTTCTGGTCCTGGTCGCGATCTTCGTCTTCTTCAGCGTCCTTGCGCCGAGCACTTTCTTCGCCTACGGGAATGTCATCAACATCGTGCAGAACGTGTCGATCTGGGCGGTCATCGCGGTGGGGATGACCTACGTCATCATCACCGCTGGCATCGACCTGTCGGTGGGATCGGTACTGGTGTTCTCGTCCGTCATCGCCGCAAAGACCATGGAGGCGATGGGAGACAAGGGCTGGACCTCGGTGGTGGTGGGGTTGGTTGCCGCTGTCGTGGCCGGTGCTGTCTGCGGTGTCATCAATGGCTACTTCGTGGCCAAGGCCAAGGTGCCAGCGTTGATCGTCACGCTGGGAACGCTGTCACTGTTCCTGGGGGTTGCGCAGATCATCACGAACGGCCTGGACATCCGCTCGGCCCCGGCGGTGTTGCAGGACGTCGTGGGATACGGACGTGTCGCTGGGGTGCCGGTGCTCTCGCTCATTGCCCTCGTCGTCGTCATCATCGGTGGGGTGTGGCTGAAGAACACCCGGTTCGGGCGCCACACCTATGCGATCGGCTCCAGCGAAACGGCGGCCCGACGGGTGGGCATCAACGTGGACCGACACCTCATCTGGGTCTACACACTGGCCGGGTTGCTCTCGGGGCTGGCGGGAATCCTCTCACTCGCCCAGTACGGGACGACGACCCTGGCGGGTCAGTCGCTGACCAACCTGAACGTCATCACCGCGGTTGTCATCGGGGGCACCTCAATCTTCGGCGGCCAGGGCTCGATGTTCGGGTCGATGGTGGGGCTTTTCATCCCTGCAGTTCTTCAGTCAGGGTTCGTCATCATCGGTGTGTCGCCGTACTGGCAGACCGCCGCGGTGGGTGCCATCCTCATCGCGGCCGTCTACGTCGACCAGCAGCGTCGCGCCGCATCGGGGCGCAGTCACAAGCTCAAGAACCGCGAGAAACGCCTTCGGACACCATCCCCGTCCGCTGACACCTGACTCGCATCCAACCAAAGGAGAGAACCATGAGGATCACCAGAAGGACGATCGCCGCGTTGGGCACGGCGGTCCTGGTCCTGTCAGCGTGCACGACGGGAGCCCCCGAGACCAGCCCGACCACAGGGACATCCATGGAGGAACCTGCCGCGCCGGCCACCGACGACGCCTCGATGCCGGCGTCGGAAACCACGGGCGCCGCCGCGGGTGGGACGATCGCCTTCGTCCAGGGAGTCCAGGGAGACGAGTTCTACATCACCATGGAATGTGGCGTCCTGGAGGAGGCCGGCAAACTGGGCTACACCGTCACGACGCAAGGCCCCACCAAGTTTGATCCGACGCTCCAGAAGCCCATCATCGACTCGGTCGTTGCCTCGAAACCCGATGCTCTGCTGGTGGCGCCTACGGACGTCACAGCCATGCAGCAACCGCTCGAGCGTGCCGCCGAGGCAGGCATCAAGGTGGTACTCGTGGACACCACCGTGGATGATCCCGCATTCGCCGTGACGAGTATCGCCTCCGACAACGTCGGTGGTGGCGCAGCGGCGTTTGATGCGATCAAGGCAGCGAAGCCCGACGGGGGCAAGGTGCTGGTCATCAGCACTGATCCGGGTGTCTCGACGCTCGATCTCCGGGTGAAGGGCTTCGAGGAGGCGGCCGCGAAGGACTCCGCATTTCAGTACCTCGGCGTTCAGTACAGCCACAATGATCCGGCCACGGCCGCCAACCTGGTGTCAGCGGCGCTCCAGAAGGATCCCGACATCGTTGGCATCTTCGCCGGAAACATCTTCTCGGCCGAGGGTTCTGCCACGGGTGTCCGTCAGGCGGGGGCCAAGGACGTCACGATCGTCGGGTTCGATGCAGGACCCAACCAGATCAAGTCGCTCCAGGACGGCACGGTGGCCGCGCTCGTCGCACAGCAACCGTTCCTGATCGGTGTCGATGGCGTCAAGGCGGCAGACGCGGCACTCAAGGGAGAAGCCAAGCAGCCGCCCATTCAGACCGGGTTCACCATCATCACGATGGAGAACCTCGACGGGGAGGGTGGAAAGGCCGCATACAAGTCCAGCTGCTGATGGAAGGGCACGGGGAGCGAGGACATGCATCCACCAGCAGTCCTTGCTCCCACTGTCAACGTGGCTGGCGACGGTGTGCCTGTCCGTTATAAGGCGGGGTGTTCGTCAGATGCAGAATTCGTTGCCCTCGGGGTCTTCGAGAATCACCCAGCTGTGGGGGCCCTGATGACCCTCGCCGATGCGTCGGGCTCCCATGGTGACCAACCGTTCCACGTCCTGCGCTGTGACTTGGCCGTGCGGGCTGCGAAGATCCCAGTGCACCCGGTTCTTCACGGCCTTCACCTCCGGCACCTTCTGGAACAGCAGCCTCGGTGTGTGGCCGTCGGGGTGGGTGATTGCGGACCCGGCTGCCCACACGCGCTTGCCGCGATACGTCCTCACGTCGGATTCCTGTGCGAATCCCTGGTCCACCATCGACCGGATGAAGTCCTCGTCCTGGGGTTCCACGTCCCATCCCAGGGCCTCGGCCCACCAGGTCGCCAATTCGTGTGGGTCGTCGCAGTCGATGGCCACCTGCATGTCCCACGGCTGGTTCGTCATGCCAACAAATCGTAGGTCGCGCCGGGGAATATGGGAATGGTCCCGGAGGAAAAGTTCCTCCGGGCCATCCATGGTCGTTCGGCTCAGCTGAACCGGACGATGTTCAGCGGGGGCTGTCAAGCGTTGGTGACGCAGTGGCCCGTTCTGCTGCGCGAATCAGCCGTGCACCACCACGTTCGTGATCGTCGACATGTAACGCGCGGTCTCGACCTCTGGGAGTTCCGTGAGGTACAGCAGCAGGAAGCGGGAGGTGGTGGCCTCTGGTGGCGTCAGGGTCGTGGTGGCAGCGGCTTCGCTCTGGGTGGCGACCACGCTCCAGTCGCCCTGCGTTGTCATGGGGGCGGCGTCGACGGCAGGATCGTTGGGCACGCGGAGTTCGACGGTGGTGCCGGGCTCGGCGAACTGCACATCCACCGACGAAATGTTTCGTGGTTCCCCGAGATCCAGGACGATCCCGACGCCCGGCTTCAGACCGCCGAGGTTGGGGCGGTTGCGGTAGCGCAGGGTCGACCAGCCGCTGTCCGGGTCGCCGTCGAAGGCCCGCGACACCTGGGAGGTGTTCTCCTCATTGTTGCCGCCGTCGGCCTCCGGGTCGAAGTCCACTCCGGTGACGATGGGCAGCTCACCACCGGGGGTCTGGGCGGCCGAGGTGGCGGAAGACGTGACCGCGGGGTTGGTCCCGGGCTCGTTCCCCTGCTTCGACGCGACGATGGCGAGCGACACCACCAGCGTGCCGATGGCGAGGGCAGCGATGATCCAGAGCGCGGAGCGCGGGTTGGCCATCAGCTTGCGCTGCTGCTCCAACGGGTCCTCGTCCCTCTCATCGACGTCGTATTCGTAGGTGGCGATTTGCGACAGTGCCTCCCGGTGGAGGCGGTCGTGGTGCAGGTCGCCGGTGACGGCGGCGACGGGGTGGCGGAAGGCGGTGTCGAGGGCCGTCGACGCGCCGGATTCCTGCGTCGTGCGGCTGCCCAGGGCATCGTGTGGACCAAAACGGATGCGGTCCTCCAGGTCGGGGGAAGGGTTTGCGGTGCCGAGTACGGCTGAGAGGCCGGCGGCGAGTTGTGCGGCGGTGGTGATGCGGTGCTCGCCTGCCACCTCACGGTCGGAGAGGATGGACGTGCAAATTCTGTCCAGGTGGGCGGGGACGTCGGCTCGTAGCCTGTGGGGGCCGACGAGGCTGCCAGCGACGACGGGCGCGGCGGGCAGGCCCCAGGCGGCATGACCCGGCCAGTGGCTGGACAGCAGCGCATACAGCAGGGCGGCCAGCCCGGTGACGTCAGCCGACTCCTTGGCGCTCCAGCTGGTGGGGCGTTCGGCCTCAGCGAGGACGGATTCCACTCCGAACCCCACGAGGCGCACGGCCCCGCTGGTGGTGATGATGACGTTCTCGGGGGTCACCTGCTCATGGAACAGGCCGTTGCTGTGCATGGCGGACAGTGCGTCTGCGAGCTCCCTCACGATCCACGCCGCCTCCAGTGTGCTGAGCTGCACCGTGCCCAACATCTGGGACAAACGGGTGCCGGACGCGTACTCGCAGACGACGTACCCACCGACGCCGTTGTCATCGACGGCGACGGCGTCGAGGACGCGCAGGAACCGTGAGTCGGTGGCGGAGGCCCCGGTGCGGGCGGCATCCAGCACCTCGGGGATACGGGGATCGCCCGAAGGCATCACATGGGCGAGAACGTCGCGGGACAACTGGAGGTCGTGGGCGCGCCAGCTCTCGATGCCGGCCCGACGGGCCAGCGGCTCCTCGAGGCGGTACCGGGTGCTGAGCAGTTCACCGGCAACCCCCAGGGCGGGCGTGACTTCCTCGGGGGTGCTGTCATCGACGGTGGCCGGGTGGACGGCGGTGGCCTCCAGCGACTCCGGGTCGAAGAGGGGAGAAGGCGCCTCCTCGGGTTCCCCGATCTCGATGGCGGCCTGGATCTGGGTGGGGACGAGGTCCTCGGCCAGTGCTCCTGAGGTCCCGTCACCGGGGGAGGGTGCCGAGCCACCGGCATCGGGGCCCGCTCCCGTGGCCGCATTCCTGCCGCGGCGGCCGAAGCGGGAACGGACGAGATCGGTGAGGCTGCCCAGTTCACGCACCTGCAGCAGCTTGCCGACGCCGCCGTAGATGATGCCGATGATGGCGAGTCCGGCCATCACGGACAGCAGCGGACCCAGCTTGCTCTCGGGCAGGGTCGCCATGATCCCACGCGCAGCGAGATAGGCGATGACGCCGCCCAGTGCGGCGCCCAGCGAGAGGCGAACGATGTGCAGCACCATGTCGGCGCCGTCGATCCCGGGGACGCTTCGTTTGAGGAACTGCCAGCTCACCAGCACCCCGACGATGTAGGCGATGGAGTAGGACAGCGCAAGGACGGCGGCGTAGAGGTTGGGGTCGCTGACCCACCACACGAGCAGCAGGGCACCGCCCGCATTGACGGTGGCGATGATGCACTGGAGCAGGAACGGGGTGCGCGTGTTCTCGATGGCGTAGTAGGTGCGCAGGCACACGAACTGCACCGTGAACGGCACCAACCCAACAGCAAAGGCGGCTAGCGCCAGCGCCACCCACTTCGAGTCGCGCGCGCCCACGCCGTTGCCAAACAGCAGCTGCGTGATGGGCCCGGACAAGGCGATGAAGCCGACGGTGGCTGGCACCAGCGCCACGAGCGCCAGTCGCATCGTCTTGGTGGTCTCCTGTGCGACTCCCTCCATGTCGCCCGCGGACGCCAGGCGAGAGGCGTTGGGCAGCATGGCAGTGGCCAGGGACACGGTGATGAGCGAGTGGGGCAGGATCCACAGGAGGTGGGCGTTCTGGTACGCAAACAGCCCTGCGCCACCGACGGCGGTCGCGGATGTGGCGAGTCGCTGGATGACCACGAGCGCCAGTTGGTTGACGGCCACGAACCCGATGGTCCACTTGGTCAGTGAGAACGTGTGGCCCAGCCCGGTGCCCTTGAGGTCGAAGCGGGGCCGGAACGTGAACCCCACCTTGCGGAGGTAGGGGATCAGCACCGCAGTCTGCGCCACGATGCCGAGGGTGGTGCCGAGGCCCAACGTCCACATCTGCCCGGTGGTGAAGGCCGTGCCATGGTCGCCACCGGTGCCCCACACCCACAGGTACGCCGACAGGACGACGATGGTGATGACGTTGTTCGCAATGGGGGCCCACATCATGGGGCCGAACCTGTCGCGGGCGTTGAGCACCTGGCCCAGCAGGAAGAACACGCCGTAGAAGAAAATCTGCGGGAGCGTGAGGTACGCCAGGCCCACCATGGAGGCGTACTGCGCCGCCAGTTCCGGGGTACGCCAGTCAGAGCCGGAGTAGATGGCCATGACCACGGGTGCACCGATGGTCACGACGATGGCGACCACACCGACGATGAGCATGAACGCCGTCATGATGCGGTTGGTGTAGGCCTCGCCGCCGTCGTCGTCGTGCTTGATGGCACGCACGATCTGCGGCACCAGGACGGTGTTGAGTGCGCCGCCCGCGAACAGGATGTAGAGCGAGTTGGGCACCGACGTGGCCAGGCCCAGCATGTCGGCCTGCCGTGAGGTGTTGCCGAGGATGAAGACGATGAGCATCACCCGCACCAGCCCGAGGATCCGGGAGATCAGCGTGCCGGACGCCATCAGTGCGCTCGCCGAGACCAGCTTCTTGGTTGTACTGACCTGGCTGCTCACGCGTCCTCCTTGGAACGTTCGGCCTGCACGGCACGGATGCGCCACACGGTGCCTCCCAGTACCACTGCACCGGAGATGATGATGATGATCCAGGCGACGCGCCCGAGTTCAGTGGCGGTGATGTCAATGGAGACGGGGGTCCCGAACCGGGTTCCACCCACGGTCTCCATGCGGACCTCGACGGTGACGACGCTGTTCGACGACGCCTCCGGCGCCGCGATCAGGGTCAGGTTCTCGCCGGGGGTGATCGTCACGAACTCGGTGGCGGGCACCCGGATGCGCTGCGGGCTCTCGCTGTCGAACACCAACCGCAGTGTGACGGGCACCTCGAGTCCGTTCGTGATCGTGACGGGGAAGTTGTTCGTGCGGGACCCCATGACGAATGAGCTGGCCGCGCTGATGGTGATCCTGGACGGGTCGATGTCGGTTGCCCGGCTGGACGACATCCAGTCAAGAGCCTGGGTCTGGGTGG
>JBBSRQ010000114.1:0-9970 GCA_038242845.1 Propionibacteriales bacterium | reverse complement strand
GTTGATCGCGAGGTTCGCTGCGGATCCGACGATCTCCAGACTCAGCCCACCCCACAGCGGGGAGGCATCGGGCTCACTCCATGAGGCGTCGATGGTAGCGATCACGCCCGAGTCGTAGCAAATGGTCACGAGCGCACCGGAGTCGACCCCGGGGCGAAGGCGCCCCTGCTGCAGCACGTTCGTCGTGGCGGCCGAGACCGACTCTGCCCTGAGGCCCAGCCCATCGAGGAGCTCAGCGATATGGACGACATGGTCGACGATGGCGCCTCCGCCCGACATCTCCGGGTCCGCAAACCATTCTCTGGTCGCCGGCAGCTTTCCGGTGTTCACCCCGATGACACTGATGATCTCGCCGAGGGTCCCGTCTTCCACGGCGGAGCGCATGATCTGCGCCTCCGGAGCAAACCCCACTGGGAAGGCCATCATCAACCCCACCCCGGCTCGTTCGCACGCCTCGGTGATCGCCAACGCATCCAGGCGGGTGGTAGCGATTGGCTTCTCGCAGAGGATGTGGGCCCCAGCCGCAGCTGCGGCCTGCACATGCGCACGATGATGAACGGTCTCACTGGTGATGACGACCGCATCCGGCGCCCAACGCCAGAACTCATCGGGATCGCGCACGCAGTCGGTGAACTCCGACACCTCACCGTGCAACGAGGCATCCTCCTCCAGGATGCGCAGTTCGACATCGGACCGCGCCGACAGCAGCTTCGCGTAGCTTCGTGCGTGCACGTGGGCGAGTGAAGCAATCCCTACTTTCAGCATGACTCACTCCTTCCGAGTGCCACGGTGGCTCCGGAGACCGACGATTCGATCGCCGCGCGGACAATTCTGACAGCGTAGGCGCCCTCATGTGGCGTGGTTCGAGTGACGCCTCCGTCACGCAGCACTGTCAGGATGTCGCGCAGCTGGCTTTCGTAGGGGTCCCCCACTGCTTCCGCGGGGCGCCGGGACTCGACGTCAGTCTGCCCACCCCCGTCGAAGATTACGGACGAGGGGTCCCGGGAATCATAATCCAGTCGGCCCTCGGAACCGGCAACGTGGAACCGCGTTGCAAACGTCAACCCTGGTACCCCCCAGACACCCGTGGCCGTGCTGATGGCGCCCGACTCATGAGTCAAGGTGACATGCGCACTTCGTTCGGGCGAAGAGGTCGCGCGACGCGACACCGCATTCACGGAAAGGACGGGTCCGAGCATCCAGACCGCCATGTCCAGATCATGGATCATCTGGTCCATGATGATGCCACCCGACTGTGACTCGTCATCGAACCACGCCGACCAGTGCGGAAACTCACCCATCCGCACGAACCGCGCGACGGCGGGCCGGCCCAGGGCGCCGGAGACAAGAGCAGTTCTCGCCGCCAGATAGGCCGGAAAATAGCGCACGACGTGAGCGGGAAAAAGAGGTACACCGGTGATCGACGCCAAGGCGACGAGCCGGTCAGCCTCAGCAACTGAGAGAGCGAGGGGCTTCTCACATACCACCGGAATACCGGCATTAATCGCTGCGACTGCAGTGTCAAAATGCGTGGAGGTGGGGGAACACACATCCAGAAGATCCACGGAGGACACCAGTTCGGAGAGAGACTGGGCCTCCGTCTCTCCGTCGAGGAGTATTTCGCTGGCACCCGATCTCGAGAAAGCAGCGACCTTGATACCAAGCCGTCGCCACGCCTCGGCATGGACGCGGGCCATGCCACCGGCGCCGACGATCCCCACGGTGGAGACGGGTGAAACAGTGGCTGTCGAATCCATCGGGTGCGCTCCTCGAGGAAAGTTCTCGCCCGACGCTAGCATGGGCGCGCTCGGTGGGCGTGGTACGCCTATCCGAGTATTCAAGGCTGATCGGACGACTTTCTGATCCAGGCGAAGTCGCCGTCCTCGAACTCCACGAGGGCATTGCCGTCGGCGATCAGCGCCACCAGGTCGCCGCCCAGCACGAAGGGGGTGGGGCCGGCCAGGTCCAGCAGGAGTTCGGTCGCACCCGCGGGTTCCACCGAGGCCGCGAGTTCGTCGAGGTGGCAGGGCACCGGGCGGGCATCGGCCTGCCAGTCCCGCATGGCATCCATTCCCGTGAACGCCAGCAGGTAGGTCACACCTGCCTCGGTGAGGGTGACGGCAGCCATGTCGGCGCGCCGGTCCGGGTCATGGTGGCCCGTCTCGTCGCCCGAGGCGACGATGGGCATCAACAGGCGCGACGCGCAGAGTGCGGCCACCGCACGGCTGTAGGAAACGTGGTCCGTCACCGCCGTGATGGCGGCACGAACAAGGGGGTCCGGGCTGCCGTCGTCGCCGAGGAAGCGGTTGTTGGGTTGTGCGAGATGGCGGGGCGGCTCCATGGCGCACCAGCCTAAGGCGATGTGGGAAACTGGGCCAATGGACGCGTCGCTCATCATCACCATCTTCCTCATGGCGCTCGTCGTCGCCATCACTGCGGGCCTTTGGGCGCGCAGCCGCGGGGCACGCCCCATCATGGGTGGGATCGGCATGCTGCTGATCCCGCTGGGGCTCTACTTCCTCGGAATCACCCGCCTCGCCTACAACGGGGCCATCAGCCTCATCGACTGGGCGCAGCGCACGACGTGGTCACAAACCATGACGTGGGGGGTGTCACTGGTGGGGGTGGGTTTCCTTCTGTTCGTGTTCTCGCGCCTCATCAAGCCCGCCCAACCACACGTCACGGACAAGCAGACACGACCCGCCGTGGCACCCCGGCCCGGCGTCCAACCCCAGGGGGCGAACCGGCCCTCGACACCTGCCGTCCCCGCGACGACGTCGGCCCGCAGGCCTGCGCCGAAGCAGGAAAAAACCACTGAGGACGCCGAGGTTGAGGACATCCTGCGCAAGCGTGGTCTGCTCTGAGGCTGGGAGCGGTCAGGCCTCGTCCTGGGAAATGCCCTTGGACGTTGCGCCGTTGGCCTTCAGCCACGCCTTGAGAGCCCGCAGCTTTCGCTTCCCCTGGGCGCCCTCCAGTTGCTGGATGGCCAGGACAGCACGACGCCTCACCCCGCTGCCGTCCTTGATGAGCAGGTAGGCCCAGGCGTCGCCGCTGCGGAGCCGGAGACCCGCGATGTCGTCCACGGAGAACTTGCGCAGGACCGGACCGTTGCGGATGGTCACGCCCTTCTCGTCGGCCCACAGGCGCGAATAGCCGATGCTGAGCATGAGCGCGATCATTGCGATGACGAAGAACAGCAGCGTGGCGCCCTGGAGCCAACTGATCTGGGAGCGGATGTCCGAGCCGATGGCGTACCACCCGTAGAGGGCGAAGATCAACAGGATCCCGGAGAGCACCACTGCCGTCAGCAGTGCCGGGACGCTGGTGAACGATAGCCGCTCCGGTCCGTCCTGTGGTTGCGGCTCGGATGGGTTCACAGACGACATGCAGTCAGCTCCATCAGCAGGATGCCTCGCGCGCCGGCATCGAAGAGTCGGTCCATCAGCAGGTGTGCGCCCTTGCGGGGTACCAGCACGCGCACAGCCACCCACCCCGGCTTCGCGAGCTGGGAGACGGTCGGGCCGTTGACGCCGGCAGCGAGTGCCGTGGTGGCCGCCAGATCCGTCTCGGCGACGTTGTAGTCCATCATCAGGTAATTGTTGGCAACCAGGACGCTGTCGAGACGGGTGCACAGTCCGTCAATGCCAGCCGGCTCCTCTCCCCCCTGGCGGCGGATGAGGATGGCTTCAGAGGAACAGATGGAGTCCCCGAACATTTCCAGGCCCGCGCGGTGAAGCGTGGTGCCGGTGTCCACCACATCGGCGACGACGTCGGCGACGCCCAACCGGACGGCGGACTCGACAGCACCGTCGAGTTTCACCAGCGTCGCCTCGATGCCATGCTCGTCGAGCCAGATCTGCAGCAGCCCCGGATAGGACGTGGCGATGCGCTTGCCTGCCAGGTTCTCCACCGTGTTGCCGCCGCCGACCGGGGCGGCGAACCGGAAACGACTGCCCCCGAAGCCCAGCGACATGATCTCATCGGCCGGTGCGGCAGAGTCCAGCAGCATGTCGCGACCGGTGATGCCGAGGTCGAGGTGGCCGGCTCCGACGTACACCGCGATGTCGCGGGGGCGCAGGTAGTAGAACTCGACGTTGTGGTCGGCGTCAATGAGCGTCAGGTCCTTGGCGTCCGTGCGCTGCCGGTAGCCGGCGCTGCGCAGCATGTCGGCCGCGGCCTCGGCAAGCGCGCCCTTGTTGGGGACGGCGATCTTCAGAAGTCGTTCAGTCATGGTGGTTTTCGAGTCCTTCGGGGAGATCAGAGATAGCGGTAGATGTCATCGAGGTCCAGGTCAAGCGCGAGCATCATCGTCTGCAGGTGGTACAGCAGTTGACTGATCTCCTCGGCTGCCTCCTCCTTGGACTGGTACTCGGCAGCCATCCACACCTCGGCCGCCTCCTCGACGACCTTCTTGCCGATGGCATGCACACCCGCGTCGAGGCGGGCAACGGTGTGGGACCCCCCCGGTCGGGTGCGGGCGGTCTCGGTCAGTTGCTCGAAGAGTTGTTCGAAGGACTTCACGGCTGGCAGCCTACCCGTCGACGCCAGGGCAGCGTTCACCAGACGGGCCGCTGCGGACGCTTTCGCCGCTCAGAGCTTGATGCCGAGAAGGGCGTCCACGGCGGTGATCATGTCGTCGACAGCACCCGTGTCGTCAGAGTCGACCGCGAGGCTGCCCGCCACCCAGGCGTCCACACTCTTCAGTGCCGACGGAGCGTCAAGGTCAGTCCGCAGCGCCTGTCGCATCTGGTCGATGAGGCTGGCGGCTGGCAGCGCAGTGTTGTTGTTCCTCATGCTGCGCCACAGTGCGAGGCGCTCGGTGGCCCGCTCCAGCTGGGAGGCATCCCAATCCCAGTTGGTGCGGTAGTGGTGGTCCAGCAGCGCGAGGCGGATGGCCATCGGGTCGGCACCGGCGTGGCGAAGTCGGCTGACGAGCTCCAGGTTGCCCTTGGACTTGCTCATCTTCTCGCCGTCGAGTGCCACCATGCCGGAGTGCACGAACGCCTTGGCCATCGGTTCGCGGGAGGCGACGATGGCCTGGGCAGCGCACATCTCGTGGTGCGGGAACACCAGGTCGGAGCCACCACCCTGGACGTCGAAGTGAGGGCCGAGATAGTGCAGGGAGATGGCCACGCACTCGATGTGCCAGCCGGGACGTCCCGCACCCAGCGGGGAGCTCCAACTCGGCTCGCCCTCGCGGGCGAACTGCCACAGGAGGCTGTCCAGGGGGTGCCGCTTGCCCGGACGCTCTGGATCGCCGCCCCGTTCGGCGAAGACGCTGAGCATCTGCGCCTCGTCCAAATTGCTGACCCCGCCGAAACCTGGCGCGGCCACGCTGTTGAAGTACCAGTCCGGGTGCTCGTCATCGTCCACCTGATACACCAGGCCGCTCGGCAGGAGCTGCTCGATGATCTCCACCACGCACGAGATCGTCTCCACGGCGCCGATGTAGTGGTCCGGGGGGATCACTCGCAGATCGGTCATGTCGCTGCGGAACAGCTCGGTCTGGTCCGCGGCCAGTTCCTCCCAGTCCTGTCCTGTCGCCTCGGCCCGCTCCAAGAGCGGGTCGTCGACGTCGGTGACGTTCTGGGTGTAGTTCACGGCCAGGCCGAGGTCCCGCCACACACGGTTGGCCAGGTCGAACCCGACGTAGGTGTTCGCGTGGCCCAGGTGGGTGGCGTCGTAGGGGGTGATGCCGCACACGTACATGCGGGCCTCGTCCTGATCCGCCTCGATGGCCACCAGCTCTCCTGTGGCTGTGTCGTGCAAGCTCAGCCGGTCCGGCACGTCACCCCCTTGATGGGAGATCCGAGGGACATCGACTTTCGGCCACGCGTACATGTCTGGGGAATCTACCCGCTCGGAGCAGGACTCCGCACGCCTGTTCGCTGACTGCCACTGCTGGGGCTCACCAGGCAGGCCACGGACTCGCAGGCCATTGCCGGCTCGGCCCCGGGAACACCCCGGCTGCGAGCAGGGCTTCCGTGCGCTCCGCCATCGCGTCCCATTCCTCGTGGCACAACCCCTCGGCCGGTCCGGGGAGTCCGGGAACGCGCTGCAGGAGCACCTTTTCCTCCTCCGAGAACGGCTCGCCCGCGAATCCCCACAACACGGTGCGGAACTTGTCCTCAACGTGCATGCTGACGCCATGGTCGACGCCGAACAGGCGGTCACCGTCGGCGATGATGTGGCCGGCCTTGCGGTCGGAGTTGTTGATCACCAGGTCGAACAAGCACATGGATCGCAGCCGGGGGTCGTCCCGATGCGCCAACACGATGGGCCTGTCGTGCTCGTCCACGCCAGCCACCACCGGCAGCCATGTCTCGTCCAGGTTCTCGGGGCGCACGAGATCCACCGCATTCGTGACCTCGCCATCGACCCAGGCCTGCAGCGATCCCTCACCCGCGGGTCCGTCGTGCCACAGTGTCAACGGCACAACACCGAACCCCAGGACATCACTCAGGGCGTGAGCTGCCACCTCGCGACGACTGAGCGTGCCATGCGGGAAGTCCCAGAGGGGGGCCTCCCCCGCCACGGGTTTGTAGACCCACAGCTGCTCGTCCTCGTCGCGTGTGAGGAAGGTGGCATTGGATGCCTCCGTCAAACGTCCCAGCACCTCCAGGTCGCCGACCGGCGCCGTTGCCCCCATCAGAACAGGTCTGTGCGGTAGCCGTTCGATCGGGGACAGATGTGGCCCCCGGCATCGATGGGCTGGGCGCAGAACGGGCATGCCGGCCGCCCGGAGGCCACCACTTGCTCCGTGCGCAACGCGAACTCCCGTGCCATGCGGGGGGTCAGCCACACCTGCATGAGCACGTTGCCCTCGTCGTCATCGGTTTCCTCGCCGAGCTCCATGGAGAAAAGTTCGAGCTGGATGGAGGAGCGCCCCGAGTCCCAGGCCAAGCCGATGGCTCCCACCCGGAACTCGACGTCGAGTGGGGCGTCCAGCGGCCCCATGTCGGTGGGTCCTGTCAGGTTGCCGGTGGACTGGCCAAGGGACTCGAGCTGGTCGAGGATCTCAGACATGCGACGGGCGAGGATTTGCACCTGCTGTTTCTCGATGGCCACTGCCGCGAGGGAGGAGCCCTGGGACACCTGGATGATGAACAGCCGTTTACCGGGCTCGCCGATGGTGCCGACGACGCAACGGTCCGGACGCGGGAACTCGAGCAACATGTCCTCCAGCCTATTCCTTGCCTGCAACGTCCCCGCCGCCGACGACCGGGGCCGCGGGGATGGCGAGCAGACCTGCCACGTCACTGTTGGCATTGATGCACACAACGAACGGCCGCTCGTGGCCGTAGCTGACGATGCTGACTGACGCCGGGGCCACGTTGAGTCGCTGGAAGTCGTCGAAGTCCTGCGCGAGCGCGTCGGAGAGGATCGCCTTGATGACGTCGCCGTGGCTGACGACCACCACCACGTCCCCACTGGCATGGCGTTCCCGGATCTTCCAGATGGCATCCACAGCGCGGGCGCGCATGTCCACCATCGCCTCCCCTTCCGGGAAGGACACCGCTGAGGGTTGCTGCTGGATCGTCGACCACAGCGACTCACCGGACAGGTCCATCAGCTTCCTGTTGGTCCAGGACCCGTAGTCACACTCATCCAGGCCCGGCAACACCACGGCGTCGGGCTGCCCCAGCAGGTCCGCTGTCTGTTGGCATCGCAGGCTCGGCGAGCGGTACGCGGCGGAGATGGTTGCTTCCTTCAGCAGTGTCCCGAGCTGTGTCGCCTGGGCGCGGCCGACGTCGTCGAGGTGCACGCCCTCGGCCCGGCCCGCGAGGACGCCGTCGGCATTGGCGGTGGACCGGCCGTGCCGGATCAGGACAACTGTCGTCATGGGGAACCACGCTAGTCGGTCTACAGTGTCCTTCGGCCGGAGACGACGAAGGGATTCACACATGGGTTGGTTCGAGGCGATTGTGCTCGGCATTGTGCAGGGGCTCACGGAGTTCCTACCGATCTCCTCCAGTGCACACGTTTCGATCGCCGGGCAGCTGCTCTTCGAGGGCCGGGACCCGGGAGCCGCCTTCACCGCCGTCACTCAACTCGGCACCGAAACCGCCGTACTCGTGTACTTCTGGAAGGACATCGTCCGAATCATCACTGCCTGGTTCGGATCGCTCGCCGGACGCGTGGAGCGCAGCGACCCGGACGCGCGGATGGGGTGGTTGGTCATCATCGGCTCGGTCCCGATCATTGTTCTCGGCCTCCTCCTCGAGGACGCCATCACCACCACGTTCAGGAGCCTGTGGTTCACGGTGGCGACGTTGGCCGGCATCGCTGTCGTCCTGTTCTTCGCCGACAGGATGGGTGAACGCAACACCCGCGAGCTTGACCAGCTGACTTGGAAGCACGGCGTGCTGTTCGGCCTGGCACAGGCTTGCGCGCTGGTCCCGGGCGTCTCCCGCTCCGGCATGACCATCTCCGGCGGACTGTTCATGGGCTACACCCGCACCGCCGCCACCCGCTACTCGTTCCTGCTGGCCATCCCCGCCGTGTTCGGATCAGGCTTGTACAAGCTCAAGGACATTGGGAGTGGCACCGACCACACCGCGTGGGGACCGACGATCGCCGCCACCGTCATCGCCTTCTTCGTCGGCTACGCCGTCATAGCCTGGCTCATCAAATTCATCAGCACCCATACCTTCCGCGGCTTCGTGTACTACCGCCTCGGTATCGCGGCATTGGTTGCCGGACTGCTGCTGACCGGCGTCCTGCAGGCCTAAGGTGGCGGGCATGGAACGTCGCGCTGTGGGGTCATCGGGTCTGCAGGTGTCCCGGATGGGGCTCGGCAGCATGGCCTGGGGCCGGGACACCGATTGGCCGACGGTCAAGCAACTCGTCACGGACTTCGTCGACGCTGGCGGCAACCTTATCGACACCGCACCCGCCTACGGGGCCGGGGTGGCGGAGAAGATGATCGGGAAGTTGTTGGCCGGCGGTATCGCACGCCAGGACCTCGTCATCGCCACCAAAGCCGGTTTTGTCATCCGCGGCGGCAAGCGCGTGATCGATACGTCACGGGCGGCAATGCTCAACGACCTGGAGCAGTCACTGCGCCGGCTCAACACCGACCACGTCGACCTGTGGCAGGTCCACGCCTGGGGCGACGCGCCCATCGACGAGACGCTGGCAGCCATGGACTCCGCGGTGTCGCGCGGTCTGGCCCGCTACGTCGGTGTGTCCAACTTCGTGGGCTGGCAGACCGCCACGGCGGCGACGTGGCAACAAGCGCTCACGGAGCGCACCCGGCTCGCATCGGTGCAGGTGGAGTACTCGCTCTTGGCACGCCGCGCCGAGGTGGAGGTGGTGGGTGCCGCCCAGCACCACCGGCTGGGCCTGCTGGCGTGGTCGTCGCTGGGACGGGGCGCGTTGACCGGTAAGTACCGCACCGGTATCCCCCGCGACTCACGAGCCGCCTCCGACCACTTCGCGTGGTTCCTGGAGCCTTATATGCAGCCGCGCTCCCGCGCGGTCGTTGATGCCGTCGCCAAGGCTGCGGAGGGTCTGGGACTGACCCCCGCACAGGTGGCGCTGCTGTGGGTACGGGATGCTCCGAGCGTGGCGTCGGCCCTCGTTGGCCCCCGCACCCCCGAGCATCTCGCCGAACTCCTGGACGCCGAATCCAAGGTGCTGGTGGCGCCCATCGTCTCAGCACTGGACGACGTCTCCGGGGGCCCCAACGCCCACCGTCCTGTGGCAATCCCGACAACGCGCTGAGTCCGGCCATGCTGCCCCACGCCGACGGAGTCCGGCCGGGCATCGGAATTGCGCTCCACATGACTCGGCCTGTATTATTCCTCAAGCGCCTCAATGAGGCGCACACACCTGTCCGGGTGGCGGAATTGGTAGACGCGCTAGCTTGAGGTGCTAGTGCCCCTTTCGGGGCGTGGAGGTTCAAGTCCTCTTTCGGACACAAAACTGAACCCTCAGTTAACTAGGCGAAATGCCGGTTGACTGGGGG
>JBBSRQ010000113.1:0-10067 GCA_038242845.1 Propionibacteriales bacterium | reverse complement strand
AGCAGGACGGCGATGGCGGAGCCTCGACCGATGTCCAGGTTGGTGAACGCGGACTCATACATGTCGTAGACGATGGTCCGCGTCGCGTTGACGGGACCTCCCTGAGTCATGACGTAGGCCTGCGTGAACATCTGCAGACCGCCCATGAACCAGGTCACCGCCACGAAGAAGATCGTGTTCTTCATCGACGGCAGGATCACGTGCCTCAGCCGTGCCCACCATCCCGCACTGTCGATCTTGGCGGCCTCCATGAGTTCCCCCGGGACCGCCTTCAGGCCTGCCAGGAGAATGATCATGAAGTAGCCGAGGTTGCGCCACAGTGACATGCCCATGATCGACGGCATCGCCAGGTTCACGTCGGTCAGGAAGTTGATCGTGGGGAAACCCAGGGCGTGCGCTGCAGCGTTGATGGGGCCCACGAACGGGTCATACAGGAATGACCAGAGCAGGGCGACGGTCACGTACGACATCGCCTGCGGCACGTAGACCATGGTGCGCATGAGGTTGCCGCCCACCAGCGGATTGTTGAACAGCATGGCAATGAAGAATGCGACGACGAGGCCGATCACCACCTGTCCCAGGGCGAACACCAGCGTGTTCATCACTGCCTTGCCGAACACCGGGTCGGTGAGCAACTTGGTGTAGTTGCTGAAGCCCACGAAGGTCGGCGAGCTCAAGAGGTCGTACTTCGTGAACGACAGGAACGCCGCGAACAGCAGCGGGACGATGATGGTCAGCGTCAGCATCACGAGCGCCGGAGTCAGGAACCACCGCCCTGCGATCCGTTGCCTCTGTTCCAGGTGTCCGCCGGTGCGCCCCATCGAATCATGCCTCCAGCGAGTCGACCTTGGCGTCGATCGCCTTGAGGGTGTCCTCCACCGAGACACTGCCGCGGATTGCGGGCTCGAGCAGCTGGTTGACTGCCGGGCCGAGCGACATCATGACGGGATTGGACGGCTGGGAGACTGCGTTCTGCGCCGTGTCAGCAATGTTCTTGTAGATGCCGTCAAGCCAGGAGGCGTCGGCGTCCTTGCGGACCGGCAGGCCGCCGTAGTTCTTGGCGAACTCTCCCGCATTCTCTTTCGAGCAGATGAACTTGATCAGCTCGAACGCGCCGTCGGGATCCTTACTGTTCTTGGCAATGGCGAGCTTGTTGACGAACGCCAACGTCACCGGGTCCGAGGATGAGTCCATCTTGATGCCGACGCCGGATTCCAGCTTCGGGAACACCGACTCGTCGTTGGTCTGGGCGTTCTGGGGAACGGCAGAGCCGTCGAGGCCCATGCCTGAGAGGCCCTGGACGATGGGGACGGGGCCGTTGCCCGAGTACACGACGTTGTAGTCGGACAGACCGCTCTCGAAACAGTCGACCATGAACTGCAGAGCCTTCTTGCCGGCCTCGCTGTTGAACGTGGCTTTTCCGGAGGCATCCCAGTAGGTGCCGCCCGCGCTGAGCATGAGGTGGGCGAAGCGCTGCTGCAGGCCGATGGACTTGTCCAGGCCGAAGTAGATGGGGCTCTGCACGCCCTTGGTCTTCAACGCTTCCGCGGCGGTGCGCCACTCGTCCCACGTGCCAGGAATGGTGGAAATCCCTGCATCCTCGAGCAGGTCGCTGCGGTAGATGTCTGTGCGGATGTCCGCGTACACGGGGATGGAATAGTTCTTGTCCTCGTAGACGCCGTCGGCGAGCATCGACTCGTAGACCTCCCCGGCGCCGTCCCAGTCCTTGACCCGGTCCGTGATGTCGAGCATGACGTTCTTCGAGGCCAGAGGCGCATTCCAGATGCCACCGATCAGGAAGACGTCGGCGAGGCTGTTCGACGCGGCGCCGGTGGTGACCTTCTGGAACGCGGAACCCCAGTCGGAGGTCTGGAGCTTGACGTCGATTCCGGCCTCGTCCTTGAACGCCGGCAGCAGCGTGTCATTGAGCCAGTCGATGGTGTTCTGGTCCGGACCGAGCAGCAGCAGATCCAGGGATCCCCCGGCCTTGCCGGATTCCGACGGCTCGCTGCCGCTGTCTGCCGGGGAGCAGGCGGAGAGCGCCGATGCGCCGGCACCAGCTGCGGCCGCCGCTGCTCCGGCCTTGAGCAAACCGCGCCTGTTGATTCCTGAAGTCATCGATGATCCTCTCTCAGGGCGCCACGTCGCGCCTTTAATCACGTGATGTCACTATCCATCGATCGGAGGCGCATTGTCAACCGTTTTGCGACAACGTGTCACATACTGGGCACAATGGACATCATGACAGCGGATGGATTCTCCAACCCCCGGGTGCGTTCGCACAACCTCGCTCTGATCCTGCGAGCGGTGCGCGACCGCAGTGCCATCCATCGGGCGAGACTTGCCACAGAGCTCGGCCTCACTCGCACATCCGTGACGCGGCTGGTGACAGAACTCCTGGCCGAAGGCGTCCTGATGGAGGATGCATCCGTCGTCGGAGCCCGCGGACGTCCCGCCACACCCCTGCGCTTCGACAACCACCGATGGGCCCTGCTCGGCATCGAGGCGCGTGCCGACCACACCGACGTTGTCCTGACCACTCTCTCGGGCGAGGAACTGGCATCGGAGGCCTTCACCTTTGAGCTCCCGATCGCCCCGGAACAGCTCATCAAGCGAGTCATCAGCGTCGGCACGCACATGGTCGAGGACTCGGGGCGGCAAGTCTTGGGGATCGGTATCGCGCTCCCCGCCCGATTCAGTGAAGGGTTCCTGAGTGTCGTGCAGTCAGCCCGCTTCGGCTGGGGGGACGTCGACGTCCTCGACCTTGTACGCCGGGAACTCGGCTACAACATCCCCATTGCGATGCGTGACATCTCCCGTGCAGCGGCCCTCGCCAACGCCCGCCACCCCGAACTCGCCTCCTACGGCCGGATCCTGCACTTCCAACTTGGCATGGGCCTCGGCATGGCCCTCACCGCTGGCCAGGAATTGAACGACAGCCTGCCCACGAGCTGGGGCGCCATCGAGCACAGCCCGCTCGGAGACCCCACCGTCGTGTGCCACTGCGGACGTCACGGCTGCGTCGACGCCTCCATCGGCTTCGCACGATTCCAGCACCTCACCGCTTCCATCGTTGGCGACCAGCCGCTGGGTCCCAGCACCGTCGAGGACCACACCCTCGCCGTCGCCTCTGCTGCCGAGCGTGGCGACGAACAGGCAAGGGCAGCCATCGACCACCTCGCCGGTTTGTTGGTCAGCGTCCTTGCCACCGTCAGCTCCATCGTCATGCCGGAGGCGATCACGCTCGGCGGCTACCCGATCCTGCTGGGACCCGGGTTCATCCGGCGCGTCAGCGAACGCCTGGAACAGGAGTCCCCCGTTCCCGTGCCCGTCCTGCAATCACCCCACGGAGACCTTGCATCCCGTCGGGGCACGGCAATGCTGGCGCTGGACGCCTATGTGGACTCGATCTGACACTGCCCCTCACCGCCGTCGCACCATGGAGGTGGAGGGCCTTGTCCCCCGCGGGCCCACGATGTAGCTCCTGCCCAAGGGGGACGTCCAGCACAACTCGGCCCGCCCCCGGCACCGCAGCTTCCAGACACCCAGCGTCTTCGCTCGGTGCACCAGCCGCGCCAGCGGCACCAACCCGGCCACGTTGGTCTGCCCCAACTCCCACAGATGACCGAACCGGTAGGCAACGATGTGATCCAGGTCAAGGTGCTCTGAGGTGCTGGAGCTGAAGGGGAACGCCTCGAAAGGGGACCCTCGCCGCACCGCATTGCGCAACTGTTCCGGAATCTCGTAGGAGTCCACCGGCGCGATGCTCGAGTCATTCACCACCGGCCGGATGGTGACGTGTGTGCCTGCCAGGAATTCCGGCAGCGACGTGACCGTCAGTGGACCGAACCCCTCGATGCGCGCCACGCCGGACGCATGGTCGACGAGTGTTTCCTCAGCCAGGTGGACGTATACGACGGTGCGCCCCCTCGGTGTCCGGGTCCTCCGCGATGGCGCGGCGTCGCTCGGGGACTCGGAAACAGTGCTCCCAGTGAGCCACGCCTGCGCCGCAGAAGGGTCCGACAGCATTCCCAAAGCTGCGGCACGTCGCTGGTCGGTGGTTCTCTCGTCCCCTGACTCCCCCATGGCGATCGCAAGCTCGCTCACTGTCCGATTGAGCGCTGCTGCGTCGCGCGACGCCAGGCTCGCCCACATGTCCGTGGTGCCACTGAGATCGGAACCGAACACCACCTGCCTGTGCTGGCGCGCCGCCGCTTCCCGGTCTGCGGCCAGCTGGGGATCGGCTTGCGCCACCCATCCCCGGGTGAGCCGTTTCAGCCGCTGGAAGGACAACCGCCCCACCCGCCGCGAGATGCGCTCATCCACCCAGGCAACTGCAGGAGCGGTCAACCCGCCAGTCATCCCCGCGAGCACCTCCGCCTGCCAGCGAGGGACCAGCCCTCGGAGGAACGAGTCCCACGTCAACGGATGGCGATGCTTGAGGTTCAACACCCCAGCCACCATGGTGAACGCCGTCCGCCGGGAGACTCCCATCGCTGGTCCCAGTTCCAGGCACAGGAATTCGGAGACACCCGGCGTTCCATCACCGCCCGGGTAGATGGTCTTCTCCGCCAACTCAGGCACCAGTGTGTCCATGTCCACGGAGTAGGATTCCGCCAGTTCGGCCAGCGCAACAGCCTGCCGGATCTCAGCGCTGCGGATGTCATCCGTGGCTGCCAAAATCTTCTCCAGCGTCCTGTTCGCCCGCTCCCTGTCCATGTTCCATGATCTCGCGCACCCCTGACACTTTTAGAACACGCGTGCATATCGCGCTACGGAACAGTCATCACAGCCGGAGACGGCCCCGGCGGTGAAAGCAGACGGCCGGGCTGGGCAGCGGAGACTAGAGTCTGCGCAATGGCGCCAGCACCCAGCCCCTCCACGGAGAGCTTCACTCCCGACCCACGGCGGTGGCTCATTCTCGGGGTGCTGATGGTGGCGCTGTTCATGTCACTCATCGATGTGAGCATCGTCAACGTCGCCCTCCCCTCCATCCAGTTGGGGCTTGATGCCAGCCAGTCGCAGTTGCAATGGGTTCTCTCCGGATACGCGTTGGCGTTCGGGGTCGGCCTCGTGGCGGCCGGCCGGGCGGGCGACATCTACGGCCGTGGTGCGCTGTTCATCACCGGGGTTGCGATCTTCACCGCGTCGTCGATCGCCTGTGGCCTGGCACAGGACGCCAACCTGCTCAACGTCGCTCGCGCGTTCCAGGGAATCGGTTCCGGTTTGTTGAACCCGCAGGCCGTGGGCATGATTCAGCAGCACTTCCGTGGTGAGGAACGCGGACGTGCCTTCGGGTTCTTCGGCGCCGCCGTCGGGGTCTCGGTGGCCATCGGGCCAGTGCTTGGTGGCCTGCTGATCAAACTGGCCGGCATGGAGCATGGCTGGCGGTGGGTGTTTTTCGTGAACCTCCCGGTGGGCATCGCAGCCATCGCCTTGGCGGCACGCTTCTTCCCCAAGCCGCTGTTCGACAAGCAACCCGTCCACGGTGCGCGGGCGCCGTCGGTGATTCGCGACCTGGACCCCGGCGGTGCGGTGCTGCTCGGGCTTGCCGTGTTCGCAATGCTGCTGCCGTTCGTCGAAACCGGGGCAGGCGTCTGGATGTGGGTATCACTGCCGGTTGGCTTGGCGCTCCTGGCGTTGTGGTTGTGGTGGGAGCGACGACAGAAGCGACGCGATCGCAACCCCATGGTCGATCTCGACATCTTCCACGTCGCGAGCTTCGCCAATGGCACCCTGCTCGTCTCGTTGTACTTCGTCGGCATCACCAGCGTGTGGGTGCTGCTCGCCCTCTACATGCAGGATGGTCTCGGCCACACCGCACTCGCTGCCGGTTTGATCGGTCTGCCCAGTGCGATCCTGTCCGGTCTGGCTGCGCTCTGGAGTGGACGCCACGTTCACAGGTTGGGGCGCGGTCTCGTGGTCGGCGGGCTGTATGTCGCCCTGGTGGGGCTCGGCACCAGCATCCTCGTGGTGTGGTTGCGCTCCCTCGGCATGGCCAGTGAGTGGTGGCTGCTGCTCACCCTCAGTTTCATCGGGGTCGCGCAGGGCATGGTCATCAGCCCCAACCAGACCCTGACGCTCGCCGACGTGCCCCTGTCGTATGCGGGTAGCTCCGGAGGCATCATGCAGACCGGGCAGCGGATCGGCACGTCCGTGGGCATCGCGGTCATCACGGCGCTGGCGTTCAAGGTGTTGTCCAGCAACGGCTGGTCCTGGGCGTTCATCTCCGGCTTCGCCGCCATCATGGTGGTGGTGGTCCTGACCCTGTTCGTCGCCTACCGCGACCTGCAACTCCGCCGCCGACAGGCAGCATGAAGTCGACGGCTCGGGTCAACGCGTGCGTGGATCCGACAAGCCAACGTCGACACACCACCGGGCGTGTGTACGGGTCAGTTCGTCGACGATTCCCGGGTACTGGGCAGCGACAGTGCTGTTCTCGCCGGGGTCAGCCACGATGTCGGCCAGGAAAATCCAGTCACCAGGTGTGGTGTGCTCAAGCTTGGCGATCTCCCTTGCCGTCTCGGACTGCCTGTCACACCAGCTGAGCTTCCAACAGTCAGTGCGGACCGCCCACTGCCAGCCGCAATCCCGGTGCAACTTCTCGTGACCAGAATCGTCGCGGACGACGGCTGCAAGATCATGCCCGTCAAGGTCGGCCGGTGGTGTGAGCCCAACTGCACGCGTGAACGTGCGATGTCACCGGCAGCGCCGTCGTGGATGCGGCGGAGGCGCTCGTCGACGGCGTCACGGAGGGCGGCAGGGGAGCTGAGGAACGCCTTGGACAGAGTCCAACCGAACAGGCCGGTGCCTGCACCGGAGCTGGGGGTCTTGCCGGAGGCGGGATGCAGCCAGGTCTTCACGAGTTCGTCGGCGACGGCGTTCTCCAGGCCTGAGGCATCGACGAGCCGACGGTCCGGTGGAAGGCGCTCGGCCCATTCGCCGCCCACCTCGGGGGCCACCTCGGGGTTATGGCGGTGGCGGCGAATCACGAGGCCGGGAAGTCTTTCGGTGTTGATGTCGCCGTCGGCGCTGACCGCTGTGGGGTCCAGCAGGCGGATGAGTTCCGCGAAGGACTCCTTGCGCCCGTTGTGCGGGGTGGCGGAGGCCAGGATGAAGGCGTCGGCAATGAGGATGCGGGGGCGCAGCGCCTCCGGGTCGAGGGCCTTGGCGACGGCGCTGTGCTGGTAGCCCAGCGGGCGGGCCAGCATCTGGGTGGAGACGGAGAGCGACGGGTCGCTCCGTGGGACGGCGGTCTTACGGAGGGTCGCGGCCAGCCAGATTCTGGAGCGGCGATAGCTGGCGGAGTCGTCGGCACGGACCGTCGCCTCGCGTCTTCAGTCTGGGTGACCAGCCATTCCTCGTCGCGCACAACCACCACTGCCCAGGCGCGAAAACGTCACTACTAATCGATGAGGAACCGTCCCTGTCAAACGAGCGTCAGCCTAGTGGACGTATCCCGCACCCTCCCACCGATGATCCTTGATCCTTTGCGGGTTTCGTTGCCGAGGCGGTCCCCAAGAGTCACCTGGGTGGGCCACGCGCGACGCGAACTTTCCGCGACGCCCGCCCCCCGGCCGGCCCCGGGCGTAGCATCGCGGCCTAACGGACGGCAGCGGCGCCGTCAGTTCTGCTCACGGAAGTGGACACGATGGATGCCGCAGCTCAGGGGGTGCATGTGACCACACAGACCCGACGACGCCATCGATGGGCGGTCTCGGCAGCGGCGGTTGCCGTGGCGACGTTGACATCCTGTGCAGCCGAACCCCAGCCCCCGGGGAACCACGGGGGCAGCGAGGCAAACCTCACGCTGCCGGACCTCGGGTCCGTGGAGTTCCTTGGTGTGCGCGGCGACGTGCTGCTGGGTCTGGGTCTGATCGCGTGCGCGCTTGGCCTGGCATTCGGCCTTGCCACGTACCGGCAGCTGAAGGCGCTGCCCGTCCACCAGTCCATGCGGGAGATCTCCGAACTGATCTACGCCACCTGCAAGACGTACCTGAAGCAGCAGGGCAAGTTCGTCCTGGTGCTGTGGGCGTTCATCGCCGCCATCATCGTCCTCTACTACCTGTTCCTTGAGCAGGTGGGCATCGGTCGCACCGCCATCGTCGTGCTGTTCTCCCTGATCGGCATGGGTGGCTCGTTCGCGGTGGCCTGGTACGGGATTCGCATCAACACCTTCGCGAACTCCCGCACCTCGCACGCCGCTCTGGCCGGCAGGCCGTTCCCATGCCATGTCATCCCGCTGCGTGCCGGGATGAGCATCGGCATGGTGCTGATCTCCGTGGAACTGGCGATCATGCTCATCATCATGGTGTTCCTGCCCGCCGGAATTGCGGGCGCCTGCTTCATCGGGTTCGCCATCGGGGAATCGCTGGGGGCGGCCGCCCTGCGCATCGCGGGCGGGATCTTCACCAAGATCGCCGACATAGGCGCCGACCTCATGAAGATCGTGTTCGGGATCAAGGAGGACGACGCCCGCAACCCCGGGGTCATCGCCGACTGCACCGGGGACAATGCCGGCGACTCCGTCGGGCCGACCGCCGACGGCTTCGAGACCTACGGCGTCACCGGTGTCGCGCTCATCACCTTCGTCCTCTTGGGGGTCGGCAACGCCACGACCCAGGCGCAGCTTCTGGTGTGGTTGTTCGTGATCAGCGCCGTCATGCTGGTTGCCTCCGGCATCTCCTACCTCATCAACAGCGCACTGGCCCGCAGGTGGTACACAGACGCCACGTCAATGGACTTCGAGCGCCCCTTGACGACGCTGGTGTGGATCACGTCGCTTGTCTGCATCGTCCTGACCTTCGTCACCTCGCTGGTGCTCATCAGCCCACTCGGGGGCGGGTTGTGGTGGAAGCTGTCGCTGATCATCAGCTGCGGAACCCTGGCGGGGGCGCTGATCCCGGAGCTGGTGAAGGTGTTCACCTCCACGAAGTCCCGCCACGTCCGGGAGGTGGTGGTTTCCGCGAACAAGGGCGGCCCATCTCTGGGCATCCTGTCGGGACTGGTGTCCGGCAACTTCTCGGCGTACTGGATCGGCATGGCCATCACCGGTCTCATGTCCATCGCGTACTGGATCTCCACCCTGGGGCTGGGCGACGTGATGATCGCGCCGGCGGTGTTCGCGTTCGGGCTGGTGGCGTTCGGCTTCCTGGCCATGGGCCCGGTCATCGTCGCCGTGGACTCCTACGGCCCCGTCACCGACAACGCGCAGTCGGTGTTCGAGCTCTCCACCATCGAGGACCTACCCGGCATCGAGGACGAACTGGCGCGCGACTTCGGCATCCGGCCCAACTTCGTCACCGCCAAGTACCTGCTGGAGGCCAACGATGGCGCCGGCAACACCTTCAAGGCCGCCGCCAAACCCGTCCTCATCGGAACAGCCGTGGTGGGCGCCACCACCATGATCTTCTCCATCATGCTCAGCCTCACCAGTGGGTTGACCGCGAACGTGGACAAGCTGTCGCTGCTGCACGCCCCGTTCCTGCTGGGCCTGCTGTTGGGTGGTGCCGTCATCTACTGGTTCACGGGTGCATCCATCCAAGCGGTCACCACGGGCGCCTACCGAGCGGTGGAGTACATCAGCGAGCACATCCAACTGGACGGCACCGCCCGCGCCAGCGACGAGGACTCCAACAAGGTGGTGGAAATCTGCACTCAGTACGCGCAGAAGGGCATGCTCAACATCTTCCTGGGCGTCTTCTTCGCGACGCTGGCGTTCGCGTTCGTGGAGCCGTTCCTGTTCATCGGCTACCTGATCTCCATGGCGATGTTCGGGCTCTACCAGGCCCTCTTCATGGCCAACGCGGGCGGTGCCTGGGACAACGCCAAAAAACTCGTGGAGGTGGACCTCGACGCCAAGGGCACCGCCCTGCACGAGGCCACCATCGTGGGCGACACCGTCGGCGACCCCTACAAGGACACCTCCAGCGTGGCGCTGAACCCGGTGATCAAGTTCACCACGCTGTTCGGCCTGCTGGCGGTCGCGCTGGCCGTCGAACTCACCGCCCAGAACGGCCGCCTGCTGACCGGCGCACTGGCGACGGTGTTCTTCCTCATCTCGGCGT
>JBBSRQ010000112.1:0-10127 GCA_038242845.1 Propionibacteriales bacterium | reverse complement strand
GCCAGCCTCGAGGAACTCGGGAAGCTGCACGAGCCGCCTCTGACCAAGGATGCGATCGCCGGCCGAATTCGTCGACTCCTGGCCACGGCGGACAAGGCCGCCGCATGCGCCGGTATCCCGAGCACCGAGGCGAGCCTGCCCTCCGGCCTCCGCGACAACGACTGAGGGTTGCCACCGGGAGCCCAACGGTCATCCCCAATGAGCCCCCCTTGGTGGTGGAAGCATGGGTGTCGTTAGGATGGGTGCTGTCCATAGATGCTGCGCCCGCGGTCCTGCCGCGGAGCGCTGCGACAGTCTCTCGAAGGGGATTCATTTATATGACCGTCAAGGTTGGAATCAACGGCTTCGGCCGCATTGGCCGCAACTACTTCCGCGCCCTCGTGGCCGCCGGTGCCGACATCGAGGTGGTGGCCGTCAACGACCTCACCGACAACCACACGCTTGCACACCTGCTGAAGTACGACTCGATCCTGGGACGCTTCCCCGGTGAAGTCACGTACAGCGATGACGCCATCATCGTTGACGGCAAGGAGATCAAGGCGTTCGCCGAGAAGGATCCCGCCAACCTGCCCTGGGGCGACCTGGGTGTTGACGTGGTCATCGAGTCCACCGGTTTCTTCACCGACGCAACCAAGGCGACGGCGCACATCGACGCCGGCGCGAAGAAGGTCATCATCTCCGCCCCGGCGAAGAATGAGGACATCACCATCGTCATGGGCGTCAACGACGAGAAGTACGACGCGTCGAAGCACAACATCATCTCGAACGCCTCCTGCACCACGAACTGCCTGGCCCCCATGGCCAAGGCACTCAACGACGGCCTGGGCATCGAGAAGGGTCTCATGACCACGATCCATGCCTACACGCAGGACCAGAACCTGCAGGACGCCCCCCACAAGGACCTGCGTCGTGCCCGCGCCGCCGCCCTCAACATGGTTCCCACCACCACGGGTGCGGCCAAGGCCGTCTCCCTCGTGCTCCCCGAGCTCAAGGGCAAGCTGGACGGCTACGCCATGCGCGTGCCCGTGCCCACCGGTTCTGCGACCGACCTGACCTTCGAGGCCTCGCGCGAGACCACCGTGGAGGAGGTCAACGCCATCGTCAAGAAGGCCGCCGAAGGCGCCATGAAGGGCATCCTCGTCTACACCGAGGACGAGATCGTGTCCAAGGACATCGAGGGCGACCCGGCCTCCTGCATCTTCGACTCCGGCCTGACCAAGGTCATCGGCAACCAGGTCAAGGTGCTCGGCTGGTACGACAACGAGTGGGGCTACTCCAACCGTTGCGTGGACCTCACGGTCCTCGTCGGCGCCTCGCTCTGACCACCACCACCTGACACGAAGGGAAGGCCCACACAAGTGAAGTCCATCGATGACCTCGGCAACCTGTCGGGCAAGCGGGTCCTGATCCGCTGCGATTTCAACGTCCCGCTGGAGCGCGAGACCATCACGGATGACGGCCGCATCCGTGCAGCCCTTCCCACGCTGAAGGCGTTGCGGGAAAAGGGTGCACGGGTCGTCATCATGGCTCACCTGGGCCGACCCAAGGGTGCTTTCAACCCGAAGTACTCCCTGGCCCCGGTCGCCGGGCGGCTCTCCGAGCTGCTCGGCACCGAGGTCACGCTCGCCACTGATGTGGTGGGTGCCAACGCAGCACAGACCGTGGACTCGCTGGCTGACGGTGACGTCGCGATGCTGGAGAATGTCCGGTTCGAGTCCGCCGAGGAATCCAAGGACGAGGCCGAGCGCACCGTCCTTGCACAGAAGTACGCCGCGTTCGGCGACGTCTTCGTCTCCGACGGTTTCGGCGTCGTGCACCGCAAGCAGGCGTCCGTCTACGACGTCGCCAAGCTGCTGCCCAGCGCTGCCGGATACCTGGTGGCCAAGGAGATCGACGTCCTGCGCCGCCTCACCGAGAACCCAGAGCGCCCGTTCGTCGTGGTGCTGGGAGGCGCCAAGGTGGCGGACAAGCTGTCCGTCATTGACAACCTGCTGAAGGTGGCCGACACCTTGGTCATCGGCGGTGGCATGCTCTTCACCTTCCTCAAGGCGCAGGGATACGACATCGGCACGTCGCTGGTGGACGAGACCAACCTCGAGACCTGTCGTGGCTATCTGGAGAGCGCCAAGGCACAGGGCAAGACGATCCTGCTGCCGGTGGACGTGCGCGTCGCCGATGGCATGGACTTCGGTGCCCGCACCGTCACGGGTGCAGTCGACGTGGTGGCTGCCGAATCCATCCCCTCCGACAAGATGGGGTTGGACATCGGCCCCGAGAGCGAGAAGATTTTCGCCGAGGCCATCAGTCTCGCCAAGACCGTGTTCTGGAACGGCCCCATGGGCGTGTTCGAGATCAAGGAACTCAGCCAGGGCACCGCAGCAGTGGCCACCGCACTCACGAGAGTGGACGGCCTGTCCGTCGTCGGCGGTGGCGACTCGGCCGCAGCAGTGCGCATCCTTGGCCACTCCGACGATGAGTTCGGACACATCTCCACGGGCGGCGGCGCCTCGCTGGAATTCCTCGAGGGCAAGGAACTGCCCGGTATCGCTGTTCTGGAAGGAACGAACTGATGACTCGCAAGCCCATCATGGCAGGCAACTGGAAGATGAACCTCGACCATGTCGAGGCCACCGGCATGGTGCAGAAGCTCGCCTGGACGCTGGCCGACAAGGAGTACAACGGCTCCGGCGTCGAGTGCGTCGTCGTCCCCCCGTTCACCGACCTGCGCACCGTTCAGACGCTCATCGACGGTGAGCGCATGCCCATCACGCTTGCCGCCCAGGACGTCTCCGAGCACGACTCGGGCGCCTACACCGGCGAGGTCAGCGCCGCCATGCTGGCGAAGCTGCGCGTCACCTACGTGGTGGTGGGACACTCCGAGCGCCGCCAGTACCACGCCGAGACCGACGCGGTCGTCAACACCAAGGCCGCCAAGGTCCTGGCAGCCGGCATGACCCCCATCATCTGCGTGGGGGAGGGCCTGGACATCCGCAAGGAGGGCACCCATGTCGAATACACGCTCAACCAGGTCCGTGGCACGCTCGCTGACCTGACCGCCGCGCAGGTCGCCGGTCTCGTCATCGCCTACGAGCCCGTCTGGGCCATCGGCACCGGCGAGGTGGCCACCCCTGACGACGCGCAGGAGGTCTGTGGCGCCATCCGTCGCGAGGTTGCCTCCCTGTACGACCAGCCGACCGCTGACGCCGTCCGCATCCAGTACGGCGGTTCCGTCAAGTCCGGCAACGTCTCACAAATCATGGGCAAGCCTGACATCGACGGTGCACTGGTGGGTGGCGCAAGCCTTCAGCCGGAGGAGTTCGCAGCCATTGTGATGTACCAGAGCCTTCCCGCCTGATACAGCCAGGAGCGCAAGGAAGCGGCCGCCGGGCCACGCCCGGCGGCCGTTTCAGTCGGTGCTGGGGGTTGATGGGGAAGGCGACCATGATGACCCCCCGGGGCCGTTGCACAGCCGCGATGGCGCGTGATGCCCTTTTTCGAGGCGGCCCGACATGGATCCGGGCACGTCCTGCGCAGGATGGGTTGCCGGGAGGCACCCCGGATGTGGAGATTTCTCAGGCGTCGGATAGACTCCGACCCGTGATTGTCCCCCTCGTCAGCTGGCCAGTATCCACTCTCTCGATCATCCTGATCGTGCTAAGTGTGTTGTTGGCGGCCTCTGTCCTCCTCCACAAAGGTCGTGGTGGTGGCATGTCTGACCTCTTCGGTGGCGGCATGTCAACGTCCATGGGCGGTGTCTCCACCGCCGAGCGTCGGCTCGACCGCATCACCCTGGTCCTGACAGGTGTCTGGGTCCTGACAGTCATAGCGCTGTTGGTGCTGTACCGCATCAGCGCCTGAAATCCGTACAACCAAGTCCTGGAGGAGTAAACGTGGCAGGTGGCAACGCCATCCGCGGTAGCCGAGTCGGCGCCGGTCCCATGGGAGAAGCAGAGCGGGGTGATTCCGCCCCACGGCTGCATGTCTCGTACTACTGCTCGAGTGGGCACGAGACCCGTCCTGCTTTCTCGATCGACGCGACCGTCCCGGAGTCCTGGGACTGTCCGCGGTGTGGCCTCCCGGCCAACACCGACGCGGACAATCCTCCGCCCCCGCCGAAGATCACGCCGTACAAGACGCACCTGGCGTATGTGAAGGAACGTCGCAGCGACGCCGAAGCCGCCGAGATCCTCAATGAGGCCATCACTTCGCTCAGGGCCCGTCGCGCCTCGGGTGAAGTCATCTACTGACGCAACGGCTCAACGGACCACTCGACGAAGGGGGCTCCCGCACACTGCGGGAGCCCCCTTCGTGGTGGGTGGGCAGGACTGCTTGACGTCAGAGGCGGCAGTCGTAGGGCTCAGGCAGTTGCGCAGCGGCGTCCGCGTCAAGGAACCAGTAGGTTGCCTCCCGAGCCTGAACATGTGCGGCAGGCAGCTCCTGGTCCCCGTCCAGGGCGCGCACCACCGCGTCAGCCTTCGACGCACCCGTGGCGATGAACCAGATCTCCTCTGAGCGGTTCATCGCTGCCAGAGTCAGCGAGATGCGATCAGACGGCAGCTTCGGCGAGTCCGTCACACCGATCACGCTGCGGCTCGTCGCGTCGAAGCTGGGGTGATCCGGGAAGATAGACCCGACATGGCCGTCCTCTCCGATCCCGAGGAGGGTCACGTCAAAGGTCGTGTCACCGAGCTCCGTCTCGTACTCCGCAGCGCACTGGTGGGAGTCGGCACGACCGTCTTGCGCGGGCATCATGTGGATGTCGGCGGACTTGATGGCGACGGTGCGTGCCAGACGGGACACGGCCTGCAGCGAGTTGCGGGCTGCGTCGGTGGCGGGGACGAACCGTTCATCACCCCACCACAGCTGCAGTTTGCTGGCGTCGAGGTCCGACTCGGGAACCAGGTCGGCGAAGCGTTCGTACATCTGGTTGGCAGTGCTGCCCCCCGTCAGGCAGATGTGCACCACGCCGCGCTTCTCCTGGAGTTCCACGATGCGTTCCAGGAGGCGGCGTGCGACGACGTCGGCCACCTCGGTGGCGTCGTCCAAGCGGACAATTCTGCGATACATCTCAGGCGTCCTTGCGTTTCAGGATACGGCTGACCACTGCCTCGAACACGTCGTCGGCATCCATCCGCTGCAGCTCCTCGGTCAGCAGGTCCGTCAACGGGCGTCGACGCAGCGCCACCTTGCGTTCAGGCTGCCCCGGCACGTTGTAGAGCGCGATGCTGTCCGACTGGCCACGGTTGATCACAATGTCACCGTCGTCGGTGGTGAGTCGCACCTCGGACACGCCCGGCTGGTCGCACTCCTCGTTGACGACGTCCACGCACAGCTTCTCCTCCAGCCAGGCCATCAACAGCGTGGCCGGGGCATTGTGGGGGGCCGAGCGCACCAGGGCGCCCGTGACCGGTCGCGGGTACTGGTCCAGGGCTGCTGCCAGCAGGGCCCGCCAGCGGGTCAGGCGGGTCCATGCCAGGTCGGTGTCGCCGGGGGTGTGGTGGCGCGCCCTCGTGATGAGCGCCTCCTCCGGGTTCGCGGCACTGGCGGCGTCGGTGATGCGGCGGTCAGCCAGGCGCCCCACGGGGTCCTTGCTGGGGTGCTCCGGCGCGTCGTGGGGCCACCACACGATGGTGGGGGAGTCGGGCAGCAGCAGTGGCAGCAGCACGGAATCGGCATGTTCTGCCAGCTCTCCCGTCATTGTCAGTGCCAGCAGGTCGCCGGGGATGCCCTCGCCCACCTGGATCTCCGCGTCAAGCTGCGCGTCGCCCTCGGCATAGGTCACCACGATCACACGGGAGGGGTGCGCGGTGGCGGATGCGCGGGCCGCCTGGAGGGCGTCGTCGCGATGGTCCTCGTCGGAGACGACCAACAGGGTCAGGACCATGCCGCTGGCAGAGCCGACGTTGCGGCGTGCCCGGAGCAGTTCCGAGGCCACTTCGCGGGTGGTGGTGTTCTTCAGTTCGATGATCACTTCTTGGATCCTTCTGATCTCATGGTCGGCGCCAGGCGAAGCCGTCACGTGCAAGCATGTCGACAGCGTTCTGCGGGCCCCAGGTACCGGACTCGTAGGCCTCGGGCTGATCGGTCTGGGCGGCCCAGTGCTCGATGACCGGGTCGAGGATCTTCCAGCTGAGTTCCACCTCCTCCTGCTGCGGGAACAGGGGGGCGTCGCCCAGCATGACGTCCAGGATCAGGCGTTCGTACGCCTCGGGGGAGGACTCCGTGAACGACCCGCCGTAGGCGAAGTCCATGGACACCTCACGGATTTCCATCTGTGTGCCGGGAACCTTGGCGCCGAAGCGCAGCGTCACACCCTCGTCGGGCTGGATCCGCATCACCAGGGCGTTGGTGCCCAGTTCCTCGGTGTCCGTGGCTGTGAACGGCAGGTGGGGTGCCCGTTTGAAGCTCAGGGCGATCTCGGTGACGCGTCGGGGCATGCGCTTGGCGGCGCGCAGGTAGAACGGCACCCCCGCCCAACGACGGTTGTCAATGTCGACGCGGATGGCGGCGAACGTCTCCGTCGAGGAGCCGGCGTCCACGCCGTCCTCCTCGAGGTAGCCCTTCACCTGCTGTGCACCCTGCCACCCGGAGCAGTACTGGCCACGCGCGGTGGTCTGGGACAGGTCGCCGGGGACGTGGGCGGCGGCGAGGACCTTTTTCTTCTCAGCTCGCAACTGGGACGCCTCGAAGGAGGTGGGCTCCTCCATGGCGGTGAGTGCCAGCAACTGCAGGAGGTGGTTCTGGATGACGTCGCGGGCGGCGCCAATACCGTCGTAGTAACCGGCCCGGCCTCCGATACCGATGTCCTCGGCCATGGTGATCTGGACGTGGCTGACGTAATGGTTGTTCCAAATCGGCTCGAACATCTGGTTCGCGAAGCGCAGCGCCAACATGTTCTGGACGGTTTCCTTGCCCAGATAGTGGTCGATGCGGAACACGTCCTTGGGCTCGAACAACGAGTTGACGACGTCGTTCAGCTCCTTGGCCGATGCCAGGTCATGGCCGAACGGCTTCTCGATGACCACGCGGTTCCAGCCGCCCTGCTCATCGTCGGTCAGGCCGTGCTTCTTCAGCTGCGAGACGACCACCTCGAAGCTCGACGGCGGGATTGACAGGTAGAACGCATGGTTTCCGCCGGTGCCCCGCGCCTGGTCCAGCTCCGCGATCGTGTCCTTCAGGTTGTCAAAGGACTCGTCGGAGTCGAAAGTGCCGGGGACGAAGCGGATCCCTTCCAGGAGCTGCTCCCACACCTCTTCACGGAACGGGGTGCGTGCGTGCTCCTTGACGGCATCGTGCACCTCCTTGGCGAAGTCTTGGTCCTTCCAGTCCCGTCGCGCGAAACCCACCAAACCGAAGCCCGGGGGAAGCATGCCGCGGTTGGCGAGGTCGTAGACGGCGGGCATGAGCTTCTTGCGCGACAGGTCTCCGGTCACGCCGAAGATCACCAGGACGCAGGGTCCCGCAATCTGGGGCAGGCGCCGGTCCTGGGGATCGCGCAGCGGGTTCTTCGAGGTGTTGGGCATCGGCTTCCTTGGCTGGAAGAGAGGGGAATGTCAGCGTGACAACCTTAGCCACTCATCGGTCCGCCACCGGTGATCGTTCACGGGCAGGTCGTGGAGCGGTGGCGACGTCTTGGGAGGTACAAGCGGCCGGGGGTAGACTCGAGCTGGTTTTGTTGACGATTGGAAAGTGGGCGTGTACGTGGTTGCAGGAGCCGCCGAGGCAGCCTCCCTCCGGGTGGGCAGCATGGACGTGGTGAAGGCGTACGTCGCCCTGACCAAACCCCGCATCATCGAACTGCTGTTGGTGACCACCGTCCCCGCCATGTTCCTGGCCGCCGGGGGGTTCCCACCTTGGGACCTGGTGCTGTGGACGATGATCGGCGGTATGTTCGCCGCTGCCAGCGCCAACACCTTCAACTGTGTGCTGGACGCCGACATCGACGAGATCATGCGCCGCACCCGACGCCGCCCCGTCCCGCGGCATCAGATCAGCACGGCTGCTGCAACGACGTTCGGCGTCGTACTGGGTGTGCTCGCTACCCTCGTGCTCGGCTTCGGGGCCAACTGGCTGTCCGCCCTCCTGGCATTGCTGGCCAACGCCTTCTACGTCTTCGTCTACACGATGTGGCTGAAGCGTCGTACCTCGCAGAACATCGTCTGGGGCGGTATCGCAGGCTGTTTCCCCCCGCTCATCGGCTGGACGGCGGTCACGGGTCAACTCGCGTGGGCCCCCTTCGTGCTGTTTGCCATCGTGTTTCTCTGGACCCCTCCCCACACGTGGGCCCTGGCGTTCCGGTACCGCGACGACTACGCAGCCGCCGAGGTTCCGATGTTGCCCGTCGTGAGGCCCGCACCCCACGTCGCCATGCGGATCTTCTGGTACTCGGTGGCGACCGTGGCCGTGTCGCTGCTGCTGTGGCCGTTGGCCCCCACGGGTTGGCTGTACCCGATCGCCGCGCTCGCGCTGGGCGCAGTTTTCCTCCTCGAGGCGTGGAAGCTGTGGCAGCGCGCCAAGTCCGGCGTGGCCATCCCGCAACTCAATGCCATGCGGCTGTTCCACTGGAGCAACAGCTACCTGGCGCTGCTGTTCCTCGCCGTGGCCATCGACCCGCTCATCAGATGACCGCTGGCGCCGTCGTGCGCGCGGATCGGTTTGAGAACAGCAACCAGGCGGCGGCCAGGGTCACCAGCGTGAGGCCGATGAGGTGGAGGATCACCACGCCGACGGGGAGTCCCGTGAAGTACTGGATGTAGCCGATGATGCCCTGCAGGGCGACCGTTCCCAGCAGCAGGAATGCGGCACGCAGCGAGCGATGGCGGCCTGCACGCCGCAGGAGAATGACGCAGGCGATGGTACCCAGCGTCAGGAGCCACGCGGAGCCAGAATGCACGCGCGCCACCAGCACGATGTTGAGGTCGTTGCGCGGGGAGTCGAGGTCACCGGCATGAGGCCCGGCACCCGTGACGATGGTGCCGATCCAGATGACCAGCATGGCGACGGCGAACGTCACGATCACGAGGGCGCGAACCCTCGGCGCGACCGGGTCGGCTGGCACGCCTCGTGCAATCGTCCACGCCCATGTGCACAACACGATGAGCGCCACGGACAGCAGCAGGTGCAGCGAGACCACCCAGGGGTTCAGGTCCATTTTCACCGTGATGCCGCCGATCACGCCCTGGAAGGGGATGCCGAGACCGATGCCCAGCGTCAGCCACCACAGCTTGCTGAACACGGGACGGTTGCGCCACGCGGAGATGAACGCGCCCAACGCCACGATGATCAGCACGAACGTGATGAGGCGGTTGCCGAACTCGATGATGCCCTGGATGCCGGCCTCCGGGTGCGGCGTGTACGAGCCCTCGAAGCACTCTGGCCATGTGGGGCAGCCGAGCCCCGAACCGGTGAGGCGGACGATGGCGCCCGTCACGATGATGAGCATGTTCGCCACCAGCGAGGCGACGAACCAGCGACGCATCGCCTTCTCGCCGTCCACCAGCCGCAACGGGGTCCAGCCGCCGTTGTGAACAGGGGGGTGTGTCATGACGTCCATCGGAACACCTTTCGTGCAATCACCAGTGTGCCCGCACACCAGAGGGCGAGCACCACGAGGGTGAGCGCATTACCGGTGCGCAGGGCCTCCCCCAGGGCGGCCGTGGGCAGGAGCGAGACGATCGGCTGTGCCCAGGCAGGATGGCTGGCCACGGGTAGGAGGATGCCCCCACCCACCAGGCCGATGAGGTAGACGAGGTTGGCAACCGCAAGGGTGATCTCCGGCCGCGCGGTGCCGGCGAGCGAGAGTGCCAGTCCTGCGAACGCTCCCGCTCCCAGCAGGCAAGCGACCACGGCGATCACCAGCGCGAGGGGGGCGAATCCGGGGCGCCACCCCAGTGCGAGGGCGACCGCAACCAGCACGACGAGCTGGACACCCGTCACCAGTGCGATCGCCGCCGCCTTGCCGAGCAGGATGCCCGATTTCCCCAGGGGTGTGGCGGCCAACCGTTCCAGAACGTTGTAGCGGCGCTCAAAACCGGTGGCAATTGCCAACGAGGTGAAGCAGGAGGACCAGATGGCCAGTGTCAGCACCGAGGGTACGAGCGTGGGGAAGTCCAGGCCGAGGCGTGATC
>JBBSRQ010000111.1:0-10194 GCA_038242845.1 Propionibacteriales bacterium | reverse complement strand
GGACTCCTGGATGATCTCGATGATCGCCATCGGCGCGTTGTCGCCCTTGCGGGGTCCGACCTTTGTGATGCGGGTGTAGCCGCCCTCACGATCAGCCATGGACGGTGCGATCTCGGTGAACAGCGTGTCGACGACATCGCGGTCCGTGATCGCCTGGAGCACCAGGCGGCGGGAGTGCAGGTCTCCACGCTTGGCCTTGGTGATGAGTTTCTCGACCAGCGGCTGGACGCGGCGGGCCTTCGTCTCCGTGGTGGTGATCCGGCCGTGCTGGAACAGCTGCGCGGCCATGTTGCGGAGGATGGTGCGCTCGTGCGTGGGCGAACCGCCCAGACGGGGACCCTTTGTTGGCTTGGGCATCAGTTGGTTCTTTCAGTGAAGGTCCGAGCAGCGCTCGGAGGGGGCGTCAGTACTGCTCGGTCTCGGTGAAGTCCTCGTCGGCTTCCGGCTCTTCATTCTCCTCGTCGTAACGCTCGATGGCATCCATCGGGTCAAAACCCGGGGCGGAGTCACGCAGCGCAAGCCCGAGGCCGTGAAGGGTGACCTTCACCTCGAGGATCGACTTGGAACCGAAGTTGCGGATGTCGAGGAGGTCTTCCTCACTGCGGGCCACGAGCTCACCGACGGTGTGGATGCCCTCGCGCTTCAGGCAGTTGTACGACCGAACGGACAACTCAAGGTCCTCGACGGGCAGGCTCAGCGACTCGGCGATCTGCTCGTCGACTGGCGACGGGCCGATCTCGATGCCTTCGGCGTTGACGTTCAGCTCGCGCGCCAGACCGAACAGCTCCACCAGGGTGCGACCGGCCGAAGCCATGGCGTCACGCGGCAGCATCGACGGCTTGGTTTCGACATCGACGACGAGACGGTCGAAGTCGGTGCGCTGGGCCACACGGGTGGCCTCAACCTTGTAGCTGACCTTGAGCACCGGCGAGTAGATCGAGTCGACCGGGATACGGCCGATCTCGGCGTCGGGGTTCTTGTTCAGCGAGCTCGAGACGTAGCCACGACCACGCTCCACCACCAATTCCATCTCCAGCTTGCCGGTCTCGTTGAGGGTGGCGATGTGGAGCTCGGGATTGTGGATCTCGACGCCAGCCGGGGGCTGGATGTCGCCGGCAGTCACCGCACCGGCACCTGCCTTGCGCAGGTACATGACGACGGGCTCGTCCTCCTCGGAGGAGAGCACGATGCCCTTGAGGTTCAGGATGATTTCGGTGACGTCCTCGGTGACACCCTCAACCGTGGAGAACTCGTGCATGTTGCCTTCGACCTTGATGCTCGTGATCGAGGCACCGGGGATGGCCGACAGCAGGGTACGGCGCAGGGAGTTGCCGAGCGTGTAGCCGAAACCCGGCTCCAGCGGCTCGATGACGAACTGCGAACGGTATTCGGAGATCGAGACCTCCGACAGCATGGGGCGCTGTGCGATGAGCATGTGTGTCCTTTCCGCGCCAACCGATATATGAGGGCGCGAACCCGGTCGGGAGCGATTCCCGACCGATTGTGATGCAGAAGAATGAAACTTGCAGAAGTTGTTTGCTGGAAGAGGGCTGGCCGATCACTCGGCCAGCCCCAGGGTCCTACTTGGAGTACAGCTCGACGATCATCTGTTCCTGCACGTCGATGACGATCTGCTCACGCAGTGGCAACTGGTGGATGAGGATGCGCATCCGGTTGGGACGGGCCTCCATCCAGGCCGGCACGTGGCGTTCGCCGTGGGTCTCACGAGCAACCACGAGCGGGTGCAGATTCATCGACTTCTCGGCGACGTCCACGATGTCGTGGGCCCTCACGCGATAGGAGGGGATGTCCACCCGATGGCCGTTGACCAGGAAGTGGCCGTGGACCACGAGCTGGCGGGCCTGGCGACGGGTACCCGCGAAACCTGCGCGGTACACCACGTTGTCGAGACGGGACTCGAGGATCTGCAACAGACGGTCACCGGTCTTGCCGGGGTGACGGTCAGCTTCCTCGAAGTAGTTGTGGAACTGCTTCTCGAGCACGCCGTAGGAGAAACGAGCCTTCTGCTTCTCACGCATCTGCAGCGAGTACTCGGAGTCCTTGACGCGACCGCGTCCATGGACGCCGGGCGGGTAGGGGCGACGCTCGAATGCCTTGTCGTTGCCGACGAGGTCAGTCCCGAGACGACGGGACTTCTTGGTCATGGGTCCGGTGTAACGAGCCATTTCTTCTCTTCAGTCCTTACTTGTCTCGGGCGATCAGACGCGACGGCGCTTGGGCGGGCGGCAGCCGTTGTGCGGCACGGGCGTGACGTCGGAGATTGCCCCGACCTCGAGCCCAACTGCGCCCAGCGAACGGATCGCGGTCTCACGTCCCGAGCCGGGGCCCTTGACGAAAACGTCGACACGCTTCATGCCGTGCTCCATGGCGCGGCGGCCAGCGGCCTCCGCAGCCATCTGTGCGGCGAAAGGCGTCGACTTGCGGGAGCCCTTGAAGCCGACGGTGCCGGCGGAGGCCCAAGCGACAACCGCACCTGCGGGGTCTGTGATCGCGATGATCGTGTTGTTGAACGTGCTCTTGATGTGAGCCTGTCCGGCCAGCACGTTCTTCTTTTCCTTGCGGCGCACCTTGGTCTTGGCGCCGGTGCTCTTGCGGCTTGCTGTAGCCATAAGTTCTATTTTCTCCAGTCCTGTTTCAGCTCACCGCGCGGGTCAGCGTACCTTTTTCTTGCCAGCAACAGCCTTCTTGCGGCCCTTGCGGGTACGGGCATTGGTACGCGTGCGCTGTCCACGGACAGGGAGTCCGCTGCGGTGGCGTCGGCCCTGGTAGTTACCGATTTCAATCTTGCGACGAATATCGGCGGCAACGCTACGACGGAGGTCACCCTCTGTTTCGTAGGCGCCCTGAATGTGGTCACGCAGCGCGACGAGCTGGTCGTCGTTGAGCTCGTGGACACGGAGATCGCCACTGATACCAGTGGCTGCGAGGGTTTCGTCAGCGCGGGTCTTGCCGACGCCGAAGATGTAGGTGAGTGCGACCTCGAGGCGCTTTTCGCGCGGCAGGTCGACACCGAGTAGGCGTGCCATCAGGCGGTTACCTTTCAAAGTGTTTCCGGTCCCTGACCCCCGAGGGGGCCCGTCGAGGACCGAGAAGGTGTGCGGCGTGACGCGTCCCCGTGCCTCTCGGCTGCGTATGGCAACCGGCGGGGCCTTGGCCTTCGTCCAAGGGTGGAGGTCCAGGATCTGGACCCTTGCGTTCACGTTATTGAATTGTCAGGCGGGGTGGGCGATCGACCCGTTCCGCGATGCTCTGTTCGATCTCTCGACGAACGTCTGGGCTCAGCCCTGACGCTGCTTGTGACGAGGGTTCTCGCAGATCACCATCACACGACCGTGCCGGCGGATGACCTTGCACTTGTCGCAGATCTTCTTGACGCTCGGCTGAACCTTCATTCGAGCAACCTTTTCAATCAGCGATGAGGACTTCTTCAAGTCCCAATCAGTGGTGGATGAACTCGGTGACCTACCACCCGGATTCTGAACACTCGTGTGCGAGCACACGAGAAGTCAGCCGGGCATGGACGACCGAGGTCCAAGATTACGCCAGCGCCGGGCAAATGCCCAAATCGGTGGAACGACGCCGTCGATGTGGGCCCGGACATGACAAACGCCCGGCATGGCCGGGCGTTCTTCACTGATGATCGTGTCTCACTTGTGACGGTAGACGATGCGTCCCCGCGTCAGGTCGTAGGGAGACAACTCCACCACGACGCGGTCAGCAGGAAGGATGCGGATGTAGTGCTGCCGCATCTTGCCGCTGATCGTGGTCAGCACCTTGTGGCCGTTTGCCAGTTCCACTCGGAACATCGCGTTCGGCAGTGCCTCCACGACGGTGCCCTCCATCTCGAGGGCTCCCTCTTTCTTCGCCATGTGCTCTCAATCATTTTGTCAGGACAGGATGATGTTCAGTCATTCTAGGCTGGAACGTTCATTTCGCCCAAATCCCAGCCCCCCGGAAATGCGTACCCCGCAGGCTCCAACGCATTAGTCTGCGATGCCATGAGCCTCTTCGCAGTCCACTACTCCTATGTCCGTGATGCGCCGCTCCTGGACCGGCACCGCCCCGCTCACCGCGCTTTCCTGCGCGGGTTGGTGGACTCCGGACTGCAGGCCGCAGGCGCCTACCCGGGCGCTGACGAACCTGCTGCACTCCTCCTCATCACGGCCAACTGCGAGGAGGAGGTAGCGGCGATGCTTGAGACGGACCCCTTCCTCCTCCATGGTGCGATCGCCGAGCGACGCATCCAGTTGTGGGATCCCCCCATCGGCATCTTCGCCTGAGCCCGCCGCCTCAGCCGACCATGCCGGCGGTGGACCGTGAAAGGGTGGCGTGCGGGACCTCGTGGGCGGCGCGGCGCCGCCCATCAGGAGACCTCACCCGCGTCGACTGCCCACGTATTGCAATCCTCAAGGGTGGTGGCGTACAGCCCCCGGGTCCCCCAGTGGAGGAGTGATTCCCGGCTGCCGTGAATGCCGTCGAGGGTCATGGTTCCCAGTCGTGGTTGCCAGCTGTCCCAGTCGTCCCCGTCGAAGGCCACGTCCCGATTGTTGTGCGTCATGGCCGCCGACCAACACGTGGCCTGCAACTCTGCTCGTCGTTCGATCTCGTCGGTCTGCTCCAGTTGCAGCTTTGCATCAGTGATGCCCGCGAGGCTCTGCAGGTGATGGCCGTACTCGTGGTTGACCATCTCGTTGATGGACAGATCCCAGTCCTGTGCCATTTCCATGTGACCAGCCCCGAAGAGGACCATTCCCTTGCCTGCTGAACAGTAGAACGCGGGCGCCTCGAGGTATCCGCACTCGCTGGTGGAGCCCACTCCGTCGTAGAACTGGATGGGAGGCTCAACCGTTGACCAGCCGAGGCGTTCGAACATGGGGGTCCAGGCCAGGTGGACGCAGTGCCACTGCTCAAGGACCAGCGCCCGGTACGCCTGCTGCGTGGTGATGGTCTGCGGGGCCGGGCATCCCGTCAGGATCGCGGGAGTCTCGTCGAGTAGCTCAGCGCCCTGCACCTGCGCCCACAGTTCATCGGAGGTGACGAGCGATGGGATCGGTTCCCACGTCCGCTCCGGCAACTGCCACTGCTTTGGACCGGGCTCCGGAAGCGGGCTGCTGGGACGAGGCGGGGGCTCAGGGCTGGGCCTCGAATGTGGCGAGGTGGGCTGTGGCTCGACCGGGGTGCGCGACGGCTCCAGGGAAACGGGTGGGAGCGATGGCTGCGGGCCGAGCTGCTCGAGGAGCAGGGACGCCGCTGCGATGCCCAGCACGGTGATAACGGCCACCACAGCCAGCACCACGGCGACCACTGCGGCGCGGCCCCGCCTCGGGGGTGGCGGCTGCCACTGGGGCAACGGGTATCCACCACCGTGGGGACCACCCCAGCCTCCTGCATTCGGTGGCCCCCAGTCAGGTCGCGGGGGCGGGGCCCATCCCTGCGGCGGACCCTGATGGGCCGGGGGCACTGGGTCCCAGCCCGCCCGGGGTTCCTGCACGGGTGGCCGCGGCGGGTTCCCGGCGGTCGACGGAGGCATGAACTGCGGGCCAGGAGGATGCGTGGGATGACCCTGCGGGTCACCTCCGTACGGCGGCCACTGGCGTGGCCCCTGCGAATCGCTCACACAGCACCGAGGAGGAGAACCCCCAGCACCGCCAGGGTGATGAGCAGGGCGAGCACGACACCGGTCACGAGCAGCGCGGGGAGGAGTACGTTGCGCGATGTGCTCACCTGGCCGGCGGGTGCCCCGGAGGTCAGCACGATGCTGGGTGTGTCCACGGCCGCGGCTGGGAGCCTCTCCACGACGGGCACAAGCTCACCCAGGTGCTGCGCACCATAAACGGTGTCAAGGGCGGCCATGTAATCGTCCTGCCCCATGCGTCCGTCCGCAAAGGCATCGGAGAGTCGTTGCGTGAGCGCCTCTCTTTCGCCATCATCGACGACGGCGCCAGCCTGCTGAAGGTATTTTGATGAAGGAGGCAGGCTGCTCATGGCACCCATGGTAGGTCACACACCGGATCGGTGGATCAGTCCGCGAGCGGACCGAACGGCACGCCGCGCTGCGCCAACTCAGCTTCGCCACCATCGGGTGCCGTCAGGACCCACAGGCCCCGCTCGGTGAGGGCGACGGTGTGCTCCCAGTGCGCACCGCGAGACCCGTCACGGCTGACAACCGTCCAGTCGTCCTCGCACACGGACGTCTGGTGCAGACCCAAGGTGAGCATGGGCTCGATCGCGAGTGCCATGCCGGTTGCGAGGCGGGGGCTCGGACCGCGCTTGTGGAAGTTCGGGACGTCAGGCTCCATGTGCATCTGCGATCCGATGCCGTGGCCCGTGTACTCGCGCAGTGTGCCGTAGCGGCGCGGCTGAGCCTTCACGAAGTCGTCGATCGCACGGGACACGTGGCTCACGCGACCACCGGCGCGCACCTGCTCGATCCCGGCCCACAGCGCTCCACGGGTGACTTCGACGAGCGTGGCGTCGACGGGATCCGCCTCGCCGATGATGAAGGTGCGTGCCGCGTCACCGTGCCAACCCTCGATGATGGCACCGAAGTCCACGGAGACCACGTCACCGTCACGGAGTTCCCGTGCTCCGGGGACGCCATGGACCAGTTCGTCGTTGACGGAGATGCAGGCGACACCGGCGAAGCCGACGCCGTACTCGGCGCCGTAGTTCAGGAAGTTGGAGGTGGCGCCGCCTCGAGCCAGGACCTCGCGGCCCACCGCGTCGACCTCGGCAGTCGTCATGCCCGGGGATGCGGCATCCGACATCGCCTGCAGGCCCTCCGCCACCACCAGGCCGGCCCGACGCATCAGCTTCAGCTGGTCCTCGGTCTTGATCTCGATACGCATGCTGGTACTCAGACCCTTGCGTGGTTCTCGACGCCGGCAAACATGCGATCCCGCACCTCGTCGACACTGCCGGTGCCATCCACGTCCACGAGGATCCCGTGGCGTTCGTAGTGGAACAGCAGCGGCGCAGTCTGGCCGGCGTAGACCTCCATGCGTCGACGGATGGTGTCCTCGTTGTCGTCGGCCCTGTTCTCGACGCGAGCACGCTCCAGTAGCCGCTCCACCAAGGCGTCCGGATTGACCTGCAGTGACACGACGGCGTCGAGCTGGCGCGACTCCGATGAAAGGTGAGCGTCCAGGAAGTGGACCTGGTGCATCGTCCGCGGAAAGCCGTCGAGCAGGAACCCGTCGGCGCAGTCCTCCTGCGACAACCGGTCCGCGACAATGGCCTCGGTGATGTCATCCGGCACGTACTCGCCGGACTCGATGAGGGCTTGGACCTGTTTGCCGAGCGCGGTCCCCTGAGAGATGTTGGAGCGGAAGATGTCGCCCGTGGAGATGGTGGGGACGCCGTAGCGATCAGCGAGGGCTGTTGCCTGGGTGCCCTTGCCGGCGCCGGGCGCCCCCATGATCAGCAACCTCACCGCAGGAAGCCCTCATAGTTGCGCTGCTGGAGCTGGCTCTCGATCCGCTTCACGGTGTCGAGCGCCACGCCCACGATGATGAGGATCGACACGCCGCCGAAGGGGAAGTCCTGATTGGCCCCCACACCGACGAACATAAGGGTCGGTGCGAGTGCGATGACAGCGAGGTAGAGCGAACCGGGGGCAGTCAAGCGGGAAAGGACGTAGGCCAGGTACCGCTCGGTGGGCTTCCCGGCACGGATGCCGGGGATGAAGCCGCCGTACTTCTTCATGTTGTCCGATACTTCCTCCGGGTTGAAGGTGATCGAGACGTAGAAGTAGGTGAAGAAGATGATCAGGAAGAACTGGGCCACTGACGACCACACGCCGTTGTTGGCGAAGTTCGAGGCGATCCAGACGGACACGGCGCTGTCGGGGCGGAACTGCGCGTACAGGATGGGCAGGTACAGGATCGACGTGGCGAAGATGACGGGGATGACGCCGGCCTGGTTCACCTTGAGCGGGATGTAGGTGGTGGAGCCACCCACGAGGCGACGACCCACCATGCGCTTGGCGTACTGGACGGGGATCCGGCGCTGACCCTGCTCCACGAACACGATACCGAGCATCACGAGGAGGCCGATCCCGATGACGAGGAAGAACAAGAACCAGCCGGTGGCGCCCGGGGTGGACTGCTTGATGGCCCACAGACCGGCGGGGAAGCTGGCGGCGATCTGCGTGAAGATCATGATGGACATGCCATTGCCGATGCCGCGTTCGGTGATGAGCTCACCGAGCCACATGATGACGACGGTGCCGGCGGTCATGGTCATGACCATCGTCACCAGCGGCAGGAGCTCATCGGAGTTGAGGATGCCGGTACAGCCCTGGAACAGCTGTCCGGTCCGCGCCAACGTGATGAACGCCGTCGAGTTCAGGATCGCAAGCACCAGGGTGAGGTATCGCGTGTACTGGGTGATCTTGGCCGTGCCGGTGGCACCCTCCTTCTTGAGGGCCTCCAGCCGTGGGATCACCACCGTCAGCAGCTGCAGGATGATCGACGCCGTGATGTAGGGCATGATGCCCAGCGCGAAGATCGACAATCGCAGCAGAGCGCCACCGGAGAACAGGTTGATCATCGTGTAGATGCCAGCCTGAGCCCCCTCGGTTGCCAGTGCCGCGCACTGGTTGATCCGCGAGATGTTCACGTTCGGGGTCGGGATCGTGGATCCAAGACGGAACAGCGCCAGAACACCCAATGTGAAAAGGATCTTCTTGCGCAGGTCCGGCGTCTTGAATGCATTTGCGAAGGCGGAGAGCATCCGGCCCCACTTTCTCCTACGGAGTCAACAAGGAATTCGTCGCCGATGAAGGCAACCCGGGCAGCCTATCAAGCGCGACACGGCTCGCCCAACCGAGCGCCCCACCCGGGCGGTGCGGCCGGTCGATTTGAGCCGTCGCTGACAGATTGCGTGGACGCAACTGTGGCCGGCACCCCCCGAGGGGATACCGGCCACAGTCAGCGTGGTTGACGAGCTCAGAGCTCGTTGACCGAGCCGCCTGCCTCTTCCAACTTCGCCTTGGCGGAGCCGGAGAAGGCGTGGACGGTGACGTTCAGTGCAACCGAGATGTCGCCGTTGCCGAGCACCTTGACGAGGGAGCCGTCGCGCACGGCGCCGGCCTCCACGAGGTCCTCAACCGTGATGGTGCCACCCTGGGGGAACAGTTCCCCGAGACGACCCACGTTGACGACCTGGTACTCCACGCGGAAGGGATTCTTGAACCCCTTCAACTTGGGTGTGCGCATCTGCAGGGGCATCTGGCCACCCTCGAAGCCGGCGGGGACGTTCTTGCGAGCGCCTGTTCCCTTGGTGCCACGGCCAGCGGTTTTACCCCTCTTGCCGCCCTCACCGCGACCCACACGGGTCTTGTCGGTCTTTGCGCCCGGAGCGGGACGCAGGTGATGAATTTTCAGTGCCATGGTTACTTGACCTCTTCCACGGTGACCAGGTGCGCCACGGCCTTGACCATGCCGCGCACCTCCGGGCGATCCTCACGCACGACGGAGCTACCGACGCGCTTGAGGCCCAGGGTGCGCAGCGTGTCGCGCTGTGACTGCCTGCCACCAACACCTGACTTGAACTGGGTGATCTTCAACTCAGCCATCAGGTAGCCCCTTCCTTGCGTGCACGAAGCAGTGCCGCCGGAGCGACGTCCTCGATGGGGAGTCCACGACGGCGTGCAATGGCCTCGGGCTCCTCGAGCTGCTTCAGTGCGTCCACGGTGGCGTGCACGACGTTGATCGCGTTGGCAGAACCAAGCGACTTCGACAGCACGTCGTGGATGCCTGCACACTCCAGGACTGCGCGCACGGAGCCACCGGCGATGACGCCGGTACCGGGCGAGGCGGGGCGCAGCAGCACGACGCCACCGGCCTTCTCACCCTGGACGTGGTGCGTGATGGTCTTCTGGACCATGGGGACGCGGAAGAAGCTCTTCTTCGCCTCCTCGACGCCCTTGGCGATTGCCGCGGGCACCTCCTTGGCCTTGCCGTATCCGACACCGACCATGCCTTCGCCGTCGCCCACGACGACGAGCGCCGTGAAGCTGAAGCGGCGACCGCCCTGGACGACCTTGGCCACGCGGTTGATTGCAACCACGCGCTCCAAGAACTGGTTCTTGTCTTCCTGGCGAGCCTGACCACGACGATCGTCACGGCCACGACGCTCACCGCCTGCGCGACCTGCACCGGCTGAGCCGGC
>JBBSRQ010000110.1:0-10392 GCA_038242845.1 Propionibacteriales bacterium | reverse complement strand
GGAGCCCAGCGCCATTGCCGTCGAGACAACGGCGAAGATGCCGGTGACGACGGCCAGCGCCACGAACGTGACGGCCAGGCCCAGTCCGAGCCCAGCCCCCATCCCGAAGCCGCGCTTGAAGGGTCCAGGGGGTGTGGGTGCCTCCACTGCGACCGTGGGGGCCTGCGGTGGGGGAAAGCTCGGCTCTGGTGCCGGAGTGGGGTTTTCGTCCATGGTCCTGGTTCCTCCTGGATCGTGTCGAGCACCCAGTGAAGCAGCTGGGACGGTTCCTTTCGAACCACCACGGGAGACCTGTGGACAACCCAGTCCAACCATGCGTCCACACAACGCCACAGGAGGTCTCAGGGGCCACCGATGTGTTGATGCGCCAGCGTCCGGTGTCTTTCTAGAGGGCCCTGCCCCTGAGGATCCGCAGCGAGGGACGGCGCAGCGCGGACAGGTCCTGGCGGGGGTCCTCGGAATACACGACGAAGTCGGCGCTCGCTCCCGTGGTCACGACGTCGGCACCCAGCCAGCCGCGTGCACGCCAACTCCCGGCGCCCAGCGCGAACTCGGCTCCTCCCAGCTTGGCCAGCTCGTCGATCTCGTCGATGACCCGGCCGTGGGCCACGACGGTTCCCGCGTCGGTGCCCGTGTAGACCTGCACGCCCGACTCAATGGCGTTGCCGATGGTCTGGTGGCGGCGAGCGTGGAGGTCGAGCATGTGGGCGGCGTAACGGGGGAACCTCGCGGCACCCGCGGCGGCGTAGCTCGGGAAGTTGTCGAGGTTGATCATGGTGGGAACCAGTGCCACGTTCCGCTCGGCCATCGCCGCGATGACGTCGTCGGCCAGGCCGGTGCCGTGCTCGATGCAGTCGATGCCGGCATCCACCAGCTCAGCCACGGACTGCTCGCCGAAGCAGTGGGCTGTGACGCGTGCGCCCTCCTGGTGAGCGGCAGCGATGGCCTCGGCAGCAACGTCGGCGGGCCACAGCCGGTCGAGGTCGCCGACGGTGCGATCGATCCAGTCACCCACCAGCTTCACCCAGCCGTCACCGGAGCGCGCCTCGTGTCGTACCTGCTCGACGAGGTCGTCGGGCTCCACCTCCGCGGCGAGGTGCCGGATGTAGCGCTTGGGCCGGGCAATGTGGCGTCCTGCGCGAAGAAGCCGCGGCAGCTCGGTCTCGTCGTGCACCCACCGCGTGTCGGACGGGGACCCGGCGTCGCGGATCAGCATGACGCCGACGGCAAGATCCGCCCGCGCCTGTGCCCTGGCCGTCGCCTGGTCCGTCGCACCGTCCGGCCCGAGGCCGATGTGGCAGTGTGCATCCACCAGACCCGGCACCACCCAGCACGGATCCGAAATCGTGATTGCGCCTGGCACGGGTCCGTCCACGACTTTCCCGTCAGCGACCCACAGTTCGCGCGGCTCAGTCTCCGGCAGCACCACAGCACGGGTGAAGTGGTAGCTCTCGGGCGGTGTCGGCGGTGCGGTGCTCATGGAGTTGAGACTATCGAGTGCTCCACCACCCACGTGGACGCCAGTTCGGTCAGCCACATCGCATTTTCATGCCTCAAGTCCCCCCACACGTGCCATGTCGACGGTTGTGGGCGTGGTCGAGGAACGAAAGTCAGATTGCAGCGGCTACTTGTTCTGGTCGAACATCTTCTGCAGGTCCGGCGGCAGCTGGAAGTCGTCGATGGTCTGGGGGACGTCCGGCTGGGGTTTGATTCCCAGCGCCCTCTGCGCCTCCTGCTGCTTCCGCTTGGCAGGGTTGCCGGAGACCTTGTGTCCCTTCTTGACCGACTTCTTCGCCGGCTGACGCTTCGGGCCACGCGCCCCGGGCAGCGCACCAGGCATGCCGGGAGGCATCCCCGCCGGCATGCCAGCGCCCCCACCCATGCCACCCATGGAGCCGGCCATCTTCTCCATCATCTTGCGCGCCTCGACGAAGCGGTTGACGAGTTGGTTCACGTCGGAGACCTGGACGCCGGCGCCCTTGGCGATCCGGGAGCGACGGGACCCGTTGAGGATGCTGACGTCGTCGCGTTCCTTCAGGGTCATTGAGTTGATGATGGCTTCGATCCGGTCGATCTCGCGCTCGTCGATGTCCTGGATGGCGTCCTTGAACTGGCCAGCGCCGGGGAGCATGCCCAGTATCTTGCTGAGCGGCCCCATCTTGCGGAGCTGCTGCATCTGGGACAGGAAGTCCTGCAGGCCGAACTTGTTCTTCCCCATGAGCTTCTCGGCCGCAGCACGCGACTGGTCGGCGTCGAAGGTCTTCTCCGCCTGCTCGATGAGCGTCAGGACATCACCCATGCCGAGGATGCGGCTGGCCATGCGGTCAGGGTGGAAGACGTCGAAATCCTTGAGCGTCTCCCCGTTGGAGGCGAACAGGATCGGCTTGCCGATGACCTTGGCGATGGACAGCGCCGCACCGCCACGTGCGTCACCGTCGAGCTTGGTGAGGACGACGCCGTCGAAGCCGATGCCCTCGTCGAACGCCTTGGCGGTGTTGACGGCGTCCTGGCCGATCATGGCGTCGACGACGAACAGGACCTCGTCCGGGTTGACTGCCTGTTTGATGTCGGCGGCCTGCTGCATCAGTTCCGCGTCGACGCCCAACCGGCCGGCGGTGTCCACGATGACGACGTCGTAGAGCCGACGGCGTGCGTGCTCGATGGCGTCACGGGCCACCTGCACGGGGTCGCCGACGCCGTTGCCGGGCTGGGGTGCGAAGACGTGCACGCCGGCGCGCTCACCGACGATCTGGAGCTGGCCGACGGCGTTGGGACGCTGGAGGTCGGCTGCCACGAGCAGTGGCGCGTGCTTCTCCTCACGCAACCAGCGGGCCAGCTTGCCGGCCAGCGTGGTCTTGCCGGCGCCCTGCAATCCGGCGAGCATGATCACCGTCGGCGGGCGCTTGCTGAAGCGGACGTTGCGGGTCTCGCCGCCGAGGATTTCGACCAGCTCGTCGTTGACGATCTTGATGATCTGTTGGGTGGGGTTCAGCGCCTTGGACAGTTCCAGCCCGAGGCACCGTTCCTTGACGTTGGCGACGAAGCCCTTGACCACGCTCAGGTTCACGTCGGCCTCGAGCAGCGCGATGCGGATCTCCCGCATCGTGGCGTCGATGTCGGCCTCGGTCAGCCGACCCTTGGATCGCAGCCCCTTGAATACGTCGGAGAGGCGATCTTGCAGCGTGTCGAACACGTCAGTCCTTCATCGAGAGAAAAGCGTGCCAGCAGGCACAGAGGTACCGGCCAAGGATAGACGACGGCTCACTCGCCGAGGATTCCGGCGACAAAGCCCTCGGGGTCGAAGGGCGCGAGGTCATCGACGCCCTCCCCCAGGCCGATGAGCTTCACGGGCACGCCCAGCTCGCGTTGCACGGCCACGACGATGCCGCCCTTGGCGGAGCCGTCGAGCTTGGTCAACGCGATACCGGTCACGTTGACGACCTCGGAGAACACGCGCGCCTGCATCATGCCGTTCTGGCCGGTGGTGGCATCCAGCACCAACAGGACCTCACCCACGGCAGCCTTCTTCTCGATGACGCGCTTGACCTTGCCCAGCTCGTCCATCAGCCCGGTCTTGGTGTGCAGGCGGCCTGCGGTGTCGATGATGACCACGTCGGTGCCGTTGGCGGTCCCGGTGGCGACGGCCTCGAAGGCCACGGACGCCGGGTCCCCGCCCTCGGGGCCTCGAACGGTCGAGACCCCAACCCGTTCCCCCCAGGTGGTGAGCTGCTCTGCTGCGGCGGCGCGGAATGTGTCCGCAGCCCCCAGCAGGACCGTGCGACCATCTGCCACCAACACGCGGGCCAACTTGCCCACCGTGGTGGTCTTGCCGGTGCCGTTGACCCCCACCACCATGATGACGGCGGGCTTACCCTCCTCGGAGTCGAGGTTGAGGCTGCGGTCCAGCGTCGGGTCCACGAGGCGCAACAATTCGGAGCGCAGCACGCGCCGCGCCGCCCCCGGATCTGCGACACCGTCGATGGAGAGTTCCTTGCGGAGTGCATCGGTCAGTTCAGTCGTGGGTCCGACGCCGAGGTCGGAGGCGATGAGGGTGGCTTCGAAGTCATCCCAGGTGTCGGCGTCAATGCGGTCAACGGCTAGGAGGTCGGACAGCGCCCGCGCAAGGACGTTGTTGCTGGAGGACAACCGACGCCGCAGCCTTGTGAAGCGGGACGCCGAGGATTCCGGACGCTCCAGCGTCGGCGCGGCGGGCTGCACCTCCTCGATGAGCTCCGCATCAACCACGACCGTCTCAGACGGCGCGGCGGAGGGCTCTGCCTCCACCTCGTCCGGACGCTCGGGAGCCCCGACGCTTTTCCGGTTGACGACGGTGATGATGCTGGCCGCGATGACGGCGGCACCGATCAGTCCAAGGATGACCCAAAAAATCCAGTCCACGGGCGACATACTAGCGAGCGGATCCCGGTGCCCACACTCAGCGCCCCGACAGCGGGGTCGCCGGCGTCACTCCGGTGCCTACTCGGAGGCGAGGCGTTGGCTCACCACAGTGGAGATGCCGTCACCGCGCATGGTGACGCCGTACAGGGAGTCGGCGATCTCCATGGTGCGCTTCTGGTGCGTGATGATCAGCAGCTGGGAATTGGCGCGCAGCTCCTCGTAGATGGTCAGCAGCCGGCCGAGGTTGGCGTCGTCGAGGGCGGCCTCCACCTCGTCGAGGATGTAGAACGGGCTGGGCCGGGCTATGAACAGCGACACCAGGAATGCAACAGCCACCAGCGAACGCTCGCCGCCGGAGAGCAACGACAGCCGCTTGACCTGCTTACCGGCCGGGCGTGCCTCGACGTCGACCCCGGTGGTCAGCCAGTCGCCGGGGTCGGTGAGAACCAGGCGCCCCTCGCCGCCGGGGAAGAGCCGGGAGAACACGTCGACGAAGGTGGTTTCCACGTCCTTGTAGGCGGCCTCGAAGACCTCCTTGACGCGCTTGTCGACCTCGTCGATGAGATCCATGAGGTCCGCACGGGTGCGTTTCAAGTCATCCAGTTGCTCGGCCAGGAAGCCGTGGCGAGCCAGCATGGCGTCGAATTCCTCAAGTGCCAGTGGGTTCACGCGGCCCAGGACAGTGAGGTTGCGCTCGGCGCGGCGCAGCCGGGTGGTCTGTTCGGCTCGGTCGTACGGGACGGGGTCCGGGACTTCGTCGTCCTGACCCAGTGCGGTGCCGTCGGGGCGTGTGATGACGGGAACGAGTTGGTGGGGGCCATACTCCGTGAGCAGCGGGTCGGGCTCCATCCCCAGTTCCGTGAGCGCCTTCTCCTCGAGTTGTTCGATGCGCATCCGGTGCTCGATGCGGGTCATCTCGTCGCGATGGGCTCCACGGACGATCTCCTCCAGTTGGGCTGCCGCGGCTCGGGAATCGTGTCGGGCGCGCACCGTTGCAGCCTCGGTCTCACGACGGGCAGCGTCGGCTGCCCCCCGCTCCCGTGAGGCGCGTTCGCGCACCTCGTCGACGAGCCCCGCCAGTCGTGTCGCGGCCTCATGCACGGTGGCTGCCACTTCCGCCTCGCGGCGCAGCTGTTCCGCCTTGGCCCGGGCTTTGGCACGGGAGGACCGTTCGGCCTGTGCGGCGCGCAGAAGACCCTCTGCGCGGCCAGCCAGAGCCTTGGCCTGTTCCTCGAGCGTCCGCAGGGCCAGTCGCGCATCCATCTCGGCCTGCCGTGCGCGGCGCGCCTCCATGGCCTTGTCATCCCGATCGGCGGGGTCGGGTTCGGTCACCTCCTCACTGCTGGCGGCCACCAGACGGTCCTGCAGTGCCTGGCGCTTTGACTCGTCCGCCACCCGTGCCCTGGCCGCGCCGGCCATGGACTCGGTCAGTCGTTCTGCTTCCCGCAGGGCCGTGGACTGGGTCTGGCGCAGCTGACCCAGCCGGTCCTGGGCGGCGGCCAACTCGGCATCGGAGGCGTGCAGATGGGACAGCGCCTCGGCAGCGACGCGCTTCGCATCCGCCAGCTCACCGGTGACCTTCTCGATGGCGAACCGGATCCGGTCGCGTTCGTGGCCGTGCAGCTCCAGCGACTGCTCGGCCTCGGCAAGCTGGGCGGAGAGCTCCAGCAGCGACGGTGTGGCCGCGGAACCCCCCTCGATGAGCCAGGCGGAGACCATGTCGCCGTCGCGGGTCACGGCCATGGTCAGGGGAGCCTCCTCCACGTGCCGGTGCGCGTCGTCGAGGGTTTCCACTGCGACCACCCTTCCCAGCAGTGCGGCCAGTGTCCCGGCGAGGTCGTGCGGATGGTCCACGCGTTCCAACACCGACCCGCTGACGACCGGCACTGCGTTGGCGCCCGTGACGGCCAGCGACGCCCGGCCGAGGTCCTTGGCAGCCATGTGGTGCACCGCCTCGACGGCATGGCTGAGGCCTTCCACCACGATGGATTCGGCCGCTGCCTGCAAGGCGGCGGACACCGCTCGTTCCCAGCCGGGCTCCACCTGCAGGGCGTCGGTCAGTCGCCCCCGGACGCCGGGAACATTGGATGTGACGAGCTCGGCGGACGCGTCCCTTCGTTCCGTCATGAGCCGCAGTGCCTCGATGCGGGCGTTCAATGCGGCTCTGTCGCGACCGAGGGTGGTTTCGATGACTCTCAACTGCGACAGTTCTTCGACGTGACGCTCCACAAGAGCTGTGGCTGCTTCGTGGGCCGCGTCCAGGTCCGACTCCTCTGCGCCGAGTCCGGACAGCGAGGATTCCATCCCCCCGAAGGTGGTGGCGGCTTCCTCGGCACGCTGAGTCGCCTCGTCCCGACGACGCTGCAGCCGCTCCACCTCCTCCTGGGAGGCCTGCAACCGTGACTGCAATGCCTGCACCTGGCCGGTGAGACGGGCAAGGCCCTCACGTCTGTCCGCCACGGCCCGCAGGGCGGTGGCGTGGGCGGCGTCGGCTGCGGCGTGCTGCTGCTCGGCGGCGTTGCGGCGGAGGCTGGCGTCGTGGAGGACCGCCTGGGCGGCGTCGACGCTACGTCCAAGCTCTGTCTCGCGTTCGCGGATACCGGTGGCCTCGCGCTCCAGTTGTTCCGGGTCGCGTCCACCAGTGATCTCCAGTTGCGGCTGGTTGGCGCCTGCGCGCATCCGCTCGGCGGAGATGGACAACGTGGTGGAGACCCGCTCCCGCAGGCTGGCTGCTGCGTACCAGGCCTCTTGCGCCTCGTCGAAGGCCGCGCCTGCCTCCTTGAGGCCGACCTCGGTGGCGTCCTCCGCCTGCGTGGCGGCCTGCACCTGCCTCTCTGCGCGCTCCCTTGCGGCAATCATGGCTGCCTCGTCGGCCAACTCGGCGGCCAGGGCACCCCGTGCCGCCCCCAGGTCATCCGCCAGCAGCCTCGCCTTGGCGTCACGGAGTTCCACCTGGATCACCGCTGCCTTGCGCGCCGTCTCCGCCTGCCTGCCCAACGGCTTGAGTTGGCGCGCGAGTTCCCCGATGAGGTCCTGGAGTCTCTCCAGATTGGCCTTGGTTCCCTCGAGCTTCCGCAGCGCCCTCTCCTTGCGCTTGCGATGCTTCAGGACACCCGCAGCCTCCTCGATGAACCCGCGACGGCTCTCTGGCGTGGCCTGGAGGATGGCGTCGAGCTGACCCTGCCCGACGATGACGTGCATCTCCCGCCCGATGCCCGAGTCACTCAACAGCTCCTGCACATCGAGGAGACGGGCGGGGGTGCCGTTGATGGAGTAGTCGGAGCCGCCGCTGCGAAACATCGTGCGGGTGATGGTGACCTCGGAGTATTCAATTGGCAGTGCGCCGTCGGAGTTGTCGATGGTCAGTTCCACCTCTGCACGGCCCAGGGGCGCGCGTTTGGTGGTGCCGGCGAAGATGACGTCCTCCATTTTGCCGCCCCGCAGTGACTTGGCGCCCTGCTCCCCCATGACCCAGCTCAGCGCATCCACCACGTTGGACTTGCCGGAGCCGTTGGGGCCCACCACGCAGGTGATGCCGGGCTCGAACGTCAGGGTGGTGGCCGAGGCGAACGACTTGAAGCCGCGGAGGGTCAGCTGCTTCAGATACATCTCACGCCCCGGCCTCGTGCTTGAGTTCGAAGTCCTCCGGGTGCTCAAGCTCCTCAGCGAGACGCACCTCGCGCACTGCCCGGAAGGTCCAGAACTTGTTCACCAGGAACGTGATGGGGATGGTGCAGACGATCATGATGAGCTGGGCCCAGTACTTCTTGGTGCGCAGCCCCGTGGTGTTGTCGAACACGGCATCGGGGAGGCTGATGAAGGAGCCGGAGTGCATGAGTGCAGTCATGATGAGCAGGCCGGCAGCCTGCGCGATGAGCCCCACCGTCAGGAAGGGGAGGTACTCGCGGAGCCAGTTCGCGGATTTGTGGGATCTGAACGTCCAGCGTCGGTTGAGCTGAAAGTTGAACAGGTTGGCCACGAAGAAGGCGATGGTTGACGTCACGTGATACCAGCGGACGTTGAACTGAGTCCACGGCAGTTCCCACCAGATGGCGTTGCCCGCCTGCATGCCGGCGCTCGACCACACATGGGGCAGCAGTTTGCCCGCTGCGACGAAGATGAAGAAGTTGACGAACACCCCGATGCCACCGACCACGCCGAAGCGGAAGAGCTGCCAGATGGAATTGCTGTACCGCCAGTACTTCGTTCTCAGCCAGTTCATGTCGCGGCGACCACCTTTCTTGGCATGCGCTGGCACCGTGGGCACAGGAAGCTGCTGCGGTTCGCGAACTGACGACGGACCATCGGTGAGCCGCACCGGTGACACGGTAGGCCCTCACGTCCGTAGGCGTCCAGGGTGCGTGAGAAGTAGCCGGACTCCCCGTTGACGTTGACGTAGAGGGCGTCGAACGAGGTTCCGCCCTGCGCAAGCGCCTCCGTCATCACCTCGCCCGCGTGTCGCAGCACCTCGGTGGCCCTGCGAGCCGTCAGTCGTTGTGTGGGGTGGTCGAAATGGAGCCTGGCCCGCCACAGGGACTCGTCGGCGTAGATGTTGCCGATCCCTGACACGAGCCTTTGATCCAACAGCGCCCTCTTGACGGTGGTCCTCTTCGTGCGCAGGCGCGCGGCAACAGCCCCTTCGTCGAACGCATCATCGAAGGGGTCCAGGGCGATGTGCGGGACGGGGCATCCAGCCCCGTCCGGAACCCACTCCAGACCGCCGAACATGCGCTGGTCGATGAACCGCACCTGGAGCCCGTCGTCGAGGTCGAAAAGGACGCGGGTGTTGCGGGGAAGGGCGTCCCCTGGATCGTTGATGCGGAACTGCCCGCTCATTCCGAGGTGGACGACGAGCGCGTCAGTGTCCATCGCCAACCACAAGTACTTGCCGCGGCGACGGACCTCGTCGACGCCGCGCCCCTTCAACACCTGGGACATGCCTTTCGCACCCGCAGGGTGGGAGCGCACTGGTCGGGGATGCAGGACATGGACGGCAACGATGCGGCGCCCGGTGAGGTGTTCTGCGAGTCCGCGACGAACCACCTCGACTTCCGGCAGTTCAGGCATCCGTGCGCTCTGCCAACGCCCGATGCGCCAGCGTCGCCGCTCGTTGTTCAGCTGCCTTCTTGCTGGGTGCAGTGCCGGTGGAGACCTTTTTCCCGGCCACGACGGCCACGGCGGTGAACACACGCTCGTGGTCGGGGCCAGCACCGGTGATCTCATAGGAGGGGGAGCCCCAACCGTTCAGCGCACACAGTTCCTGCAGGGCGGTCTTGAAGTCGGTATAACTGCCGTCCTCCTCGGATCTGGTGATCAGCGGGTCGAAAACGGCATGCACAAACGCGCCGGAGGCCTCGCTGCCACCGGAGATGTGGACGGCACCGATGACGGCCTCCATGGTGTCGGCCAGAATCGATGACTTCGCCTGACCGCCGGTGGCCACCTCACCCTTGCCCAGTTTGATGTGCTCCCCCAGCCCCAGAGTTCGCGCCACGGAGACGAGCGCGTGAGAGCTGACGACGGAGGCACGCAACTTGGCCATGTGACCTTCGGCCAACATCGGGTAGGTGTGGAAGATCTGTTCCGTCACGATGATCTGGAGGACCGCGTCGCCCAGGAATTCGAGGCGCTCGTTGCTCTCGGCACGACCGTTCTCATACGCCCATGAGCGATGCGTGAAAGCAAGGTCGAAAAGCTGGGCGTCAACCTGGACGCCCAGCTCATCGAGTTTTTCCACCAGCCTGCTCACCCGCGTTGCGGGATCCAGACCTGACTCAGGCCTCGAGGACCTGGCGGCGAGCCGCCCTGGGGCCGTACTGACCACAGCTGGGGCACGCAGTGTGCTGCAGGTGGGGTTCGCGGCAAGCCGGGTTCACGCAGACGACCGTGGGGACGACAGTCGTCTTCCACTGGGCCCGACGCGACCGGGTGTTGCTGCGCGACATCTTCCGCTTCGGAACGGCCACGATCTTCTCCTGTCAAACAAGGACTGTT
>JBBSRQ010000109.1:0-10464 GCA_038242845.1 Propionibacteriales bacterium | reverse complement strand
TTGTTCTGTTGGGGGGGGGCGGCCCCGACGGGTCGGGGGGGCGGGGCCCGGCGGGGGACGGGCCCGCCGTCAGTGAGTCGAGGGGTGCGACGTGCTTCTCAGTAGTTCATGGTCGGCACGAGCGCGATGATGGCAACGATGTAGATGATGACGCCGATGAGCCAGAGTACGCCGAGGATGGTGCCGATCCAGCCGGTGATCTTGCCGACCTTGGCGTCGCCGCCGGCCTCCTCGGCGCGCTTGGCCTTCACGATCGCAATGGGGCCGAGGATGATGCCCGCGATGAACAGCGAGATGATGCCGAAGATCATGGAAGTCTGGGCCAGCTGCTGACCGCGCACCTGATCTGGGTTGTTCTGCGCGTAGGGGGGCTGGTAACCGCCCCGCTGGCCGGGGGCGTTGTACTGCTCGGACATTGTGGTCTCCTTGAGACTTGCAAGAATGTGGGGGTGTGGGCGCCTGCGCGTCCGTGGAGAATCATGCCACGTCCAGCGGCTTGCAGCGGTAGCGTGGGGGCATGTCGCTCACAAGGGCCGTGGTCACGGCCGCCGCCATCCTGGCCGTGGTGCTTTTCGCGCTGTTCGCGGTCTGGATGTTCGGAACCCTGAGTGACCTCGGCCCGGTGACGAGTCCGGGCTGAGGTCAGACGGGGTGGCCGTCCTCGGTCATCCCGATGTAGCCGCTGAGCAGTAGACGGATGCGTCGGGCTGACAGGTCAGTGACGTGCGCATCGAGGTCGTCGGGAGCCACCCAGTGCACATCGGCCAGTTCGCGGGGGTCGGTGACGACGATGCCTGCCACAACGTCGTCGGCCAGCGTGCCGCCGTCGAAGATGAACTCCACTGCGTCGGACCATCCCAAGTAGGGTGGCATCCAGTCGGTGAGTGCGGGGTTGCGGAACTCCACGGCAAGGCCGATCTCCTCCATGACCTCGCGCTGGGCGCCGAGACGCGGCGGCTCGAGCGGTTCGATGATGCCGCCCGGCAACTCCCAGTCCTCCTTGTAGCGCGTCTCGGTGAGCAGCACGCGGCCGTGCGAATCCCGGAACACGGCGTGACCGATGACCCGCTTCATCGGCAGCACGGAATCCATGACGCCGGAGAAGCCGTGCGGGCCATAGACGGAGTCCACCGCGAGCCGTGCATAGATCAGCACGTCGACGAGATCGTCGTTGCTGACGCGTTGCGCGGAGCGAAGCCGTCCCTCGAGACGGAACCCACACCGCTGCAAGGCCCTGCGGGCGACCACGTCGTTGGCGGGGAGATCCACCTGCAACCGCCGCAGCTCGTGGGCGAGGATGGCATCATCTGCCGCCAGGCTCACGGCCTTCTCGAGGGTCTCCGCGTCGACACGCTGCTCTTTCCAGCGCAGCATGCCGACGTCGCCGGAGATCTCGATCTGGACGCTGAACTCACTCACGATGCGTCGGTTACCGCCTGTCGACGCAGCCACACGGAACCGAGCGGGGGCACGGTCACGTTGGCCTGCGCGGGGAAGTGGCCCCACGGCTGCTCACGGGCGGTGACCTGACCCAGGTTGCCGAACTCGTCGGCGCCGTCGTAAACGGCGGAGTCGGTGTTGAGGATCTCCTCCCAGACGCCGGCTTCCGGGAGTCCGACGGACATGTCCGTCAGCGGCTCGGGGGAGAAGTTCGTGATGCAGGCCACGTGGTTGCCCGCCTCGTCGTGCCGCACCCAGCTCAGGGTGTTGCGGGCTGCGTCGTCGCCGCGGATCCAGGTGAATCCTTCAGGCGAGCTGTCCAGTTCGTAGAGCGGCGCGTTGTCGCGGTACAGCGCGTTCAGGTCGCGGAAGAGCTGCTGCAGGCCACGGTGGCCCCACAGGTCGCTGACCCACCACTCGAGGCCCGTGGATTCACTGAACTCCGGGCGGGAGCCGAACTCGCTGCCCATGAAGATCAGCTGCTTGCCCGGGAAGCTCCACATGAACGAGTAGAAGGCGCGCAGGGTCGCGAACTTGCGCCAGTCATCCTGCGGCACCTTCTCCATCATGGAACCCTTGCCGTGCACGACCTCGTCGTGGCTGATGGGAAGGATGAAGTTCTCCGAGTAGGCATAGACCATGGCGAAGGTGATCAGGTTGTGCTCGTACTGGCGGTAGACCGGGTCCAGCTCCAGGTAGCGGAGCGAGTCGTTCATCCAGCCCATGTTCCACTTGAATCCGAAGCCCAGCCCGCCTTCGTGGACACCCTTGGTGACGCCCGGGAAGCTCGTGGATTCCTCGGCGATCATGAGGACGCCGGGGTGGCGTTCGTAGAGGTGCTTGTTCACGTAGCGCAGGAAGTCGATGGCCTCCAGGTTCTCACGGCCGCCGAATTCGTTCGGCACCCACTCGCCCTCCTCGCGGGAGTAGTCGAGGTAGAGCATCGAGGCGACGGCGTCCACGCGCAGGCCGTCGATGTGGAATTCGTTGATCCAGTACAGCGCATTCGAAACGAGGAAGCTCTTCACCTCGTTGCGGCCGTAGTTGAAGATGTAGGTGCCCCAGTCGCGGTGCTCGCCCTGGCGGGGGTCTGCGTGCTCGTAGAGCGCGGTGCCGTCGAAGCGGCCCAGTGCCCACTCGTCCTTGGGGAAGTGGCCCGGAACCCAGTCCAGGATGACACCGATGCCTGCCTGGTGGAGGCGGTCGACGAGGTAGCGGAAGTCATCGGGCTTGCCGAAGCGGCTGGTGGGGGCGAAGTAGCCCGTCACCTGATAGCCCCACGAGGGTGCGAACGGGTGCTCGGCCACCGGCATCAGCTCCACGTGCGTGTAGCCCTGCCAGGTGACGTACTCCACCAACTCGTCCGCGAGGTCGAGGTAGGACTTGCCGGGGCGCCAGCCGCCGAGATGCAGCTCGTAGACGCTCATGGGCTCCGCGTGGGCGCGGGACTTCTCGCGACGGGCGATCCACTCGTCGTCCGACCAGACGTACTTCGACTCGTAGACGATGCTGGCATTGGTGGGCGCCTGCTCGCTGAAGCGGGCCATGGGGTCGACCTTCTCGCGCCAGGAACCATCGGCACCCTGGACGCGGAACTTGTAGAGCGCGTCCTCGCCGATACCGGGGATGAAGCCACCCCAGACACCGGTGCCCGGGATGAGGGCGAGCTCGTCGGCTTCCCAGCCGTTGAAGTCACCCGTCACCTGGACGCGGTGGGCGTTGGGCGCCCAGACGGCGAAACGGACGCCCGTGACGGGACCGTCGTCACCGTCGACGGTCGCGAGGAAGCTCCCGAGTCGCTTCCAGAGTTCGGTGTCGCCACCCTGGTGGAAGCCCTGGAGCTCTGTTCCGGTCAGTCCGCCGAACTGGTCGTGCGTCATCGTGTTTCTCCTTGCCAATCGGTTCAGTGAATCTATCGGTACATGGATCAAATGGGGGCGGTTCCGTCGTTCGTAGATGACCTCGTAGATGGCCTTGTCCGCTTCGAATGCGGCGAGCAGGCCCTCCTCCTCGGGTCCGGGAACGCCGTACCCCTCAAGGAATGTGGTGCGGCACTCAGCGAGCCAGTTGGTCGACGCGGCACCGGCGGCCGCCGCGTAGTCGAAGGAGCGCAGCATGCCGGCGACGTCGCGCCACCGGGAGTCAGGTTCGCGTCGCTCGGCGAGCGTCTTGAGTGGCTCGCCCTCGAAGTCGACGTAGCGCCACTGGCCGCGGGAGAGCAGGACCTGCCCGAGGTGGCAGTCGCCGTGGATGCGCTGGGTTGCCAGGGACTCTGGCAGCGCCTGCCACGTGCCGCGGATGGCCTCACGGAATGGCTCGATCTCCGGGGCCTCCACGGCCGCGGCCTCGAACCGCTGGCTGAAGGTGGCAGCCAGTGCGGCCCCCTCGGTCGCGCCCGTGGGCAGGCGCTCGGCGAGAGTGACATGGACTTGGGCCAGCGTGGAACCGAGAGCTCGGGCCTCGGCGGCGAAGCTGGTGCCTGACCGGGCGGAGTCCACCGCCAGGTCGTAACCGTCCTGCGGGTCCTTCAGCGACTCGGTGAAGATGGCAAGGTCCGTGTCCCCGACGCTCCACGCGCCGTGGATCTCCGCAACAGCCCCGGTGCCCGCGAGGGCCCTGTGGAGTTCGACATCCACGTTGGGTCCGTCCTCGAGGCGGCGGAAGACCTTGCACATCACCTTGTCCCCGAAGAACAGGGAGGTGTTGGACTGCTCACCGGTGAACCGCCGACCGCTCAGCCCGGTGGGCACGTCGCCCCACCGCTGGAAGCCGGGCGCGTCCTTCCGGAGAAGAGCGAGCAGCATTCCGGCTGCGTCCGGGTCGTCACAGAGTTCACCGATGCTGAACGCCTGCCCGGCGATGGACGTGCTGGCGATTTCCGGCGCGACCGCCTCGCTCGTGGGTCGGTAGACCAGTGGCACGTGGTAGCGCTCGCGATCCCCGCCCCGGAAGGTGACGTCCAGGACTGCGCTGCGGATCCCGGTGTGCGTCGTGGGGTGCACGAGCCAGTCGCCGAGTGTCACGCCGGCGGGGCTGCCGCCGCGTGAGCGGCCCGCAAACCAGCGCGCGTCCTGGGCCAGGACCCAGAGGGCATCATCCAGTCCTTCACCCATCAGTGACATCCCCTTCCTCAACGCATCAGGTGGACGATGTGGGCTGGCTGACCGGGATAGAGGCGAACGTAGTTGCGCTCCCCCCAGTGGAAGTCCTGACCCGTCAGTTCGTCCACGGCCCGGATCTGCTGACCCCGCTCAAAACCGAGGGACTCTAAATCGACGTAGACCTCGGACTCGACCGTGTTGTCCGGGTCCAGCGAGGTCACCACCAGGATCGTGTCGTCGCCGTCCTGCTTGGAGAAGGCAATGATTCCCTCGTGCGGAACGTGATGGAACGTGATGTTGCGAAGCTGCTGCAGGGCGGGGTGGCGGTCACGGATCGCGTTCAGCTGGCCCATCAGCACGTTGAGGTTGGGCGCGGCGTTGTAGTCGCGTGGTCTGTAGTCGAACTTCTCCGAGTCCTTGTACTCCTCGCGTCCCGGGGCCAACGCCTCGTGCTCGAACAACTCGAAGCCGGAGTACACACCCCACGTCGGTGACATGGTGGCCGCAAGGATGGCACGGATCGCGAAGGTGGCGGGGTTGCCGGACTGCAGGTGGAACGGGTTGATGTCGGGGGTGTTGACGAAGAAGTTGGGGCGATAGAACGAGTCCGTCTGCTGGGAGAGCTCCAGCATGTACTCGGTGAGCTCCCACTTGGCCACACGCCACGTGAAGTAGGTGTAGGACTGCTGGAAGCCAACCTGGCCGAGCGCACCCATCATCGCAGGAGTCGTGAAGGCCTCGGCGAGGAAGATCACCTCGGGGTGGCTCTCGTGCACGCGCTCCAGCAGCCAGTCCCAGAACTCCACGGGCTTGGTGTGCGGGTTGTCGACCCTGAATATCGTGACGCCGCGGTCCACCCAGAAGTACACGATCCGCAGGACCTCGTTGTAGATCCCCTCCGGGTCGTTGTCGAAGTTGATCGGGTAGATGTCCTGGTACTTCTTCGGCGGGTTCTCTGCGTAGGCGATCGTGCCGTCGAGGCGGGTTGTGAACCACTCGGGGTGCTCCGTGACCCACGGGTGATCGGGCGAGGCCTGCAGTGCCAGGTCCAGCGCCACCTCAAGTCCCAGTGAGCCCGCCTTGGTCATGAACCGGTCAAAGGACTCCAGATCGCCCAGTTCCGGGTGGATGGCGTCGTGCCCCCCGTCCTCGGATCCGATGGCCCAGGGGGAACCGGGGTCGCCCTCCTTCGGGGTGAGCGTGTTGTTGGGGCCCTTGCGGAACGACATGCCAATGGGATGGATGGGCGGCAGGTAGATGACGTTGAATCCCATGGCCGCGGCTGCCTCGAGGCGTTCGTGGGAGGAGTCGAAGGTGCCGGAATGCCACGCCCCGGTCTCGTCCCGCCATGCCCCCTGGGAACGTGGGAAGAACTCGTACCACGAGGAGAACAGTGCGCGGCGACGCTCCACACGCACGGGGTACTCACGCGTTGGTGTCACCAGGTCGCGGGGACCAAAGCGTGACATGGCGCGCTCCACCGGCCGGGAGCCGATCAGTTCCAGCAGTTCGTCGGCGGGGGTCTCGGGTCGCAGCGCGTCGATGACGGCCTCCAGCAGATGCGCTGCGCTCGCGACCTTCTGCTGTGTGGCCATGGCGGCGGCGCGGCGGATGACCTCGCGACCCTCCTGGCAGATGAGGTCGACGTCCATGCTGAGCGGCAGCTTGGCCACCGCGTGGTGGTGCCACGTCGTCCAGGGGTCCGACCAGCCCTCCACACGGAAGGTCCAGTCGCCCTCGGTGGCCATGCGGATGCTGGCCTCCCACGAGTCGAGGCCTTCGGGGCCCACCTGGCACATGTCGATGCGCCGCTGGGTGCCGTGTGGCGCAGTCAGGATCACGGAGGCGTTGACGGCGTCGTGTCCCTCACGAAAGACCTTTGCAGTGACGCGCAATCTTTGGTGGGCCACGGCCTTGACGGGATAAGCCCCGCCGGCGATGACGGGGTGGACATCGCTGACCGGGATGCGACCGAAGCCGCCAGGGGTGCGGTGGAGCCGCGACGGGTGGGACGAAGAGGGCAAAGAGTTCACGACCATCACCCTATCGGCCCCGGGATTCTGACAAGCGGATGCCAACAGGTAGTTTGTCCCTCGTGCGTGCATATCGTCGTTTCACCGTTCAGCCGGTGCTCCCTGAAAAAATCAACTCCCTCGAGGCCCTTGCCCACAACCTTCGGTGGTCCTGGCACCAACCGACAAAGGACCTGTTTCGGGCCATTGACCCGAAGCTGTGGCACTCCGTCGGCGAGGACCCCCTCAAGCTCCTGACGGCAGTTTCTGCCGAGCGGATGCAGCAGCTCGCTGCGGACAAGGTGTTCGTCCGCAACGTCGAGCTTCTGCACGAGGACCTCAAGAACTACCTGTCCGCCGACCTGTGGTTTGAGAACCACGCGGCCAAGGGTGCCGACGTGCCAACGGCCATCGGTTACTTCTCGGCAGAGTTCGGTGTCTCACAGACGCTGCCCCAGTACTCCGGTGGGCTCGGCATCCTCGCCGGCGACCACCTGAAGGCTGCATCCGACCTCGGCCTGCCGCTGGTGGGCATCGGCCTCCTCTACCGGCACGGCTACTTCCGCCAGTCGCTGAACGCAGCTGGCTGGCAGCAGGAGCGCTACCCGGTCCTCTCGTCCAACGAACTGCCCGTGCGCCGCCTGCGGGACGCCTCCGGCGAACCACTGACCATCACCGTCGACGTCTCCGGCCGCGAGGTCAAGGCATTCATCTGGGTGGCGTCCGTCGGCCGCATCCCCCTGCTGATGCTGGACACCGACCGGGACGACAACGATCCCGAGGCCCGCAACATCACCGACCGCCTGTACGGCGGGGGCACGGAACACCGCCTCGCGCAGGAAGTGCTGCTCGGCATCGGTGGAGTGCGCGCCCTGCGCGCGTACTGCGAGGTCACCGGCCACGCGACGCCCGACGTCTACCACTGCAACGAGGGCCACGCCGGCTTCCTCGGCTTCGAGCGCATCCGTGAGTACCTGGCGGAGGGCCATGACCTGAATTGTGCCGTCGAACTGACGCGCGCGGGCACGGTCTTCACCACCCACACCCCGGTCCCCGCCGGCATTGACCGCTTCGACAGGGCCTTGATTGAGCGTCAGTTCTCGCATTTTTGCGACGGACTGCCCATCAGCCGAATTCTCGAATTCGGCGCCGAAACCTACGAGGGCGGCGACCAGAACCGGTTCAACATGGCCGTGCTCGGACTGCGTCTCGGGCAGCGCGCCAACGGCGTGTCCAAGCTCCACGGGGAAGTGTCCCGAGAGATGTTCAACGGTCTGTGGCCCGACTTCGACGAGACCGAGGTGCCGATCACCTCGATCACCAACGGCGTCCACCACCCCACCTGGATCCACCCGGAACTCCTGGAAATCCTTGAGGCCCACACGGAGGACAGCGACACCGTCATCGACGGGTATGACTGGTCCGCCATTCAGCGCGTGGACGACGATTCCCTCTGGAGCCTGAAGCGCCAACTGCGCGCCTCCATGATCCAGATGGCCCGTACCCGCCTCGCGGAGTCCTGCAAGGTGCGCGGAATTCCCGGTGACTGGACCGTCGACGCCCTGAACCCGCGCGTGTTGACGCTCGGCTTCGCCCGTCGTGGTGCGTCCTACAAGCGCCTGACGCTGATGCTTACGGACCCCGAGCGGCTCAAGCGTTTGCTGAACCACCCGCAGACGCCCATCCAGATCATCATCGCCGGTAAGGCGCACCCCGCCGACAACATCGGCAAGTCGCTCATCCAGCAAATGGTCCAGTTCTCCGACCAGCCGGACGTGCGCGGCAAGCTCGTGTTCCTGCCGGACTACGACATGTCGATGGCCCGCCCGTTGTACCCCGGCTGCGACGTCTGGGTGAACAACCCGCTGCGTCCCTACGAGGCATGCGGCACCTCCGGCATGAAGGCATCGCTGAACGGCGCTGCGAACCTGTCCATCAAGGACGGCTGGTGGGATGAGCTCTACGCCCCCAAGTTCGGCTGGGAGATCCCGTCCCTGGAAGGAATCCTTGACCAGAGCGAGCGTGACAATGCCGAGGCCGAGTACTTCTACAGCATCATCGAGAACGAGATCATCCCGAAGTTCTACACCCTGGACACGCACGGCAACCCGCAGCAGTGGCTCAAGATGATGCGCGACACCATCAGCGACCTCGGTCCCGAGGTGCTGGCGTCCCGCATGGTCCGCGACTACGTCACCGAGATGTATGCCCCGGCCGCAGTCTCCTCGGCTGCACTCCGCGACGATTCGCAGGCCAACTCCCTGGCCAAGTGGAAGGAGCGGGTGCGCCGCGACTGGGACTCGCTCAGCGTCGTCGCCCTCGACACCAATGTCGTGGGACGGGTCGCTGCAGGTGATGAGCTCTCGGTCACGGTGGACGTCCGCCTGGGCAACCTCTCGTCGGAGGACGTGAGCGTCCAGTTGATCTTCGGCTTCGTCGACAACGAGGACAACCTCCACAACATCCGCAAGTACGCCACGACGCCTGTGCGTGAGGCTGACGGCGTCACGCGCTTCGAGACGACCATCCCGGCCCGCTACTCGGGTCAGATCGGCGTGCTCGCGCGGGCCGTTCCCTCCCACCCGCTGCTCGCCAGCGACTCGGAGATGGGTCTGGCAGCGGTGATCCAGGCCTGAGTTCGCCCATTGACGGTGGCCCCGGTGAGGGGGAACCATGAGGACCATGGCATCCCATGATCAACGCAAGGTTCTCCTCACCGGAGCGACAGGCGGAATCGGCCAGCTACTCGAGGAGCGGCTGGCCGATTCCTATGACCTCGTCCTGCAGGGAAGAACTCCCCGCACGGACAAGGAGAAGCGGGAGCTCAGGAAAGTCGACCTCACGGATTTCGACGCAGTGCTGGCCGTCATGGAGGGCGTCGACACGGTCGTGCATCTGGCCGGTGCCGCCTCGCCCACGTCGGAGTGGGACGACGTCCTGCAGGCCAACATCATTGGCCTCCGCAACACATTGGAGGCTGCGCGACAAGCCGGTGTCCGTCGCTTCGTGTTCGCGTCCTCGAACCATGCCATGGGCTTGTACGACAGGGACGGCGAGTGGCCCGTCTATCCGCACTTCATGCCGCGCGGTGACTCCCTCTACGGGGTCTCGAAGATCTTCGGGGAAGCTCTGGGGCGGTTCTACCACGACGAGTACGGCATCGACTTTATCGCCCTGCGGATCGGATGGTCCGCCGAGGACCCCATGGAGATGGACCAGGACGTGCTGCACGCCATGTGGCTCAGCGACGACGATGCTGAGCAGGTCTTCCGGCGAGCCATCGAGGCCGACGTCACCTTCGGCCTGTACTACGCCATCTCGGACAACCCCAACCGCCGGTGGGACCTCACCAACACGATGCTGGAGCTGGGCTACCGGCCCAAGGACAGCTGGACGGAAACCTCCGGCGAGACCGAGGACGTCATCGAGGGTGGAGCGGAAGCTCCACAGGACTGGCCGAAGGGCTCCTGAGGTTGGATCTGAAGTCCTTCGATATGGCGCGCTCGTACCTCGCGGCGCCTACTCAGGACGCGGAGGGGGCTCTCTTTCTGCGGTGGTGCGTGCCGCTGCGGTGAGGGCTGGGGACGAGCCTGGCAGCCCGCTCATCCGTTTCCTGGGTGGAGGCCGGCGAGGGAAGAGCTTGGCAGCCCCGTCATCCGTTTCCTGGGTGGAGGCTGGCGTGGGACGAGCATGGTAGCCCCGTCATCCGTTTTCTCACTCGGAAGTGGCGCCCGTCGTGTGGGTTTCAGGGCTTGTCGGAGCCACTTCCATCCCCACGGTGCCGGAACAGCCGGGAAGCTGGGTGAGGGCTGGCGAGGGACGAGCTTGGCAGCCCCGTCATCCGTTTCCTGGGTGGAGGCTGGCGAGGGACGAGCCTGGCAGCCCCTTCATCCGTTTCCTGAGTGGAGGCC
>JBBSRQ010000108.1:0-10508 GCA_038242845.1 Propionibacteriales bacterium | reverse complement strand
GACACCAACCTTCTGAAGAAGTTCATTTCAGAGCGTGGAAAGATTCGTGCGCGTCGCGTCACTGGCCTCTCGGTCCAGGACCAGCGCAAGGTCGCAATTGCCGTCAAGAACGCGCGTGAGGTTGCTCTGCTTCCTTACGCCTCAACCGCTCGCTGATTGGGGAGTGCATCATGAAGCTCATTCTCACCAGCACCGTTGACAAGATCGGCATCGCCGGCGACGTCGTCGAGGTCAAGGACGGCTACGGCCGCAACTACCTCCTGCCCCAGGGCAAGGCGATCCGTTGGACCCGCGGCACCGAGAAGCAGATCGAGGGCATCAAGCGCTCCCGTGACGCTCGTGAAATCCGTGGCGCCGAGCATGCCGCCGAGATCCGCACCCAGATTGAGGGATTGCAGATCAAGGTTTTGGCACGCGTCTCCGACTCAGGCCACCTGTTCGGTTCCGTCACCACCAGCGACCTCGTCGTGGCCGTGAAGAAGGCCGGCGGCCCGTCGATCGACAAGCGCTCCGTCTCCTTCGCCAAGCCAGTGAAGAGCGTCGGAGAGCACACTGCTGCCATCAAGCTGCACAGCGCTGTCACCGCGCACGTCCCCTTCGAGGTCGTCGCTAGCTGAGTGCATCACCGTCAGTGGAAGAGCCCCGACCATTGCGGTCGGGGCTCTTCTGGTCTGCCTGGAGGTTTTCAGCCCTTCGTGGCGCCCTGGGTCAGCCCCGCCACAATCCAGCGGCTTGCGAAAGCGAACAGCACCATGGTGGGCAGGATCGTCAGGACGGCGGCCGCCGACATGGGTCCCCACTCGATGTTGAAGCTCGAGATGAAGCCGTTCAGTGCTGTGGGAATGGTCTTGCGATCGTCGGTGTTGATCAGCGTCACCGCGAGGAAGAGTTCGTTCCAGCTATTCACGAAGTTGAAGATGAAAGTCGCGATGATACCTGGGGTCATCACCGGGACGATGACTCGCCACAGCGCGCCGAAGCGGCTGGCACCATCCACCATGGCAGCCTCCTCGAGGCTGTCCGGGACGTTGTCGAAGAAGCCGCGGAGCATGATCGCCGCAAACGGGATGGACATCGCTATGTACACCAGCACGAGGCCAAACCGCTTGTCGACCAGCCCCAGATTGGTGAACATCTGGTAGAGCGGCCCCAGTGCGATGAAAGCCGGGATCATCTGGGTGACGAGGAAGGCCATCATCACCGCGCCCTTGCTGCGGAACTGGAACCGTGACAAGACGTATGCACTCAGAAGTGCGATGACCGTGGCAACGAGTGCCGCCGATGCAGACACCACCAGGCTGTTGAGCAGGTAGGCGCCGAATTCTGACTTCTGGAAGAGACTGGTGTAGTTGCTGAATGAGAACTCACGCGGCCAGTAGCGCACCGGGTACTCGGCGATCTGGTTGGCCGGTTTGAACGAGGTCAGGAGGATCCAGTACAACGGGAACAAGGTGATCAGGGCCCAGACGCCCAGTCCGGCTGCCCGAGGGATGCTCACCCACAGTGGGTCTTTCTGGATCATGGCGTTCGCTCCCTCGTGAGCAGCATGAGGTACACGCCGGTGAACACCACGAGGACACCCATGACGATGAAACCGAGCGCTGACGCCAGCCCGTAGTCACCCTGCTGCGTGAACTGGATCATCCACGTCGTTGCGATCTGGGTCTGGTTGCCGGGTCCGCCCCCCGTCATGCCATAGATGATGTCGGGGAAGTTGAAGATCCAGATCACTCGCAGGAGCACCGTCAGGACCAGGGTGGTGCGGATCGTGGGGATGGTGACACGCGTCAAGGTCCGCCACCGGCCAGCCCCGTCGATGGCGGCGGCCTCGTGCAACTCGTGCGGTACCGATTGCAGCGCGGCGAGGATCATGATTGCGAAGAAGGCCACGCCGTACCAGACGTTGGCGACGATGACGGCGACGAGTGCGAGGTCAGGATTCGCCAACCAGGGGATGGGCTTGGCGCTGACGCCCGTCCTCATCAACATGTCGTTGAAGACGCCGAACTCCGAGTTGAACATCCAGCGGAAGAGGATGCCGATGAGAAAGCCGGATACGGCCCATGGGTAGAAGATCATTGCCTGGTAGACGCCGCGGAAGCGGAATGTCTTGCGCAACCCCAGGGCGAGCAGGAAACCGATGAAGAATTGCAGCACCAGCGAGGCAACCACCCACACCAGCGAGTTGAGCATCACCTTGCCAAAGAGCGGGTTCTCGATCAGGGTCTTGAAGTTCTCCAGTCCGATGAACGGCGTGCTGGTCAGGTCGTACAGCGACCACTTGCGAAACGCCATCTGGCCACCGACGAGGAGGGGGTAGTAAGTGAAGATGATGACGAAAAGGAATGCGGGCGTCAGGTAGGCGAGGATCGTGAGTGACGTGCGTTTGGTGAACTGTCGCCTCCTGGGCGGGGGCGCCTTGTGCGTGCGCCCCCGCTCGGCGACCTCATCGGTCGAGGCGGACATCTGTCAGCCTTTCCACTTTTCGGTCCAGAACTGGTCCCAGCCCTTGAGCATGTCAGCGGTTGACATCTTCCCGAGCAGGACCTGCTGCAGGTCGGCTTCCGACCGTTGCATCCATTCGGTCCACCACGCGACGTCACGCGGTTCTGTGACGCTGATCCACGTCTCGGGATGCGATGTCATCTCCACGTAGGCCGCCCAGGGACCGGTCTTGAAGAACTCGTCCTCGCCAGCAGACTTCAGAATCGGAACCAGTGAGTTCTCTTTGGCGAACTGAGTTGAGGGATCACCGGAGAGCCACTCGACGAGCTTCACCGCTTCGGGCTTGTGTTCGGACGCCTCAGCCACACCCCAGCCGGCGGTGGCCATCGGCCATGCTGCCTTGCCCGTGGGCCCAACAGGGTTGGGAGCGACGGCCCACTGATCAGCAGTCAGGGTGGAGTCGTTAACCACAGCGATCACTTCCGGATCCTGGAGCAGGAACGCGGTGGAGCCGTTGGTGAAGGCCTGCACCATCTCGGAGTACCCCCACGACACCGAAGACTCGGGCGAGCCGGTCTTGAACAGGTCGACGTAGCGGTCGATCGCCGTCTGCGACTCAGGGGTGGAGAAGATGGTGTCCCCGCTGGTCACCTTGTAGGCGTTGGCGACGTCCAGGTTGTCGGCGTTGTAGGCCTGGAGGATGCTGAGCAACTGCCCGGCTGAGTTCTTACCACCTCGGAATGCGTAGCCGTACTTGTTCTTCGTCGGGTCCTGAATCTTGGCCGCCTGAGTGATCAGGTCATCCCAACTCTTCGGTGCGCCATCGAAGCCAGCCTCCTTGACCATGTCCGTCCTGTAGAACAGGCTGAGCCCGTAGAAGCCGTAGGGGACGTAGTAGGACTTCCCGTCCTCGCCCACTGCGACGGTCTTGGCCTGGTCGGTCAACTTGTCCAGACCATCCCAGTTCTTGAGGTCTGCGGACATGTCGTAGAGCCATTTGTTGTTGCTGAAAGGGCCAACCGTGAGGTCACGGACCTCCAGGACATCCACGCCGGCTTTTGACTGCAGCATCTGCTGGATTTTTTGGTCAGCCTGCTCGGTTGGCGGTGAGATCAGCTGCACCTTGATGCCCGGATTGTCGGTCTCGAACTCCGACAGCATGCCCTTGATCAACTCGGTGCGGGCCGGGTTGGTGAGACTCTCCACCATGGTGATGGTGACGTCCCCGCCTGCTTTCCCGTCGTCGCCCCCGCCGCCACTGCCCGAACATGCGGTCAATGACAGCGCGAGCGCCGAGACGGCGGCAACTGTGGTCAGAAGCTTATTGCGCATCGATCCTCCTTGATGGTGGTTGGTTGTCGTGATGACGAGACCCCTTGGTCTGGGTGGATGACCATTCATGGAGCAGGGGTATCCCGACGGTGGCCAGGTACTTGAAGTCGTGGATGGAGGTGTAAGCATGGGCAGACAGACGTATGTAGCCGGTTCCCTCGAAGTTCGTGAAGGCGACTGCGATGCCGGTCGCGTCGCCAAAGGGAACGCGGAGAGCGTCTGCCTCAGGATGTGTGCTGGCCAACGTGCCAGGGAGGCGCAGCAGCCTCATGGGGCCCACGGGCTGTCCGACATCGGGTCGAGGATCCTCCACGAGACCCTTCAGCGCCTCAGCGACCAACGCGCAGCCCTCGTCCATGACGGCGCGGGCGTGGTCGCGGATCTGTGACCAACCAAGCGCCTCGTCCAAATGTGTCCACGCGAATGGGGAGGTCAGCCAAGCAGTGATGTCAAGGGTGCCATTGTGATCGAATCGCTCTGGGAAAGGATTTGGTGAACCCCACGAGTCGATCACGGGGAAGAGTTCCTGTCCCGTGCCTCGTGAGATGAGGACTGCTGCACCGCGGGGGGCGCATACGAACTTGTGCAGGTTCCCCACCCAGTAGTCCGCCTCATGGCACACGGGATCGTCAAGGACGCCGGGGGCATGGGCGCCGTCGACCAGCGTCAGCACTCCCCTTTCACGCGCCGCCCGGCAGATGTCGTCCACGGGGAACTGGCGTGCCGTGGCCGAGGTCACCTGGTCCACCACCAGGAGGTGTGGTCTGTGTTGGTCGAGCGCCTCGAGGATGATGCCCAGCGCCTCGTCGGCGGATGATGACAGCGGGATGCTGGCCGTCCACGTCCGCCCCCCGCTGCGCTGTGCGAGCCGCTGGGCGCCCATCGTGATGGCACCGTATCCGTGGTCGGTGACCAGGACGTCGACGGGATCCCCGCCCAACATGGATTGGAAGACAACCGAGGCGCCCGCAGAGGCATTGAGCACGAAGACCATGCGGTGGGTGTCGACCCCGAGCAGGGCTGCCATATTCTCGCGGGCGGCGGCCACCCGGGATGGCAGCGTGGCAAACCATCGCACTGGGTTCCACTCCATGAGGCTCCGCAGCCGGGCCTGCTCTTCCTGCACTGTTACCGGCACAGCTCCGAAGGATCCGTGGTTCATGTGGCGCACCAAAGGATCGAGCGACCATCGCGGCTCAGGGTCAGACCACGCGGTCGCTTGGATCGGCGAGGGGGAATTCGACATTGAGGGCCTCCTGTCTGACAAGTATGCGATAAATGCGGTTCTGCGGTGAGACATCCAGATAAAATTCTGCGTACTGTCAGACGAACCTACGAAAGGCTTGGGGGTGGGATGATCGCCACAGGAGGCGAGATGAGCGCTGTGGAGACCGCGAGGACTGGGCTGGCCCGGATGATCGCGTCAGGGGAGCTCTGTGAAGGGCAGCTTCTGCCGAGCGAGGCTGACCTGTGTGAGCGCTTTGGTGTGTCGCGGAGTTCGCTACGGGAGGCGCAGAAGATGCTCTCGGTGGCGGGCGTCCTGACTTCGCGACCGGGACGCAGGTCGGCTGTCTCTGAGATGAAGGCTCCTCAGATCATGTCGGGGCTGGAGATGGTGATGCCACTTCTGCCGTTGGACCGGTACTTGGAATTGTTCTCTCTGAGGGAGGTGCTTGAGGGCCATGTTGCGGCTCAGGCCGCAGCCAAAATGTCCGATGCTGAGTGCGGACTCCTCGTTCAATTGGCCCATGAGTTGGCAGCGACTCCTCCCTCGGATCTCGCGCAGACTTTGGACGCTGGGTTCCACTCCATGATCATCCGAGGCGCCGGCGACGAGATGGTTGCCTCGCTACTGGAGGTCATGCGTCGGCGCGGTCGCGATTACCGCATGTTCGAGATGCCGAGCGGTGATGAGCTGAAGGCGATCAGCGATCGCGCTCATCATGAGATTGCCACCGCTATCAAGAGCCGAGATCCTGAGTCCGCTAGGTACCTGTCCATGCAACACGTGAGGGTGACCAGGGCCTGGCTGGAAAGCTTGCGGCCCGGCCCCATCGTGTTTGAATCTGATGCGAGCAAGGGCTCGGCTCGTTCATGAATCGGAGGCCGTCATGGAGTGCGGCCAGCCAGCCGGCCTCAGAGGAGCCGAGTGAAGTCGTCATGCGACACTGACGATTGGGTAACTCTGCAGAATCGATCTAATATTGTTCGGTTATCTCGTCGCAGGCCACGTGGGTCACACCGTGCGCCGCTCAAGAATTTCCTGGAGGAAATTGATGTCGTTCAACCGTCTTCGTGTCGTTGTCCCCTTCGCTCTCGCTGCTGTGGCACTGAGCGTGACCGCCTGCTCCCCGGATGAGTCCGCCTCGACGCCAACCGTGACGGTGACCGAGCCCCTGGAAGAGGCCACCACGGCTACCTCCGAGCCGACGGTCGAATCCAGCAAGCCCATGGCCGAGACCTCCGAGCCAGCCAGCGCGACCACGGAAGCGTCGACCCCCGAGGAGACCACGGGGCCGAACGACGAGAGTGGTGTCGTGGATGTCACCGTCGCTGGCGACCAGGGCATCTTGGCACTGCAGCACTCCGGCGCCGCCCCGACGGGTGCCATCGGCCCCACGAACCAGAAGCTGATCACCGGTCCGGGTGGCTGTTTCGCACTCACCAACGAGGGCGAGCCGCAGCTGTTGGTTTTCCCCTCGGACGCGACGTTCGTCCTACAGGAGGGCAAGCCTTCCGCGACCATCGCCGGAGCCGAGCATTTCGTGGGGCGTCAGTTCGGTGTGGCCACCGTTGCTGTTCCGAAGACCAGCGTCGCGGGCATTCCTGAGCGCTGCATGCAGGGCTCTGACGACATGCTTCTTGTCGTCACTGACTGACGGACCCGGCGTCCACCGTCGCTTCGACGCGGCGAGGGCCGCACGGGAGTCCCGGTCGTCCATGATCAGGAGGCCAGACCGCAATCCTGTGGCCCCGTGACGCTTCTTTTGGCACAGCGTGCACGGTTCCCGGGGCCTGATGGGGCACTGCGGCCGGGGCGTCTCCGTGAACGTGTCCTGGCGGAGCCACCACGGTTTGGTGCAGTCACACCTTCGACCATACGCCAGTTCGAATTGGCGTTCCCGGTAGGGTCGATGCATGAAGATCATGATCGTCGGAGGACACGGGAAGGTGGCCCTCTTGGCCGCCCCGATGCTGGCTCAGGGCGGGCATCAGGTCGCCTCGGTGGTGCGGAACGCCGAGCAGGTTGCAGACATCGAGGCCACCGGTGCCACTGCGGTGGTGTCTGACGTCGAGCGCCTGGATGACCAGGACACGCGCGAGTTGGTACGGGGCAGCGACGCCATCGTGTTTACCGCCGGTGCCGGTGGAGGCAGTATGGAGCGCACCTATGCTGTGGACCGGGATGCGGCGATCCGTGTGATCGATGCCGCCGTTGCTGAGGGGGTGGACCGTTTCGTGATGGTCTCCTACGTGGGTTCCGGCCGGGACAACGTCCCTGAGGACAACCCCTTCCACGCCTACGCGGCCGCGAAAGCAGCCGCCGACGACCATCTCCGACGCACCGCGCTGAACTGGACAATCCTTGGTCCAGGCCAGTTGACGCTTGACGAGCGCACGAACCGCATCGAGTACGGCGACCACGTCATGGCGGGTGAAACCTCCCGCGGCAACGTGGCCGAGCTGGTTGCCGGTGTCGTGGGTCGTACCGATCTCGGCGGCGTCACCATCAACTTCAGGGACGGCGCCATCGCAATCTGGGAGGCGATGGAGAGCCTGGCCCGGCGTGCCGACGGCAACCCCGTCGCCCGGCTACGCGAGGGCCAGTCAGACTGAGCTGGCCGAACCGGGGCCGGCTTCCTGGGGTGACGATTGACGGTGCGCTGGTGTACAACGCGGGTCGCGTTCCGAACGCGAATCGTTCCTCCATTGACGTCTGGGCTAGCGTCGATGCATGAAGATTATGATCATTGGAGGGCACGGACAGGTCGCACTGTTGGCCGCCCCGTTGCTGGTCAGGGGTGGACATCGTGTTACGTCCGTCGTGCAAAACCGAGACGATGTGGCAGATGTCGAGGCCACTGGCGCCACCGCTCTGGTGAGTGACGTCGAGCACCTGGATGTGGCGGAGACACGACGACTCGTCGCTGGCAGTGACGCGGTCGTCTGGGCGGCGGGTGCTGGTGGAGGGGTTCCTGAGCATGCCTACGCCGTCGACAGGGATGCGGCTATCCGTGCCATTGATGCCGCCGTTGCCGAGAGCGTCGGCCGGTTTGTCATGCTGTCCTACGTCGGCTCGTGCCGGGACAACACTCCCGTGGATAACCCTTTCCATGCCTATGTGGATGCGAAGGCCGTCGCCGACAAGCACCTTCGTCACACGGCCCTCAACTGGACGATTCTCGGGCCAGGGCGGTTGACAGATGATGTGCGTACAGGTCGCATCGAATATGGCGACCACGTGGTGCAGGGGAGGACTTCACGCGGCCACGTGGCCGAACTCATCGCTGGGGTGGTGGGTCGTACTGACCTCGCCGGTGTCACCGTGTTCTTCCGCGACGGGAGAATCGCTGTGTGGGAGGCCATGGAGAGCCTCGCCCGCCGTGCATCCGGCCATCCAGTTGCACCACAGAGGGAGGGCCGTCGTCTGATGGAGGTGCCTCTGCGTCAGACGGCTCTGGAACCTCGACGGGCCGGTGTGGAATAGGTTCCCGATTGAACCCGGCCGGGGGACGTCAACGCCCATCGCACCACGGCGGTGGCGAAGGCGCCGAGTGGGCGCCCCACAAGCGTGTCGAACCATTTGCTGGTGGGGAGATTCAGCTCACGCCGCGCCCAGACAGGAAGGGTGCTGATGGCACCGGCAACCAGCATCCAGTAGCCCGGTCGTGCGATCCACGGCACCGGCGGAGTGTGCACGAGAAACGAGACCGTCTCCAGGGCTGGTTCCGATGCCCTTAGTTCCGGGCGGTACGCCTCCAAAGCAGCATGGAGCTCAGCCTCAGTGCGGGGGAGGTCCACGGCTCCCAACATCTCCCCGACGGGGGCAGCCTGGGCAACGTAATCGTCGGCCTCGGCTTGTGTGAGTTTGCGATCGCCGAACTGGTGGAATCCCGTGAGGAAGCTCTCAGTCTCAGCCAGGTGTACCCATTCGAGAAGGTGGGGATCGGACGCGCGGTACGCGGTGCCATCATCAGTCCTGCCACGGACCCGCTCGTGAATATTGCGTATTTTTGCGATCATGTTCTCGGCCATCGGTATGGGTCCGTAGGTGGTCATGGCCAGGAACTCACTAGTGCGTTGCAACCGTCCCCACGGGTCGGAGCGATACCCGGAGTGCCCGGCGACGCCAGCCATGGCTGCGGGATGGAGTGCTTGAAGGAGTAAGGAACGGATCCCACCGGCGTACATGGCGGCGTCGCCATTGACGTGCCAGATGAGGGAGTCGCGGGCGTGCCAGCGTTCGCCGGGGGAGTCCCAGATCAAAGCGGCCTTGGCGTCGGCTTCAGGACCAGCGACTCGGCTGCGGAGGGTCTCCCCAATGGCGCGGCGAACCTGTGACATGGGATTGAGCATGCATTCAGCGTATGCGCCGGTATGAAAGGGTGAAGTGTGCGCCTCTGGAGTCTTCATCCATCTGTCCTCGACAGGGCAGCGCTGGTGTCGTGCTGGCGGGAGGCGCTCCTGGCCCAGGCTGTGTTGGGTGGCAAGACGAAGGGCTACCGCAACCACCCGCAACTCACGCGATTCGCGACCTGCGAGTCTCCGCTGCCCGCGGTGGCCGCTTATCTCGAAGGCCTGCGTGTCGAGGCGACGATTCGCGGTTACCGTTTCGATGCCACGCGGATCGTGGCGGCACCTGATCTGGCGGTACGGATACCTGTCACTGAGGGTCAACTGAATCTCGAGTTGGAGCACCTGCGGGTCAAGGTGCGTTCACGCCAGCCCGACTGGGAACCGAAACTCGTCAGCCTGGCTCATCCCATCTTCGTCCCGGTGCTGGGACCGGTCGAGCCCTGGGAGCGTTCTTCAACGTAGTTATCCACCGGCTTTTCCACAGTCCGTGGATAACTACGTCCGTGTAACTTGCCCACGCCAGGCAGACCGCGGCCTTCTGCCGCTTTTCCTCTGTCGAGATGCAACCTACTTTGAATAATCGCGCTCCTATTCTGAATACAAATTCAACGGAGTGTCGTGCACTCGAAACCGCCCATCTGTGCGGCACCTGGCGTTGTAGGCACTGGATAAGGATCGCTGCCGATGCCTTTTCGTCGTGGCTACCTGAGCCGTCGCTTTGCTGGCTGGACTGTACGACTCTTGGCTGACGTGAGGGACGTCCTGGGTCTTCCCCTGGAACGCTGTGCCCGTCTGCCGGTGTGGGGACGCATTGTTGTAGGGGTGAGTGCCCTAGTGTCCAGCTAGCCCCGGCGTCTCGATGGCCGTCACTGCGGGAGAAGCGGGTGGAGGAGTTCATGGGTTCCTGCCGCATGAGCGTGAGACGACGGAGCGCAGAGTAATGGTGGAAGCAGTCAAGGTTGAGGTGCGTCAGTTGCATTCAGCACGGACGTGGATCTTCTATGCCTTGTTCCTGCTGTATCCGACGGTAATCGGGATCGCGATGATGCCGGCCTATGAGTACACGGCCCCGATTGATTCGTTCACGTTGATGACCGGCACGCCAGTTTCCATAGTGTTCCCGTTGTTGTTGACGGGATTGTATGTGTTCAGGT
>JBBSRQ010000107.1:0-10513 GCA_038242845.1 Propionibacteriales bacterium | reverse complement strand
GGGCCGCGCCCCATCGCGGAGGTGCGCCAGTTCGCGCTGCAGGGACTGGACTATCTCGAGAGTCTGGGCGTGAAGGCGCTGGTCATCGCCTGCAACTCGGCGTCGGCCGCGGTCCTCCGTGACGCCCGGGAGCGGTACAGCGTCATCCCCATCTTCGAGGTCATCCTGCCGGCGGCCAAGCGGGCGGTGGCCGCCACCCGCAACGGACGGGTGGGTGTGGTGTGCACGCAGGCCACGACCACGTCCGGTTCCTATGATGACGCGTTCGCCGTCGCCGGTGACCTGGCCGTGAGCACCCGGGCATGCCCCCGTTTCGTGGAGTTCGTCGAGGCCGGTGTCACGGGTGGTCCGGAACTCCTCGGCGTCGCGAAGGGCTATCTGGATCCGCTGACGAAGCAGGGCATCGACACCCTCATCCTGGGGTGCACGCACTACCCGCTGCTCTCCGGCGTGATCAACTACGTCGTCGGCGATGCGGTGACCCTGGTCTCGAGCGCGGACACGTGCGCGCAGGCCGTCTACTCCGGGCTGACCACCCGAGGACTGCTGCACGAGGTGCCCCGGCACGCCACCCGCACCTTCCTCACCACTGGCGACGCGGAGAACTTCCACGGTATCGGCCGTCGGCTGCTGGGGGAGTTCGTCAGCGGCGCGACTACAGTGGCCATCGACTGATCACAACGAACGAGGAGTTTCATCCATGTGCCACAAGGTCACCTGCGACAGTTGCGGAAAGCCCACCTGGGAGGGATGCGGCGACCACATCGAGTACGCACTGGGCGACGTGGCCGTTCCGGATCGCTGCCACTGCAAGGCATTCGTGGGCACCGACACCCCGTCGAAGGGCACCAGCGTCTCTTCCTGGTGACATCAGCGTGACCGGACCCTCGTTGTGCACTTGATGGTCGGGGCAGTGTTGGTCAGGGCAGCTCCATGGTGAGCACTTCCGTCGGCGGTCGAGTCAGGAGTCCGCAACTTCGAACCGGCGGTTGAGCCGTAGGGGCGGGGCGCTAGGTTGTTCGACATGACGACGACTCCCACAGCCCGCATCGACGGCCGCACGCCCGAACAGCTCCGCCCCATCGGCATCACCCGGGGCTGGTTGGACCATGCGGAGGGCTCCGTCCTCGTCGAGTACGGCAAGACCCGTGTGCTGGTGGCCGCAAGCGTGACCACCGGCGTTCCGCGGTGGCGCAAGGGTTCTGGCCTCGGCTGGGTCACAGCCGAATACGCGATGCTGCCGCGCGCCACCCACACCCGCTCCGATCGCGAGGCGGTGCGTGGACGCATCGGTGGCCGCACACACGAGATCTCCCGGCTGATCGGCCGTGCCCTGCGCGCCGTCGTCGACTACAAGGCACTGGGCGAGAACACCATCGTTCTGGACTGCGACGTCCTGCAGGCTGACGGTGGCACCCGCACAGCGGCCATCACGGGCGCCTACGTGGCGCTCTCCGACGCCGTCTCCCACCTGAGGGGCCTTGGCCGTCTCGCGGGCGAGCCGCTCATGGACTCCGTGGCCGCCGTCTCCGCAGGCTACGTCAACGGCGTGCCGCTGCTGGACCTCGCCTATGAGGAGGACTCGACCGCGGGAACCGACATGAACATCGTCATGACCGGCTCCGGCGACTTCATCGAGGTGCAGGGCACCGCCGAGGGCAAGCCGTTCAGCCGCGCAGAACTCGACGTCCTGCTCGATCTGGGGGCCGCCGGCTGCCGTGAACTCACCGACATCCAGAAGCGGGCGCTGCTGTCATGACCCGTCGCATCGTGGTGGCCACCACCAACCCCAGGAAGCTCGAGGAGTTGCGGCGGGTGGTCGAGGCTGCAGGTCTGGACGTGCAGATCCTGGGGCTCTCGGACTTCCCCTCCTACCCGGAGCCGGAGGAGACCGAGAGGTCGTTCGAGGGCAATGCCATTCTCAAGGCGCAGGCTGCAGTCCGCTCCACCGGTGTCGAAGCCATCGCTGATGACTCGGGCATCACCGTGGAGGAACTCAACGACATGCCGGGCGTGCGCTCGGCACGATGGGCCGGTCCCGCGTGTGATGACGCAGCCAACCTGGAGCTGCTCATCGCCCAGCTCGACGGCGTCCCGGCGGATCGGCGGTGCGGCCAGTTCGTCTGCGCGCTCGCCCACGTCACCCCCGGCGGCAAGCGCCGCGTGTTCCGCGGAGAAATGCCAGGGCACGTCGCCACCGCACCTCGTGGTAACAACGGGTTCGGCTACGACCCCATCTTCATCCCTGAGGGCCACGACGTCACAACCGGTGAGTTGTCACCGGCGGAGAAGGACGCCATCAGCCACCGCGGCCAGGCAGTCCGGGCGTTCGTCGAGTGGCTGAAGGAGGGCTGAGATGCAGCAGTACCTCGACCTCGTGACAACCATCCTGGAGGTCGGCGTCGACAAGTCGGACCGCACCGGGACCGGGACCCGCAGCATCTTCGGGCACCAGATGCGCTTCGACCTGCGCGAGGGGTTCCCGCTGCTGACCACCAAGAAGGTGCACACCCGCAGCGTCTTCGGTGAGCTGTTGTGGTTCCTCCGTGGCGACACCAACGTGGCCTGGCTGCACGAGAACAGAATCTCCATCTGGGACGAGTGGGCGGATTCCGACGGCAACCTCGGGCCCATCTACGGTCATCAGTGGCGCTCCTGGCCGACCCCGGACGGCCGCCACGTCGACCAACTCGCCGACGTCATCGAGGCGATCCGCACCAACCCGGACTCGCGTCGCCATGTCGTCTCCGCCTGGAACGTCGCCGACATCGACGACATGGCGCTGCCGCCCTGCCACACCCTGTTCCAGTTCTACGTCACCCCCGTCCAGGGCGGCCGGGGCCGGTTGAGCTGCCAGCTGTACCAACGCTCCGCCGACGTGTTCCTGGGTGTCCCCTTCAACATCGCCAGCTACGCCCTGCTGACCCACCTCGTCGCGCAGGTCTGCGACCTCGACGTCGGGGACTTCGTCCACACGTTGGGGGATGCACATATCTACTCCAACCATCGCGAGCAGGTGGCCGAGCAACTGGAGCGCATCCCCGACGAGCTGCCCACTCTCTGGATCAACCCTGACGTCACCGCGATCGACGCATTCACCCTCGACGACATTGCGGTCCGCGACTACCACCCCGCACCGCCCATCAAAGCCCCGATAGCGGTCTGACGAGCAGTGTGGACATGAGGATCGTGGCAATCGCCGGCGTGGCCGACAACGGCGTGATCGGCTCCGGTGCCGACATGGTGTGGCACATCGCCGAGGACTTCAAGAGGTTCAAGGCCGTCACCACCGGCAACACACTCATCTTCGGGCGCCGCACGCACGAAGGAATCGGCAGGGTGTTGCCGCATCGTCGCGTCATCGTCGTCACGCGTGACCAGAACTGGAGCGACGACGGGGTGGAGGTGGCCCACTCCATCGAGGGCGCCCTCGAACTCGCGGCGCAGACGCCCGGGAAGGTCTGCTACGTGGGAGGTGGTGGGGAGGTCTACCGTGCCGCGTGGCCCTATCTCACCGAGCTGGACATCACGCACGTCCACCAGTCGCCGGAGGGTGAGACCACCTTCCCGCTCATCAGCAGGAGCGAGTGGACCGAGGTCTCCCGCGAGCCCCACGGAGGCTTCGACTTCGTGCAGTACCGCCCCACGCCCGGCTGACCCGGCGTCGGGACGAGAACACGGGACCGGGGCGCTGTTAGCCTAGTTCCAATAATGAGTCCTGAGAGGCGCGCAACATGACGCAGAGTCTGGTCGACAACATTGTGGAGCGCGTCGTCGACCTGATGAATGGTGGTGCGTCGGGCAGCAGTGGTGCTCCCGGGCAGTCATTGGCGTCCCGGCTCGATTCCCTGGACTCCGCCTGCAACGTGGCGATGCAGCGCGACGACACGGAAGCCGCTCTGCACTTCGCGGCTTCCGCCGCACTGGGCCCGATCACTTCCGCGATCACGGCAGCCCGGGTGGCCTTCGATGGCCGCGCCGGGAACCTGAAGAACGAACTCCGGAAGCTGGTGCCCATCGTCCGGGAGGCAGTGGAGAACGAGATCATGATCCACCAGGACGCACCGCAGACACTGGGCAAGGATGCCAGGCATTGGGCGCGGCTCAGCGCCCAGGTGCAAGGTGTCAGGCAGCAGGCTGCGGCCCTGGAAACGGTCCCGGGATGGGACGACGACGGGGCAGCCGAGTACGCCGCGGCGACACGGGTGCAGGTGAAGGCGCTTGACGATCTGGCCAAGTTCATGAGAGAAGTGGGCGACTCATGCACTCATGGCGCGCAGATGAACACAGCAGGTTTTGTGGAGGTGGAGCAACACCTCATGGGTGCCGCGTCCTCCGTGCTGGGTGCCGGGTCGGGCGGCGGCATGTTCTACCGGCGGACAGCGGGCGCCATCAGCATGCTGCAGGCGTTGGTGCCGCGCGTGGCCCCCGGGGCTGGCCATCCTCGGGATGGTTCTCTGGCTGGTGATGGGTGGTCCCCCATCGGCCGAGTCGACGTCTCTCCCGCCGGTTGATCCCACGGTGACTCAATCGGGCCCCACTCCCGGCACGACGTCACCGAGCCCGACTGGCCCCACGTCGAGTCCGGCGGGGGAGTTTGAGCCGGGCTATGAACTGCGAGAGCTCGCCTCGATGCAGTTGCCTGACACGTATGGCGAGTTCATGGTCACGGGTCGCACCGATCTGTCCGTGACTCGCTTCGTCGATTACTCGAACAAGGATGCCGAGATTTTGAAGGCGTTCACGGTGTACGTGGCCACAGGGCCCGATGAGTACTCGCTGTTCGTGGACCTTGCGGTGGCACCGCGCAGGGTGGGGGAGGCTGTCTGCGAATCGGGCGACGATGGGGCCGTGAAGGAGTGCGCCATGGCCGGTACGGATGGTGTGCTCAGGGTGAGTAGCGCGATCGAGAACATGACAGTGGAGGATCTGGCGCAAATTCTCCAGGACTTCTACGCGCTTCCATGACGACGCGCTGCCCCCGTCGCGGATAGGTTGGCGAGGTGCCTGAGGCCGACGAAATCGAGACGCTGACCCAGTTCGACGCCGCCGTCGACGTGGGCCACGACCTGTCCCACGCGGTGGTGCAGTCCCTCGACCTGCGGACCCGCGAAGGCGTACTTGCCCGCTGTCGGGTGCACGCGACCATGTTCATGGGATGCGACCTCACTGATGCCGCAGCCGAGGACCTTCGTCTTCGTGGCGCCCTCCTGTTCCCCCGGATCCCCGACTCGCCGCTGAACCCGTATCGGGCGTCCCTGTACCGGGCCGTGAACCTTTACGACACGATGCCCACTGGCGTGTACGCGGACAGCTTCGATGCGACGGCCTATGCCTGGACGCGCAGTGGGGGCGCCGTTGCCTCCCTGGAGAAGACGCTGGTGGCTGCCCTGCACGACCACGCCATCTCCGACGCCCTGGATGAGTACCTGACCGGTCTCCACCAGCAACGGGTGGTTGGGATCATGGGTGGGCATGCGATGGAGAGGGGATCCGACGCCTACGCCATGACCGCGGCCCTGGGGATGGAACTGGCGAGTGGCGGGTTCCTCGTCGCCTCGGGAGGGGGCCCCGGCGCCATGGAAGCGGCCAATCTCGGAGCGCGTCTCTCGCCCCACGGGCCCGAGGCACTCGGTGTGGCGCTGGGGATGCTGGCCCGGGTGCCGAGTTTCCGCCCATCGGTGGATGCCTGGGTACGCGTCGCGTTCGACGTCAAGGAGCGCTTTGCCGGTGGCGCGGACACGTTGGGGGTCCCGACCTGGTTCTACGGGCACGAACCCCCGAACGCCTTCGCCACACGCATCGCGAAGTACTGCTCCAACGCCGTGCGTGAGGCCACCCTGCTGGAGGTCTGCAGCGGGGGTCTGATCTTCCTGCCCGGTGCTGCAGGCACGGTCCAGGAACTGTTCCAGGCCGTCACGGCCAACTACTACGCCACCGATCCGGCGATGATGACGCCACTGGTACTCGTCGGACGTCACCAGTGGAGAAGGACGCTGCCTGCCTGGCCCCTGTTGGAGTCACTCGCGGCCGGACGGCCCATGGCGGGCGCCATCGCGTTGGTGGAGACGATCGAGGAGGCGGGCGCGTGGCTCGCGATGCGAGGTTCGGCACGCGGGTAGCTTTGGTCCCATGCGTTCAGAGGCCACGATCCTGCACCTGGACCTGGACGCATTCTTCGCGGCCGTGGAACAGCGGGACAAACCGAGCCTCAGAGGCAAGGCCGTCGTGGTGGGTGGGGCAGGACCGCGCGGTGTGGTGGCCACCGCCAGCTACGAGGCACGGGTGTTCGGCGTGCGTTCTGCCATGCCCGGCACCGAGGCGCGTCGACGCTGCCCCCACGCCGCATTCCTGGGCGGACGCTTCAACGCCTACCGGCAGTCATCCCAGGTGGTGATGGAACTCCTTGCCGAGGTGTCCCCGGCAGTCGAACCGCTGAGCCTGGACGAGGCCTTCGTGGATCTGGCACTGAGCGACTGGGATCCCGCCCGGACTGCGAAACACGTCGAGGAGTTGCGCAGCGAACTGACGCGGCGCACCGGTGGACTCACCGCATCTGTGGGAGTGGGGTCCAGCAAATTCGTGGCAAAGGTGGCCTCCGAGGCGGGGAAACCAAACGGGGCGAGGATCATTGCCCCCGGTGAGGAACTCGACTTCATCGCGGATCTCCCCGTCCGCGCGATCCCGGGTGTCGGCCCGGTATCGGAAGCCAGATTGCTCGCGATCGGCATGCACACGGTCGCCGATCTGCGCCGCGCGAGCCGGGAGGAACTCGTCCGAGAACTGGGCAGGGCTTCCGGGGAGGGGTTGGCGCAGTTGGCGTTCGCCCGCGACGAGAGGACGGTGGAGGCGGAGAGGGAGGCGAAGTCGATCTCCACCGAGGACACGTTTGCCGTCGACCTCGTGGACGCCTCGGAGCTGGAGCGTATCCTGCGTCGCGATGCGGCACAGGTCGCCACACGCGTGCAGAAGTCCGGCGTTTTCGCCCGGACCGTCGGCATCAAGGTGCGACTGGCGGACTTCACCACCGTGTCCAAAGCACGATCCCTGGGTGGGGCAACCGACAGGGAAGAGGCAATTGCCGCCATCGCCATTGAACTGCTCAAGGAAGTGGACGTCCGTAGCGGCGTGCGGCTGCTGGGAGTTTCCACATCCAACTTCGTCCAGTCCGCGCAGGAACGCCTTTTCGACGAGGAGTCGGATGCGACGCCTCTGACGCGGACAACCAGCGAGGTGGACGTATCGGGTGTGCGCGGCCGGGGGTGGTACCCGGGCGCTGACGTGTCGCATGCCGACCACGGACGTGGTTGGGTGTGGGGCTCAGGGTTGGGACGTGTCACCGTTCGGTTCGAGACGCGGGATTCGGGTCCCGGGCCGGTCCGCACGTTCACCGCCGATGACCCGGCGTTGTTGCCGGAGCCGGACCTTCCCCCGCTGCCTTAGTCGCCGGTGTGGGGCAGACCAGGCGCTGCTGAGCGGCGACAGACGGCCACCGAGGCGGGATCGGAGGCAACATGCTCGCCCTCGTCGCCGGCAACGACGGCCAGGGTGTCGTAGGTCCTGCAGGAGTTCGGGGAACCCTCCAGTTGAGCCGTGTACGTGAAGCGCGCAATGGACCCGAAGCGCGCAATGGACCCGTCGATGGATCCCGACTCAGGCGTGAGCGATTGCAGCGCCCCGTCGGGGGCCACCATCAGGGATCCGAGCACAGAGAGTTCGTCGCCGTCGATGTCGTGAACGTCCACGGTGTTGTGGAGATACAGGCCATCCCAGCTGATCGTTTCGGCGACGGAGTCCAGACTGTGGGCGGTGCCGTCCTACTGCCAGGAGACGGTGGCAGTGGTGATGTCGCTGACGCCGGGCTGGAAGCCGGGACCCGCTTCGCAGACGAACGACAGGGCCAACTGCCCCTGTGCGGGCACGATGCGGTTGACGCCCTCGGTCACATCACACCTGGTGCCCGCAATAATGGTGCTCACGGTGGCGGTCAACTCGGTCACGGCAGGGTTCTCGACGATGACGCTCCCGTCCAACTCGAAGCGAGTCAGGGTGCGGCCGGTGTGGGTGACTGCCACGACCTGTGCGACATTGGCCGACTCACCGGGCGAAACAGTGATATGGGCCGAGTCGGGTCCAGCCTTTATGGCCCATACATTGGCCGTGACATGACTTGCTTTAGTGGTAGTGACTATTTTCAATGAATCCCCATCAGTGGTGGCGTTCACCGGTGAGGCGGAAACCGTTGGAACCGGCTCATTGGCCAATCCCAACGGTATTCCGCTCACCGTGATCAACACCGTTCCCGCTGCGACCAGAGCCGCGTGACAACGCATTGAATGCCTTGCCACGGACAACCGAGCCGTTGGCTCCATCTCGACCTTCCCCCCAGAAGGTCCGACCTGGCCGGCCGGAACGATTCATTTGTTGAGGTTTCCCCGACAATTCGTCAGGAGCGGCCTCGAGACGAACCATAGCGGGAAATCAACCGAGACGCCAATGGGGGATACATAATCTCCCAAAGTTGATCATTCGCTTATCGTAAGGTCTGTTCCGTCGGTGATGGAGGGGGGCAGGCCGCTGCTAGAATCGTCGGGCGGCCGGCCGAAGTGGTGGAACTGGTAGACACGCAGGATTTAGGATCCTGTGCCTTCGGGCGTGAGGGTTCAAGTCCCTTCTTCGGCACTACTAAATATCGTTTTGACTACGTGTTTTGGCTTCGGAGCCCATTGTCTCGACCTTGTCGTGCGTCCTGCGTGCAACAGTGCGGTAGCCACGTCGGTGACCTCATTGTCTTCGTCGGACCCGGCCAGGATGGGCTCTATGATCCGATCCGCGGCTCGGCCGTTTCTCCCGGGGGGAGCACTTACAGTTCTCTCGATGTGTCTTGACAAGCATTTTCGGTGCGCTTGCCGAAATGCACGGCCTCCGTGAAACCAACCGGGCGATGGAGGCTCATCGGCGATTGCCCTACGAAATCGATGAGCAGCTGCTTCCACCTTGCCCGCGACCTTTTTGGGCTCACGCCGGGTTGTGGCACTGTCGGTGCTGAGTACCTCCTGCATCTGGCTCGATCCTGTCCTCGGTTTGCGGTCCTGATGCTTCTCCGTTTGGTCTTGCCGACAGCGCCCCTGAACCTGGGCTTGGTCTTGGTCCTGGTCTTGGTCCGATGGTGACGCTGCGGAGGTCGAGGCGGCGAACTCCTCCTCAGGTCCGCCGGTGGCGGCCCGAGTCTCCGAGCAGGCCAGGAGCCTGTTCAAGACGGTGCGACGTTCACGGACTCGTGATCTCGGACTAGTTCGGCGCCACTTGGCGGCTGTGTCTCGAACACCGAGCGGAACATGGCCACCTACGTGCAGAATGTCGATGCCGGTGACACGATCACCATTCAGTGACTGACGAAGGGTATCCATGAGCTGGTTTCCTCCCCACTCCCGCGCCGCTCATGTCCACGAGGTGGTGGCGTCTCCGCACCCACCGCTGTCCTGCCTCGTGTTGGCGGCAGGTCTGGGCAGCCGCATGCGACCGTTCACCGACGTGACCCCGAAACCTCTTCTCACGGTGAACAACGAGGAGTTGCTGGCCAGGGCCATCAGCCAGGCGGCGGCCGTGGCAGGGAGGACCGCTGTGAACGCCTTCCACCTGGCCGAGCAGATCGCCGAGTTCGTCGAGCCATCCTCGCTCCACGTCTCGCGCGAACCCCAGTTGATGGGCACCGCAGGCGCCGTGGCACAGGTGGCCCACTGGCTGGGAGGTGATGACCTCCTCATCCTCAACGCCGACACCTGGCTTGCAGAACTCCCGGGGGATTTCGTTGCCGGATGGGACCGGATGGGCCCTCGTCTTCTGGTGAAGGATGTGGGTCGTGCTAGTGACTTCGGCACCCTGAGGTTCGTGGGTGCCAGCCTCTTGCCCAACGCGTTGGTGCGGGGGCTGCGAGCCGAGCCGTCGGGACTGTACGAGGAAGTCTGGCGGCCGAGGATCGACTCTCTCGACCTGTGCGTCACGCGGGCCATGGCCTTCGACTGTGGGACCCCGCTGGAATTCCTAAAGGCCAACCTCGCGGTCAGCGGGCTGTCTGCTGTCGTGCATCCCACAGCACACCCCGGCGGCATGGTGGTTGATTCAGTGTTCCTCAGGGGGGCAACCAGCCCGCTAGGAAGGGTTTGTGTCGGGGAGATCCGGGACGGGTTCGGGAATCTCTACGTTGCACCGGACCCCGGCGTCCTCCGGACTCCGGCCAACCTCATCCAGCAGCCTTGAGAGGTTGCCCAACGATTTGTCCGGGGCGGCTCCTTAGGCCTCCGGGGTCCTCCCTGCCGGAGGTCGGCGTATGGCAACGACCTCCTCACCAAGCACTCAATCCCAGCAAGCCAGCACCGCACAGCCTCTACCCATCCTTGAGATCGACCACAGTGTCCGGTTGAGTCGCCTACTTGGAACGGTATTCGGAATAGAAGCGTGTTTGTTCCATCTACGCTGCATCTCGACAACAAAGACTGCACTGCTGCTGCTG
>JBBSRQ010000106.1:0-10606 GCA_038242845.1 Propionibacteriales bacterium | reverse complement strand
CTACCTGGACGGGTACACCGCGCCCGATGGCCGATCGGCGGTGCCCAGTGCCCCGATCATCCCGGACACGGCGCTGATGGGGGTGGAGTCCCCACAGACCATCCATCAGTCCGCCGTGCGCGGTGTGACTATCTCCGGGCTGCCCGCCAGCCGCGCGCTCGGCGTGGACGGCATCACGTTCAGCGCCGATGCCGCAACGGTCAAGGTCACCAGCACGGAGGCCGGGACGCTCCGGGCGTACGCCTGGAGCGGGGACATTGACATGGTGCCCGTGTGGTCCACGAGTTGCGCGGGCGACAAGCTCGGGTTCTCGCTCTGCTCACCCGATGATGTGAAGGCGGCCCCGTGGGGCGACGACATGGGCGGTCACCTGTTGGCCAGGGCGACGAAGAAGGTGGGGATCGGCGCGGACACCATGACGCTTCCCCTGACGACGTCGGCGATGGCCGCGCTGGGGGAGGACGGGATGGTTCTCCTGGCGTTCGAGTCAGCTTCGGGCGGGGTCAATGCCTGGTCGTACCCGGTGGTTGAGGGGGCGACGCCTCCGAGCAGTCCCCCTCCGAGCAGTCCTCCTCCGAGCAGTCCTCCTCCGAGCAGTCCTCCTCCGAGCAGTCCTCCTCCGAGCAGTCCTCCTCCGAGCAGTCCTCCTCCGAGCAGTCCTCCGCCCAGTAGTCCGACGCCAAGCACTCCGCCGTCGAGCAGCCCTCCACCGAGCGCGCCCGGGCAGTTCGTGCCCAGCGCCCCGTACACGCTGCCGGGGTTGCACAACGTCAACGGGCGGATGTGGTTCACCACGTGCGAGCCGTACTCGCAGACGTGGCGCTGCCGCACGGGCATCTGGGCCACGACGGTGGTTCGCGACGGCAACGGCTACACGCTCCGGAAGGGCTGGGTGTTCAACAACCTCACCTACCTGCCCTACATGAAGCGTGCAGAGTGGGCGACCAATCCACTCGGTCACAAGGGCAGCTGGACGGCTACTGATGGCCGGAAGTGGCGCACCGAGTGTGACACCCCGGCGACGGGCCGAGGTGGCTGTCGCTCCTACACCATGTCGACGGTTGTGCTGGCGAAACCGAAGCCGGGAGGTGGATACACCTATGTTCAGTCGACCGATTGGGTCTTCAACAACATCGTGATGTTCCGACCCAACTGATCCTGATCGGCAACGGGGCCTCGGCGCGCATGCGTCGAGGCCCTCGTTGTGTGCTGTGCATGCAGGGGACCCGTCAGGACCCGTACATTGCTCGACCGCGGGCTGTCCTCGGGGAGACGACCCGTTCTCAAGCACCCGTGAGGTGCGAGTGTGTTCCGCTCGTGTCTCGGATGACCAACTCGGGTTGGAGTACGACCTGCCGGTGCTCGTGGTCAGGGGCAGCCACGGCGTGATCAAAGAGCAGGTGTGCAGCCTGTCGTCCCATCTCGGTTGTGGGTTGTCGCACGGAGGTCAGCGGAACGATCCAGCTCTCCGCGAATTCGACGTCGTCGTAGCCGACGAGCGCGACGTCCTCCGGGATGCGGACCCCGTTGCGGCGCAACTCCCGGAACACACCGAACGCGAGCATGTCGTTGCCGCAGCAGATTCCACTGGGAAGTGTGTCGTTAAGCAAGGTCTGGGCGGCCCTCCGGCCGCTCTCCAGTCCGATGCCCTCCTCGTGGACCTCTGTCAGCGCCTCCGCTGGATCGAAGCCCGCCTCGGTGATGGCCGCACGCATCCCCTGCATGCGCAGGTCGAACTGCTGAAGCCCCGGGCGCCCACCCACGAAGGCGAGCTTCCTGTGCCCCAGCGAGAGCAGATGCTGTGCTGCAAGACGGCCGCCGGCGGCGTGATCCACGGACACGGAACAGCCCACGGAGGTCTCCGTGTAGTCGAGGTAGACCACGGGGAACTCATGCAGACCCTCGACTGTGGGCTTCCCGCCTCCGGCGGGCGAAAGCAGGGCTCCACGCACCTGCTGCGCCGCCAGCATTTGGAGGAGCGAGAACTCCTTGTCGTGGTCGTTCTCGGAGTTGCACAGGATCACCACATGGCCGGCGTCCCGTGCTGCACGTTCCACGGAATGGGCGATCTCCATGAAGAACGGGCTCAGGACATCCACCACCACGAGTCCGATCACGTTGGAGGGTGCCCCCATCAGGAGCCTCGCCTGCTGGTTGGGCACGAAGCCGAGCTCCCGGATGGCCCCCTGCACCGCATCCCGGGTCGTCGGCGAGACGCGTTCGGGGTGGTTGAGTGTGTTGGAGACCGTTCCCACGGACACGCCGGCCCGCTGCGCGACCTCACGCATACGAACGCGCGGGACGGCGTTGCAGTGTGCTGCTGTCGTCGGTTCAGCCATCAGGTCCTCTCCCGCCGGGCAAAGTCACGGAATGGTCTCGGTTGCTCCTAAGCCATGGCCACGGGCGCCGTCCCTCCGGTATTGTCCAGAGTAGACAGTTGAAGCGCTTCAATCGAGCAGAGCAGCCCGGTTGGCGTCCCAGCACAACGTTCAAAGGACACGAGATGAAGCAGCGACGCTTTTTCAGCACGATCGCGGGCCTGGCACTGGCGTCGGCCCTTGCCCTGACCGCTTGCGGCGGCGATGGAGGCGACACCACGGGTGATGGCGATGGCAGCAAGCCCGCAGACGGCAAGCACACCATCGTCATTGTTCCCAAGGACTCCACCAACCCATGGTTCGTTCGCATGGAGACCGGGGTCAAGAAGTACGCCGCTGACACCGGCCTCGACGTCTACCAGAAGGGCCCTGCCGAAACCGATGCCACGATGCAGGCGCAGGTCATCCGTGACCTCATCGCCCAGAAGGTCGACGCCATCGGCGTCGTGCCCGTGGACCCGGGAGCACTTGAGCCCGTCCTCAAGGAGGCCATGGATGCCGGCATCGTGGTGGTCACGCACGAGGGAGCGTCCCAGCAGAACACCCAGTACGACATCGAGGCATTCAACAACAGTGCCTATGGCGGATTCATCATGGACAACCTCGCCGAAGCCATGGGTGAGGAGGGGACCTACACCACGATGGTGGGCCACGTCACCAACGCCTCGCACAACGAGTGGGCGGACGGCGGCGTCGCGGAGCAGAAGGCGAAGTACCCGAACATGAAGCTGCTCGAGGCGGAACCCCGCGTCGAGTCGCAGGACGACGGGGAGGTCGCCTACCAGAAGGCCAAGGAACTCTTCAAGAAGTACCCGGACCTCAAGGGCATCATGGGCACGTCGTCCTTCGACGCACCCGGTGTCGCGCGTGCCATTGAGGAACTCGGTTTGCAGGGCAAGGTGTTCACCGCCGGCACGGGCCTGCCCGAGGCCAACAAGGAGATCCTGGACAAGGATCTCGTGCACGCGCTGACCCTCTGGGATCCCGCCGACGCCGGGTACGCGCTGGCGGAGATGGCGCGCAAGGTGCTCGATGGCGAGGAGATCAAGGACGGCATCGACCTCAAGGTGAAGGGCTGGGACAACATGAAGTTCGCCGAGGGCAGTGACAAGGTCCTCGAGGGCGAAGGTTGGATTGTCATCAACAAGGAGAACGTCGACTCGTTCGGCTTCTGATCAACCGCACGGGGGGTGGCCGGTCAATCAACCGGCCATCTTCCGTGGCGGCAGCGTTGCGCCACCTCCATGTGCTGGTGTCAGTCGACGCATCGGCGTCAACCAAAGAGGGAATCCCATGCCCAACCGAGACGCGTAAGGAACGTGGATGGTCGAGACAGTCATATCGGTGAAGAACCTGAGCAAGGCCTTCGCCGGGGTCAAGGCACTGGACGGGGTGAACCTTGAGATCAGGGCGGGGGAGATCCACTGCCTTGCCGGGGAGAACGGCAGTGGCAAGTCCACCTTGATCAAGGTCATCTCCGGTGTGTACCAACCGGATGAGGGCACGATCGAACTCAACGGCACCTCCCACAACAAGCTCACGCCCATCGAAGCAATCCGGGGTGGCGTACAGGTCATCTACCAGGACTTCTCGGTGTTTCCGAACCTCACGGTAATGGAGAACCTGGCCCTCAACCATGAGCTCTCCCAGGGCCGAAAGTTCGCCAACTGGCGACGATTCCGCACGATCGCCCAGGAGGCGATTGCGAGGATCAACTTCCAGGTGGACCTCGACGCCCGCGTCGGTGACCTGTCGGTGGCCGACAAGCAGCTCGTGGCCATTTCACGAGCCCTCCTGCACGACACCAAGCTCATCATCATGGACGAGCCGACGACGGCACTCACCAACAGGGAGGTGGAGGCCCTCTTCCGGGTCATCCTCGACCTGAAATCGCGCGGCATCGCCATCCTGTTCGTCAGCCACAAGCTCGGGGAGGTCTTCGAAATCAGCGAACGCTTCACGATCATCCGCAACGGCAGGTTGGTGATCACGAGCCTGCCGCAGGAGTTGGACCACAAGAAGTTCGCGCACTACATGACGGGCCGCGAGGTGGAGGACACACGCCTGGAGCAGCCGGAATCCGTCGGAGAACCCGTCCTGGAAGTCGAGGGACTGTGCCTCAAGGAGGCGCTGGAGGACGTCAGCTTCACCCTCCACAAGGGTGAGATCCTCGGCATCACGGGTCTCCTCGGGTCCGGGCGCACCGAACTGGCGCTCACGCTGTTCGGCCTCTTTCCCACCGACTCCGGCGAAATCCGCGTCAAGGGCGAGCCCGTGAAGCTGGGGGGCATCCGTGATGCGATCGCCAACGGCATCGCCTACGTGCCAGAGGACAGGTTGACCGAGGGGTTGATGCTCGAGCGCTCCATTGCCGACAACATCGTCATCTCGGAACTCGACCGGTTCACATCACCGCTGGGGATGCTGGACACCTCGCGTCGCAAGGAGGAGGTCGACCGGTGGGTGGAGGATCTACGGATCGCCACGCGAAACCCGGAGAACCCGGTGAACACCCTCTCAGGCGGTAACCAGCAACGCGTCGTGCTGGCCAAGTGGCTGGCCACGAAGCCGGACATCCTCATCCTCAACGGCCCCACCGTCGGCGTCGACATCGGTTCCAAGAGCGACATCCACATCATCCTGCAGCGGCTCGCCCAGGAGGGCATGGGAATCATCGTCATTTCCGACGACATCCCGGAGCTGCTGCAGACCTGCAGGCGAATCCTGATCCTCGACGAGGGCCGCCTCACCGCGGAGGTGGACCCCGTCACCACCACGGAACAGGAGTTGTCCAACCTGATCACGGGTGCCGTCACAACGGGGGAAGGGACCTGACATGGGGGCCGTCATGCAGCGTATTTTCAAAGCCACGGAGTTCTATGTGTTCCTGGTCGTCGTGGTCATCAGCATCATCATCCAGGCGCGGAGCGGACAGTTCTTCACTGCCAACAACCTGGTGGACATCGCCAACGCCATGGTGGTGCCGGGGTTGTTCGCCGTCGGCATCTACATGGTGCTGGTCTCCGGCGGTATCGATGTCTCCTTCCCGGCGCTGGCGTCGCTGGCGGTCTATGCCGCCACGCGCTTCCTCGTCGACACGGGGTATCAGGGCAGCATCCTGCTCCCGTTTGCCATCGTCATCGTTCTGGGGGCCCTGCTCGGGGCATTCAACGGGCTGTTCACGACGTTCCTCGTGGTCCCCACCCTCATCATCACCCTCGGAACGGCCAATGTGTTCTCCGGTGTCATGCAGGGCGCCCTGAGTTCCGTCCAGATCTCGAAGCTGCCCCCGTCGATGGAAGCGTTCGGGCGGGCCAAACTCTTTGTTGCGACCAACCCCCAATCCGGCCTCACATCGTCGATGCCGGTGTCGTTCCCGATCCTCGTGGCGGTGGTGGTCATCATCTTCTTCGTCATGAAGTTCACCATGTTCGGCCGTGGCATCTACGCCATCGGTGGCGACGAGGCGTCAGCCGTGCGTGCTGGGTTCAAGGTGAAGGCCATCAAGTTCTGGCTCTACGTGGTGGTGGGTGTGATTGCTGCCATCGCAGGTCTCATCCGCACCACCTCGATGGGGCAGATGCACCCCACCAACCTGTTGGGCATGGAGATCATGGTCATCGCGGCCGCCGTCCTCGGCGGGGTGGCCATCACCGGCGGCACGGGCTCCCTGACCGGTGTCATGCTGGGCACGCTCCTCATCGTCATCGTCTCGAACAGCATGATCCTCGTGGGGGTCCCGACGTACTGGCAACGCTTCGCCCTGGGCACTCTCATCATCGTCGGCACCGGCGTCTCCGCAGTACAACTCATGCGACGGCGCCAACGCCAGCGCCTGGTGAGTGCGTGAAAGGGATATGAACATGGAAACGGCAACGCTCCTCTCCCGACCGCTGACGCTCGCCAGGCGGGACCCCTACGTCACGCGGTTGTTCGCCATCCTCGTGGTGCTCCTGGTCTTCTTCCTGATCGTCCGCACGGACAACTTCCTGAGCTTCGGAACGTGGCAGTCCATGGGCGTCCAGTTCCCCGAGTTCGGGCTCATGGCACTCGGTGTGATGATCACCATGATCACGGGTGGAATCGACCTCTCCGTCGTGGGGATAGCCAACATGACGTCCATCGCAGCCGCCTCTATCATGCTCGCGATGGTTCCACCGGACGCGAGTGGGGGCCAGGCCACCGTCGGTATCCTGCTGGCTGTCCTGGTGTCCCTGGTGGCCGGGGCCCTGGCCGGTGCCTTCAACGGATTCCTGGTGTCTGTGGTCAGGATCCCCGCGATTCTGGTCACGCTTGGCACCCTGGAACTGTTCACCGGCATCGCCATCATCATCACCGCAGGCAAGCCGCTGAGCGGGATGCCTCCCCTGTATGGACAGACCTTCGGAGCCAAGCTGTTCGGGGTACTCCCCGTGCCGCTGCTGATTTTTGTCGTGGTCGCCATCGCCATCGGCGTGATCATGCACAAGATGGCCTTCGGGTCGAAGTTGTACATGCTGGGCACGAACGCGACGGCCGCCCGCTTCAGCGGTTTGCACTCGACGCGCCTGCTGATCCAGACCTACACCATCTCCGGTGTGTGCGCCTCGGTGGCGGGGCTGGTCCTCCTGGCGAACTACAACTCGGCCAAGGCCGACTACGGGGTGGCCTACACGCTGCTCACGGTGCTGATCGTCGTCCTCGGTGGCGTCGACCCGTACGGCGGCAAGGGTAAGTTGCTGGGTGTGGTGCTCGCCATCGTCATCCTGCAAATCCTTTCATCAGGCCTGAACATGTTCCCGGCCATCAGCAATTTCTACCGTCCCCTCATCTACGGCGGCGTCCTGTTGCTGGTCATCTCCATCAGTGAGTTCAAGGGCGGATTCTGGAGTCGATTCCGCAGGAAGCGGAGGAAGGAAATGGTCGCATCATGAGGATGGCCAAGGACAAGCAGGTGGTGATGGGTGCCGACTTTGCCGGATACCCCTTGAAGGAATACGTGAAGAGACACCTCGTGAAGAAGGGGTGGGACGTCACCGACCTGACCCCCGACAAGGAGAGCGCCCCCATGTACCACCGGGTGGGTTTCCTGCTCGGCTCCAGGATCGCCGAGGGGGAGTTCGAGAAGGCACTCGCGTTCTGTGGCACGGGGATGGGAATCCACGTTGCGGCCAGCAAATGCCCGCACGTCCACGCCGCCGTGGCGGAGAGCGTCCGCTCAGCCAGGCGCAGTGTCACGGCCAACAACTGCAACCTGCTGGCCATGGGGGGCTTCTGGATTGCACCCCGGCTGGGGATGGCGATGGCCGACGCATTCCTGGAGGGCTCCCTCGGGGAGGGCTACGAGGAGTGGGAGGGGTTCCGCGACTACCACGAGATCGGTTACAGGGAGTGTGAGGACTTCGACTACGAGGCGTACAGGGCCAACGGTTTCGCGGTGGTCAACCCGCGTGAGGCCGTGCTCGGTCCCGAGCCCGAGGGCCTGGCCTTCTGACGCTCACCAGCACGCCGGCATCGGGACCGTGTCGGATGATCACGGTCAGGCCCGGTAGGCTGGGGCCATGCCTCGCGTCGTCGTGAACGTCATGCCCAAGCCCGAAATCCTTGACCCCCAGGGCAAGGCCGTCACTGGGGCCCTCGGCCGCCTGGGATTCGACGGTATGTCTGTCCGTCAGGGCAAACGCTTCGAGATCGAGGTGGACGGCGACGTCACTCCCGAGAAACTCGCGGAAATACAGCAGGCCGCTGAGCAACTTCTTGCCAACACCGTGATCGAGTCCTTCGAAGTGGTGACTGACTGATGGCGCGCATCGGTGTCGTGACCTTCCCGGGCTCCCTTGACGACCACGACGCCCTGCGCGCTGTCGAACTCTCCGGTGCCGAGGCTGTGCCCCTGTGGCACGGGTCCGACTCCATCGACGGCGTCGACGCCATCATCCTGCCCGGCGGGTTCTCCTACGGCGACTACCTGCGTTGCGGGGCCATCGCCCGTTTCAGCCCTGTCATGGACACAGTCATCACCGCGGCACACAAGGGGATGCCCGTGCTGGGGATCTGCAACGGCTTCCAGTTGCTGTGCGAGGCGAAACTTCTTGACGGCGCCATGATTCGCAACGCCAGCCAGCACTTCATCTGCCGCGACGAGCGTCTCCGGTTGGAGAGTGTGGACACGGTCTGGACATGTGACTTCGAGGTCGGGGACGAGATCACCATCGTGTTGAAGAACGGCGAGGGCAACTACCAGGCCGATCCCGAGACTCTGAAGCGACTCGAGGACAACGACCAGGTGGTGTTCCGCTACCTCAACAACCCCAACGGATCCGCCAATGACATCGCTGGCATCACCAACGCCAAGGGCAATGTCGTCGGCCTGATGCCGCACCCGGAGCACAACGTTGAGGCACTGACGGCGCCCTCGCTCGACGGCACACCGTTCTTCTCCTCGGTACTGAACTTCCTCTCCGCCCGCGTCTGACCGCGGGAAGTGGGATCAGGCCTCGCCGGCCAGCCAAGTGACGGCGTTGTCGAAGAGCATCGCGTAGCCCGCCCACTCCATGAACTCCTGCGGTGCCCAGTGCGGCGAGATGTCCGAGGCGAACGCCATGGTCCGTCCCTGGCCCACGCTTCGGACAGCCACCAATGGATGCCCGTCAATTTCGGCCAGGATCTCCGCGTCGCTGCGAGGCATCAGCTTCTGGAAGCCGAGCAGGAAGGGCCATTCGCGGTCCAACCCGTCGGTCACCGGGTGAACCACGTCCGTCAGGACCCCGCAGACTCCCTCGGGGGACTCGACACGATCGTCCCAGGGAAGTATCTCCACCGGCAGCACTTCTTCGACGGCTGTGCCGTGGTAGTTGGCCTTGGCCTGGAACCCCTGGAAGCTGAGGTATCCACCGGCCATCATGAGGCCGCCGCCCTGGTGCACCCATTCACGCAGCAGCTTCAACCGGTTGGGTGCCCGTCGCCCCTCCTCGAAGACCTGCGGGGGGAGCAGTAGCGAATTCGCACCGACGTCGGAGAGGATCACGACGTCAAAGCGTGTCAGGGCCTCCAGGGTCAGGGGGAAATCCTCGGCGACGTCATGGGATCGCAGGTGGGTGACCTCGTGACCCGCGGCCCGCAGTGCCACCAGCAGTTCCGCGCAGCCGATGTGCACCTGGGTGTGGGAGAAGACGTCGTAGCCCTTGTGGTCGCTGACGGCGCTGATCCATGATTCGCCCGCGAGTAGAACCTTGCTCATGGCACTCCTTCACTGCAAAGCGCCGACGTTGCAGGCGCGCTGCGGACCACCATAGTGCGGTGCCATTGCGGACAGGTGTGAACGCTTCAAGCACGTTGGAGGGAGTGCGGCACCCGATTACTGAGAAAAACCACGGCTGGAAAACGGCTGGAATGCGTTCTGACAAGGGTTGATAAATGTTCCGATCAACTCACTCGATGCGCTACCTACCACTGATATGTTCTCGCGAACACCCCGGGCCACAGTGGTCCGGGGCCTCCAACCGAGGGAGCGCAATGAAGCGCAGGATTGCACTGGCGTTGGCAACGGTGGTTGTCGCAGCCTCTGCCGTGATGGGGGGGTCACTGCCAGCGAAGGCGGACGTCAACCCCTACGTCACCGAGGGAACACATCACGTCAACGGCCGTGACTGGCGCACCACGTGCGAGCCGTACTCGCAGACGAAGCGCTGCCGCACCGAGATCAAGGCGACCCAGGTCAGCGAGGTCAACGGGAAGTTCGTCGCCAGGACGGGCTGGGTGTTCAACAACCTGACATATCTCCCGTCCCCACGAGCGCTGTGGAAGGGCAACAAACTGGCCTTCACCAACGAGTGGACAGCATCTGATGGTCGCCGCTGGAACACCGAATGCGACACTCTCGTCACGGGCCGCAATGGTTGCCGTTCCTACACCGAGTCGAGGGTCATCCAGAGCAGCCAGAACAATGGGACGTGGACCTACACGTGGGTCACCAAGTTCGTCTTCAACAACATCGTCATGTTCACTGCGTCGACGAAGCCGACCCCCACCACCGTCGTGATGCCTGACGCCGAGCTCCGCGCGTGCATCAACGTGGGCCTGCGCAAGGCCATCGGTTCGCCGATCTCGCTGAGGGTTGCCGAGGAGATCACGGAACTCAACTGCGCCGACGGGCGAATCCACGATCTCCGGGGGCTGGAGGCGTTCCCGAACCTCACGTATGCGGACCTGAGCTACAACCAGATCAGCGACCTGACGCCCCTGAAGGG
>JBBSRQ010000105.1:0-10614 GCA_038242845.1 Propionibacteriales bacterium | reverse complement strand
GCCCAGCCCGGGTGGCGGAATGGTATACGCGGACGGCTCAAACCCGTCTGGCCGAAAGGCTGTAGGGGTTCGACTCCCCTTCCGGGTACAGGATCACCACCTTGTGGTGGCACAGTTGGAACAGCGACCAAGGGGAGCCCGCCGAAGCGGGCTCCCCTTGGTCGTTGTCCGTTCACGGCCGTGAGCCGCGAGGAGAATCAGATCGGCTCGCCAATTTCCTTGATCTTGTGGACGCGGAGGTTGTTCGTCTTCCCGGGCACACCCATCGGTGATCCCGAAAGAATGACAATGCGTTCGCCAACCTTGATGAGGTCACGATCACGCAGGAAGGCGTCGACGGCCCCGACCATCTCGTCCTGGTTGTTGAAGTCCGGGGTGATGTAGGTTTCGACGCCCCACGACAGCGTCAGCGACTGACGCGTGCTGTGTTCAGGGGAGAACACCAGCAGGGGGATGCTGGAACGCAGCCTGGAGAGGCGACGCGCCGTGTCACCGGACTTGGTGAACGCCACCAGGTATCGGGCTCCCACGCGGTCTGCGACCTCGGCCGCAGCCTTGGCCAGGACACCACCGGTGGTGTGCGGGTCCCAGTCGATGATGTTGATCTCGTCATGGCCCATCTGCTCCGTGTTCTCGGCGATGCGGGCCATGGTGGACACGGTCTCCACCGGGAAGTCACCCACGGACGTCTCACCCGAGAGCATGACGGCGTCGGCACCGTCGAGGATGGCGTTGGCGACGTCGTTGACCTCTGCACGCGTCGGACGCGGGGCCGTTGTCATCGACTCAAGCATCTGCGTGGCGACGATGACGGGCTTGGCCCACTTTCGGGCGGCGCGGACGATCTGCTTCTGGACCAGCGGCACCTCTTCGAGAGGCAACTCCACGCCGAGGTCGCCGCGGGCGACCATGAAGGCGTCGAACGCATCGATGATGGACTGCAGGTTCGTGATGGCCTGCGGCTTCTCCAGCTTGGCAATCACCGGCAGACGGTGGCCCTCCTCGTCCATGATCTCGTGGACGCGCTTGATGTCATCGGCGGAACGCACGAACGACAGGGCGATGAGGTCAATGTCCTGGGCGAGGGCCCACCGCAGGTCGGCCTCGTCCTTCTCGCTGAGGGCGGGGACGGAAACGGCGACACCGGGCAGGTTGATGCCCTTGTTGTTGGACACCAGTCCGGGAACGGTCGTCACGCACACCACGTCCGTGGCGGTGACCTCGACGGCTTTGAGGCCCACCTTGCCGTCGTCGATGAGGATCTCGTCACCGGGCCTGACGTCGCCGGGGAGGCCCTTGAACGTCGTGGAGCAACGGGAGCCGTCGCCCTCGATGTCGTCGATGGTGATGGTGAACCGGTCACCAACGTTGAGTCGGTGCTTCGCGTCACCGGCGAAGCGCCCGAGGCGGATCTTGGGACCCTGCAGGTCGGCGAGCACGCCCACGGTCTTGCCCGTGATCTCAGCGGCTTCGCGAACTGCCTTGAGGCGTCCACCGTGTTCGTCGTAATCGCCGTGACTCATATTGAGTCGGGCGACGTTCATACCGGCGTTGATCAGCTCGACCAGACGCTCAGTCGTGTTGGATGAGGGACCGAGGGTACATACAATTTTAGCTCTGCGCACTCCGACACTGTACTGGACGGCGCTCCCCAACCCCATGCGGGTGGTCTTGTCGCTCAGTCCTCGCGAACGATCTCGAGAGCTGCGGCGAGATCCGTCGGGGGTGGGGACGAGAACTCCACCCACTCCCCGCTGCCGGGGTGTGTGAACCCCAGGCGGACTGCATGCAGCCATTGGCGCTCCAGACCGAGACTGGCGGCTACCCGCGGGTCGCAGCCGTAGAGTGGGTCGCCGCAACAGGGATGGCCGATGGCGGCCATGTGGACACGGATCTGGTGGGTGCGCCCCGTCTCGAGCTTGACCTCCAGCAGCGTGGCCACGCGATGCGCTTCAAGGGTCGCGTAGTGCGTGACACTGGCACGGCCACCCTCCACGATGGCCATCTTCCACTGCGCGCCCGGATGGCGGGCGATGGGGGCCTCGATGGTTCCAGTGAAGGGGTCCGGGTGTCCCTGGACGAGGGCCTGGTAGGTCTTGTCCACCGCCTTGTCCCGAAACGCCTGCTTCAGCACGGTGTAGGCGATCTCGGACTTCGCCACCACCATGAGCCCACTGGTGCCGACGTCGAGGCGTGACACCACCCCCTGCCGCTCGGCGGCACCCGAGGTGGAGATCCGCACACCGGCCGCGGCAAGGTGCTCCGTCACGGACGGACCCTCCCACCCCAGGCTGGGATGAGCTACGACACCGGCAGGTTTGTCGACCACGACGATGTCGGCGTCCTCGTGCACGATCCCCATGCCTGCCGCCTCGCGGGGCCGCACCGTCACGGTGTGGGGCCGCGGGTCGTTCACCAGTTCGAGCATCTCGCCGCCCATCACGCGGAGCGAGGGTTTGGTGACGGGCACGCCGGCCAGTTCCATCCCACCCTCAGCGATCAGTGCCTCGATGCGTGATCGGCTGTGCCCCGTGATCCGGGCCGCGACCGAGTCGATCCGCTCACCCGCCAGGTCTGGCGGGATCAGGAACACACTCACTCCTCGATCCGTTCTGCCGCGGCATGAGGCGTGCGGGTGTCCCGGAAGCCCAACCAGATCACCAGTACCGCTGCGGACGTGATGCACATGTCGGCCACGTTGAAGATGGCAAAGTAGGGCAACTGGAAGAAGTCGACGACGTGTCCCCGCAGCGGGGAGGGCTCACGCAGCAACCTGTCGTGGAGGTTGCCCGCGATCCCGGCCAACAACAGGCCGAGAGCGAGACCTTGCGGCATCGTGCGCACCCGCGGCAGTCCGATGACAAGGCAGGCCAGCAGTGCCAGGATCGCGAAGATCGACAGAGCCAGCGTGGAATTGCTGCCCATGCTGAAGGCGGCCCCCGGATTGCGGATCAGGGTGAGCCTCAGCAGGGGCCCGAGCACCTCGACGGGTTGTCCGGGGGTCAGGTGGGTGATCGCCAGCAGTTTGGTGAGCTGATCCAGGGCATAACCGACCACTGCGACGCCGACCGCCAGCAGGAGCGCCGGGCGCAGCCGCCGTTGTTTCAGCGTCGTTCCTCGCGCTGCTTGCATGTGACACACAGGGTCGCACGGTGGAAAACCTGCAGCCGTCCCTTGCCGATGGGATCGCCGCACACCTCGCACAGACCGTAGTTACCGTCGTCGAAGAGGTGGAGGGCGAGTCGTGCCTGGTCGGCCATTTCGCGAGCATTCTGGGCGAGGGCAACCTCCTGGTCACGCTCGAAGTTGCTGGAACCGAGATCGGCGGGGTCGCGACCCGCACCGTCGGTGCCACCCTTGAGGACTTCGCTCAGTTCCTCTTCCGTGATGGCGATCTTCTTCTCAAGGCGCTCGAGTTCCTCGGTCAGCGCTGCACGCTGCTCAATGACTTCCTCCGCGGTCCACGGATCCTCTCCTTCGCGGACGGGGAGGTCAACGCTGGCGGCGATGGGTGATGCTTTCTTCGTGGGCATGGGTCGACTTTCTGGCTCATGAGTGTTCGCAGAGACTACACCCCGCACAGGACAAGTCAATCGGGACAACAATGGCCGCACCCGAAGGTCCGGCCATTGATCTCCACGAGGTGGAACCTCAGACGTCCTCACCCTGTGCCAGAGCGTCGAGGCGTGGTGTGTCGGACTCGCGGGGCCGTGCCAGTTCAGGAACGTCAACCGGCTCGGCTGAGGCCTCGTCGAGGACCGCCATCTGCCGGGTGAGGAAACCCTTCAGGTTGTCACGGTGGGCCGCCTCGAACGCGCGCAGCGCCTCCACACTGGCACTGAGATCGGCCTGCTCACGCTCCAGGTCAGAGAAGAGGTCGGTGCGACGCTCGTCTGCTTCGGTGTCGACGTGGTGGGCACGGGACTCGGCCTCGCGCGTCATCTGTTCCGCGTTCACACGGGCCTCGGACTCGACCCGCTCGGCCTTCGTACGGGCATCTGTGGTGATCTCGTTGGACTGCTGCTTCGCGTCCTCGAGCTTGCGCCTGGCCTCCGCCTCCGCCTCCTCCACGAGCTGCTCGGCTTGCTCGGTGGCGAGCTGGACCAGCCGGATGACCGCAGGGCTGGCATCGTCGCGTGTGCCGACCTTGATGGTCTGCAGCTGTCCGGCGACTTCGGTGATCCGCTGGGTGCGTACTTCGTCGAGTTCAGCCCGGACGCGCGCGAGCTCCGCACGGAGCTCATCGTTCTGCGTCCCGATCTGCTGGTTCTGCTCGGCGAGTTCGCGTGCACGCTCGTCAACACGGGCGGGGGCGACGAATTCGGCGCTGTCGGTGGAGGCGGCGGCCTCACCCTTCAGCCGATCCACCTCTGCGCGCAGGGCAGCAATCTCGGAGTCCTTGGCCGCGACAGCCTCCACGTCACCGCTGGAGGAGGCGCCGTCACTGGAGTCATTGGCGTTGCGGGATGATTCGGCCTCGCGACGTCGGAGCTCCCTCTCGTTCTCGAACTGGGAGAAGGACTCCTCCACCTTGTCGATGAACATGTCCACTTCCTCGACCGCGTAGCCGCTCACCTTGGGCTTGGCCATCCGGAAACGAACGCGGCGGACCTCTTCGAGGGTAAGGCTCATCTTCTGCTCCATAGGTGGTTTAAGGAGGCTCGAGCCTCCGGGATCACACATTCGAGATTACTCTAACGCACCCGTGCGACGGGGTCCCTGACTAGCTCTGGTTGAAGAATCCACCCGTGGCGAGTCGTTCCTTGTCCTCCGGGCCGACCACGAGGTTGTGCGGGCACAGCAGGAAAACTTGGCTGGAGACGCGTTCGATGTTGCCCCGCATGCCGAAGATCAGACCGGCCGCGAAGTCCACGAGGCGCTTGTCCTCGCCCGACTCCATGTCGGAGAGGTTCATGATGACGGGGATACCGTCCCTGAAGTTCTCCCCGATGGCGCGCGCCTCGTTGTAGGAACGGGGGCGGACGCTGACGATGCGGCTGATGTCGGCCACCTCGGGCTCCGTCGATGCAACGCTCACGTGGGGGCGTTGCTGCGGCAGCTTCGACACTCGACTCACCAGCTCCTCGGGTTCTTCATCAACATAGACGTCCTCAGTCAGCTCGACCGAGGCTTCCTCGGCCGGATCGCTGTACCGGCTGTCCTCGACCAGGCCCATCCACTCGGCCAGCTTCCGTACGCCCACAGTTGGTCTCCTCACATCCTTGTCCTGCGTGGAACCCTACCGTGCGGAGTGCAGGTGTGGAGCCGAGGGCGCGTGTGACACGCCCAGAAACGCGTGATGCCCGGCCATCCCGGCCGGGCATCACACGAGAGGATCAGTCCTGCATCACTTCATGAAGTCAGGCACGTCAAGCTCGTCATCCTCGGCCGGGCGTGGCGCTGGCGGACGCTGCTGGTACCCCTGCTGGTCGGGGCGCTGCGACGACATCGGGCTGGCGTAGGGACCCTGCCCCGATGTGTTGGATGGCTGCGAGGTGGGAGCCGGACGTGACTGCGCCGGACGCACGTCGGGCCTGGCGTTCTGCCGCTTCTGGGGCATACCGCCGTCGAAGCCGGCCGCAATCACGGTGATGCGCACCTCATCGCCGAGCGAGTCGTCGATGACGGTACCGAAGATGATGTTGGCCTCGTCATGGGCCGCCTGCTCGATGAGCTCGGCTGCCGCAGAAACTTCGAACAGTCCCAGGTCGCTGCCGCCGGCGACGGCGAGCAGAACGCCGTGTGCACCGTCGATGCTGGCCTCCAGCAGTGGCGAGGAGATGGCCATCTCGGCTGCGGCCCGGGCGCGGTCCTCGCCGCGGGCCGAACCGATGCCCATGAGCGCCGAACCGGCCTGGCTCATGATGGACTTCACGTCCGCGAAGTCCAGGTTGATGAGTCCCGGTGTGGTGATGAGGTCCGTGATACCGGAGACGCCCTGCATGAGCACCTGATCGGCCTGCTTGAAGGCATCCAGGATGGCGACCGTGTGGTCGGTCATCTGCAGGAGCTTGTCATTCGGGATGACGATGAGTGTGTCGACCTCTTGACGGAGCGCGTCGATGCCGGCCTCTGCCTGGTTCGAGCGTCGACGACCCTCGAACGAGAACGGGCGGGTGACGACACCGATGGTGAGGGCGCCCAGCGAGCGCGCGACCTTGGCCACGATGGGTGCGGCTCCGGTTCCGGTGCCACCACCCTCGCCTGCCGTGACGAAGACCATGTCGGCACCCTTGAGCGCCTCCTCGATCTCGTCGGAGTGGTCCTCGGCTGCCTGCTGGCCCTTCGCGGGGTCGGCGCCAGCGCCGAGCCCGCGGGTCAGTTCACGCCCGATGTCGAGTTTTACGTCGGCGTCGCTCATGAGCAGCGCCTGGGCGTCCGTGTTCACGGCGATGAACTCAACACCGCGGAGTCCTGCCTCGATCATCCTGTTGACGGCGTTGACGCCACCGCCACCGACGCCCACCACCTTGATCACTGCGAGGTAGTTCTGTGATGCGCTTGCCATTCCTGCCCTACTGTTCTCTGGTCGTCGAGGCTGTGCCTTGCTACCGAAGGCTAGGGGGCCGGGCGCGTGGCAGTCCAACGCAGGCCCGCAACCGCCTGAGATCACCTCAAGTGCAACTTCAGGGTTGCCCTGCCGCTACGGTTTAGCAACGGCGACGGGCTACTTGGTGGTGGGGTAGCTGGGTGCGGAGACGTCGTAGAGACGTGCGTCCACGTCGAGCAGCGCGACGAGCACGTCGCCCTTCAGCTTCGACTGCTCGGCACTCCCCCACACCACGAGGTCGCCCTCGTCGAGTTGAAGAGTGATCCTGTCGACGGCCCTGGCCTGGACCCGCTCGACGCGGGGCAGGAGCTTGGCGGGGATGTTGCCCACCACTTCTGCCACGTCACGCAGCAGCCTGGGGTCCTTGCCCGCCGTCACCGCCTGCACGACGCCGTCGGTGGGCGCAGCGGAGGTGATGAAGACCACTCCATCAGCATCCACCGACTCGAATGTGGCCCCGTCAACGCGCTGGTAGACCACCGCGCGCTCCACGACATGGATGAGGATCGTGTCGGGGAAGTCCCGCTCCACGGTGACGTCGCGGACTGCGGGCAACGCACGGATCCGCTCGGCGATGGCGTCGATGTCGAGCCCCAGCATCGGCTGGTTGCCGGGCACGACCGCGGCTTTGAGCACCGCATCGTTGGTCAGCAGGTCTGTGCCCGAGACCGTGACGTCATGCACCCGGAAGACCGGTGAGAACGTCACCAGCCACACGAGGAACGCGACCACCAGCAGCACCCCGGTGCCGCCGCCCCAGCCCACGAACAGGCGGCGACGTTCACGACGGCACTTCTCCTGCAGGGCTGCGGCGAACGCGCCCGGGGTGGTGGTGCTCACGCGCCGACCGCCTCCGGGCGCTTGGCAAGCAGGGGTGCGAGCAGCGGTCCGACGATGGTGACGTCGCCGCAACCCAGCGTGATGATGAGGTCACCGGGGCGGGCAATCTCGTTGAGCGCGCCGGGCAGGTCGTACTTGTCGACGACGTAGACCACGTCCTGTCCACCGTGACGTTTCGCCGCATCCACCACCAGTTGGCCCGTGACCCCGGGAATCGGGTCCTCCCGTGCCCCGCAGACATCGTTGATGACGGCGATGTCCGCCAGCGTCATGACCTCGCCGAATTCGTCGGAGAAATCGACGGTGCGGGAGTAGAGGTGTGGCTGGAAGCATGCGATGAGCCGACCGGGCAGCCCCGTGGCCTCGTTGCCGGCCTCGGTGGCGTGCCGCGCTGCCGTGAGCGCCGCACGGATTTCCGTGGGGTGGTGGGCGTAATCGTCGAAGACGCGGATGCCGGCGGTGTCGGTGATCAGTTGGAACCGTCGGAGCGTGCCCTCGTAGCGTCCGAGCGCTGCGACGCAGGCATCGTGGCCGTGGCCCAGCAGACGGCCCACCGCGTACCCGGCGGACGCGTTGGCCAGGTTGTGGTTGCCGGGGACCTGCAGCGTGATGGGACCGGACTCCTCGCCGTAGCTGATCGTGGCGGTGACACCGTTGCCGGCTGCCCTCACGTCGGTGATGCGCACGTCCGCGTCCGGCGACTCGCCGTAGGTGACCATGTGCGGCACCTCGTGCGCGATCTGCTCGGCGATCGTGCGGGCACCGTCGTCGTCGACGTTGATGACGACGTGGCGCACGTGCGGGCGGGTCGCGAAGGCACGGAAGCCGTCGGCATAGGCCTCGGGTGTCCCCCAGTTCACGAGATGGTCCGCGCCCACGTTTGTGATGACGGCGATGTCGGTGGGGTACTGGATGAAGGACCCGTCCGACTCGTCGGCCTCGATGACGAACGGTTCCCCGAAGCCGGATGCGGCGCTGACCCCGGTGCTGGACAACGGGCCCCCGATGACGTAGCTGGGGTCCGCCCCCATCTCCGACAGCATGACTGCCGTCATGGCGGTGGTGGTGGTCTTACCGTGGGTGCCCGTCACCGAGACGCACCGCTTGCCGGTCATGAGCGCGGCCAGTGCGGCCGAGCGGTGCCAGATCCGCAGGCCACGCGTGCGGGCCTCCATCAACTCGACGTTGGTGGAGCGGACGGCGGAGGAGATCACGACCGTGGCCGCGTTCCCCAGGTTCGCCGGATCGTGTCCGACGTGCGTGGTGACACCGATGCGGGCGAGCGACTGCAGCGCGGTGGAGTCGGCCTGGTCCGAGCCGGAGGTGGGAATGCCACGTTCCGCGTACAGCCGTGCGATGCCGCTCATACCCGAGCCGCCCGCCGCGATGAAGTGCACGGGGCCCACGCTCTCAGCGGGCACCACGTCAATGGGGTTCAGGAGAGTCAATTCAGGAGTCCTTCGCTTCGATCACGGTGATGCTCGCGCGGGCGAGGGCGTCAGCCGCGTCGCGCGGGTACTGGGTGCGTGCCGCTTGCGACATCTCCCGCAGTACCTTCGGATCGGTGATCCGTGGCATCACCACCGCGCTCAGTGTACGACCATCCAGGGCGTCGTCCCGCAGCAGCAGACCGGCCCCGCTGGCCACCAGGTCCGCAGCGTTCTTCTCCTGCTCGCCGTTGCCCCAGGGCAGGGGGACGAACACGACGGGCAGCCCACTCACGGCGGTCTCCATGACGGTCGCGGCGCCACCGCGGGCCACCATCATGTCGGCCGCAATGTAGGCGTCCGCCATCTTCTCGACGAACGCCAGGGGCAGGTAGCGGCCACCACTGGGGTGGCTGCGGGCCACGTGGGCGTCGGTGAAGTTCTTCGGGCCGAGCACGTGCACCACCTGGATGCCTGCGGCCATGAGGTCATCAGCCGCCGACTCGATTGCCTCGTTGATGCTGACGGCGCCCTGGGAGCCGCCGCTGACCAGGAGTACGGGGGCGCTCGCATCCAGACCGAACCGGGCCCGGGCCTCCGTTGCGGACATGGTCGCGTCCGTGATCGAGGCGGACATCGGCATCCCCAGTAGGTGTGCATTCCTCAGTTCGGTCTCGGCGAACGTGGTGGCCACGAAGTCGGCGAACCGGGCCCCGATGCGGTTGGCGATGCCGGGGATCTTGTTCGCCTCGTGGATCACCACGGGCACCCCCAGCGACCGTGCCGCCAGGTAGGCAGGGATGGAAACGTAACCGCCGAATCCGATGAGGGCGTCGGCGTGTGCATCACGCAGGATGCGACGCGATTCCCGGACGGCCTTGACGAGTCGCCACGGCAGTTTCAGGAGGTCGGGACCGGGCCGGCGCGGCATGGGCACCGGCGTGATGAGTTCCAGTCGGAGACCGGCCGCCGGGATGACACGGGTCTCCAGTCCCCGGGCCGTACCGATGCACACCACCTCGATGGTGGGGTCCAGTTCCCTGAGCGCCTCGGCCGTGGCGATGAGCGGCGAAGTGTGACCGGCGGTGCCACCGCCGGCGAGGACGACGCTGGTCATGTGGCCCTGCCCGCCGCGAGGATGCTGGTCATGCGGGGACGGGCCGTGCGGCGTCGCCCGGCCAGGTACGTGCGGGCCTCCGGCGTGTCGCGTGCACAGGCGAGCAGCACACCCACCGCCAACAGGTTGGCGATCAGGGCGGAGCCACCGTAGGAGACGAAGGGCAGGGGCACACCGAGGACGGGCAGCAGGTGCATCACCACCATGATGTTGATGAGACCCTGCACCAGCAGCCACGCGGTGATGCCGGCGGCGGCGATGCGGTTGAAGATCCTCTCGGAGCGCAGCGCGATGGAGAACCCGGCACGGGCCAGCAGGGCGAACATGGCGATGACCACGAGTACGCCGAAGAGACCCAGCTCCTCGCCGATGACCGCGAAGATGAAGTCGGTGTGTGCGGCGTCCTTCAGGCCACCCCACTTCTGCTTGCCGGCGCCCAGGCCGAGGCCCCACCAGCCACCGGAGGCCAGCGAGTACACCGCTGCCATGGGCTGCGAGGAGAGGTCGGTGTTGGACTGCGGATCCCAGAACACGTTGAGGCGGGCCATGCGGTTGCCGGACCCGATGGTCATGAGCGCAACCCCGAGGGTGGCGACGATGCCTGCGGGAACGAGCACCTTCAGGGAGGTTCCGATGAAGAACAGGAGCGACACCATGATGATGCCCATCACCATGCCGGT
>JBBSRQ010000104.1:0-10922 GCA_038242845.1 Propionibacteriales bacterium | reverse complement strand
CGGGGGAATTGAGCGTGACCGACCAGATCCCGGCGGCTGACAGGGTTGCCAGCTGGCTCTCGCTGCTCGGGAGCGTCAACCTGTTCGTCGGCCTGCTCAACGTCGTCCCCCTCGTGCCGTTGGATGGCGGCCACGTTGCCGGAGCCATCTACGAATGGTTCCGCAGGGGCTACAACAATCTCCGGGGCCGCCCCGACCCCGGGGCCGTCGACACCGCCAAGATGTTCCCCGTCGTGTACCTCGTCGGGGGCTTCCTGCTCCTCGGCGGCGCGGTCCTCATCCTCGCCGACATCATCACACCCATCTCTCTGTTCTAGGATCAATACATGACCGTGAGTCTCGGAATGCCCGCACCCCCCGCCCCGACGCTGTCCCCGCGACGCAAGACGCGCAAGATCCGGGTAGGAACCACCCATGTGGGGGGCGACGCTCCCATCAGCGTGCAGTCGATGACCACCACCAAGACCACCGACATCAACGGCACGCTGCAGCAGATCGCCGAGCTGACGGCGACCGGTTGCGACATCGTCCGTGTGGCCGTGCCAAGCCAGGACGACGCTGACGTCCTGCACATCATCGCGAAGAAGTCGCAGATCCCCGTGATCGCCGACATCCACTTCCAGCCGCGCTATGTCTTCGCCGCCATTGACGCGGGATGTGCTGCCGTGCGGGTGAACCCGGGCAACATCATCCAGTTCGACAACAAGGTTGCCGAGATCGCCAAGGCCGCCTCCGACGCCGGCATCTCACTGCGCATCGGTGTGAACGCCGGCTCCCTCGACAAGCGGGTGCTGGCCAAGTACGGCGCACCCACCCCCGAGGCACTGGTGGAGTCCGCTCTCTGGGAGGCGTCCCTGTTCGAGGACGTCGGTTTCCACGACTTCAAGATTTCCGTCAAGCACAACGATCCGGTCGTGATGGTGCGCGCCTATGAACTGCTCAGCGAGAAGTGTGACTACCCGTTGCACCTGGGTGTCACGGAGGCCGGACCCGCTTTCCAGGGCACCATCAAGTCATCGGTCGCCTTCGGGGCACTGCTGAGCCAGGGCATCGGCGACACCATCCGCGTCTCGCTGTCCGCCCCGCCGGTGGAGGAGGTCAAGGTGGGCCTCAAGATCCTCGAGTCCCTGAACCTGCGCCCCCGCAAGCTCGACATCGTGTCCTGTCCCTCCTGTGGACGCGCCCAGGTGGACGTCTACGCCCTGGCCGAAGCGGTCACCAAGGGGTTGGAGGGCATGGAGGCGCCGTTGCGCGTCGCCGTCATGGGTTGCGTGGTCAACGGTCCCGGCGAGGCACGCGAGGCAGACCTCGGCGTCGCCTCCGGCAATGGCAAGGGTCAGATCTTCGTCAAGGGTGAGGTCATCAAGACCGTCCCCGAGTCGGAGATCGTGGAGACCCTGCTGTTCGAGGCACGTCGCCTTGCCGCCGAGATGGGCGAGATTGGCGCACCCGAGGTCCTGGTTTCCTGACATGGGCACCGGGCACCGGTTGCTCGGTCCGGACGACCGGGCCGCGGTGGAGGCACTGCTGGCGGAGCGCCCCGTTGAGAACCTGTTCCTCGCCGCCAAGGTGGCGCTGTTCGGTGTGGACCGCCGTCGCCTCGGGAAGGTGCACGGGTTCGAGCGCAACGGCGCCCTGACTGCGGTCTGCCTGAACGCGGGGACCATCTTTCCGGCAGGGATGGACCCGGACGCCATCCCTGCCTTCGTCCAGAACATCGGTCCGGTGCGCCGCGCCTCCTCGATTCTCGGGAGCAGCATGTCGGCACTGGGACTGTTCGTGGGCCTGACCGAACGCTGGCCGGGCGCGTGGGGGTCCTATGCGAACGTGCGCAGCAAGCAGCCCCTCATGGTGCGACGCGGCGCGCCCGACTGCGATGCGGATCCCCGTGTGCGGCAACTGACCATGCGCGACTTCGACTCCTACCTGTCGGCCTCCGTGCACATGTACACCGAGGAGATCGGTTCCTCCCCGTACAAGTACGGACCGGGTTACGAGTCGTTCGTCGCCGATCGCCTCAAGAACAACGACGCCTGGGGCATCGTCGAGAACTCCGAGGTCATCTTCAAGGCGGACCTCGGACCCAAGCTGCGCGACCACGCCCAACTGCAGGGCGTCTGGGTGCACCCCGACCACCGCGGCAAGGGCCTGTCCGTGCCGGGTCTGGCCGGAATGCTGCAGGACGTCTCCCGGATCCACAACGTGGTCTCGCTCTACGTCAACGACTTCAACACTCCCGCCATCCGCTCCTATGAGCACCTGGGTTTTGAGCACGTCGGCTCCCTGTCGACCGTGCACTACTGAGGTGGGGCGGGCACACGACGGGCGTCGTCGCGTGTTGCTCCAAAAGGTGTAGGAGGGCGACAGCGGGGGCGGCCTATCCACTCGACTACTCCCGGGGAGTCCCGTGCTGGGCGTGGTCATTTCTTTTCCTGCCCATGGGGGCGGGCTTCATCGCAATGGGTGCGCACGACATCCGTGGTTGGAGGAACGGCAGGGGATAGAGTTTGGCCGAGTCCACCGTTGTTAAGGAATCCCGTGATCGAGAAGCTGTCCCGCCTGTTCGTCCGCACTCTCCGCGATGATCCCGCCGATGCCGAGGTGCCCAGCCACCGCTGGCTGGTCCGTGCCGGCTACATCCGGCGCGTCGCTCCCGGCATCTACTCCTGGCTGCCGCTCGGGCTCAAGGTGTTGCAGAAGGTGGAAACGGTCGTCCGCGAGGAAATGCTGGCGATGGGTGCACAGGAGGTGCACTTCCCCGCGCTGCTTCCCCGCGAACCCTACGAGGCCACCCAGCGCTGGACGGACTACGGCGACAACCTGTTCCGTCTCCAGGACCGCAAGGGCAACGACATGCTGCTCGGCCCCACGCACGAGGAGATTTTCACCCTCACAGTGAAGGACATGTACAGCTCGTACAAGGACCTGCCGCTGTCGCTGTTCCAGATCCAGACCAAGTACCGCGACGAGGCACGCCCCCGGGCCGGCCTGTTGCGTGGCCGCGAGTTTGTGATGAAGGATTCCTACTCCTTCGACATCGATGATGAGGGCCTGGACGCCAGCTACCAGGCACACCGCGACGCCTACATCCGCATCTTCGAGCGTCTCGGACTGGAGTACGTCATCGTCTCCGCCATGGCCGGTGCCATGGGTGGCTCGGCCTCTGAGGAGTTCCTGGCCGTGGCCAAGAATGGCGAGGACACGTTCGTACGCTCGCCAGGCGGGTATGCCGCCAACGTTGAGGCCGTGCGCATCGCCGCCCCGGAACCGTCGCCGCTCGGCGACGCCCCCGCCCTGGCCGTCGTGGAGACCCCGGACGCGGGCAGCATCGCCGCGGTCGTGGACCTCCTCAACACCGACCACGCGCAGGACGAGCCCTGGACCGCGAGCCAGATGTTGAAGAATCTTCTTTTCCTGGTCACGCATCCCGACGGCACCACCGAGCCCCTGGCCATCGGCCTGCCCGGCGACCGTGACGTCGATGCCAAGCGGCTGGAGGCTGCCTTCGAGCCGTCGGAGGCCGCCCCGTTCACGTCCGAGGACTTCGAGAAGTACCCCGCACTCAAGGTCGGGTTCATGGGGCCCGTCGACGCCTCCGGAGCGGCCATCCTTGGCGAGGAGTCGGCCACGGGGATCCGCTATCTCGTGGATCCCCGCGTCGTGTCCGGAACCCATTGGGTGACCGGCGCCAACGAGGTTGGCCGGCACCTGACAGGGGCGACGATGGGGCGCGATTTCACCCCCGACGGCGTCCTGGACGTCGCAGACGTCCGCGAGGGGGATCCTGCTCCGGACGGATCCGGTCCCATGCAGCTCGCACGCGGCATCGAGATGGGCCATATCTTCCAGTTGGGCCGACGTTATGCAGAGGCGCTGGGGCTGAAGGTGCTGGATCGCAACGGCAAGCTCGTCACCGTCACCATGGGGTCCTACGGTGTCGGGGTCTCCCGTGCCGTGGCCGCGGTGGCCGAGGCCACCTGTGACGACAAGGGCCTCTCCTGGCCGCTGGAGCTTGCGCCCTACCAGGTGCAGATACTGGCCACCGGCAAGGACGCATCCGTCTTCGAGGAGGCCGACCGCATCGCGGGAGAGCTGTCCGAGCGGGGACTCGACGTCCTCGTTGACGACCGCAAGGCCAGCCCCGGGGTGAAGTTTGCCGATTCCGAGGTGCTGGGCATGCCCATCATTGTCGTGGTGGGCCGAGGACTCGCCGACGGTGTCGTAGAGGTGCGCAACAGGGCCACGGGCGAGCGATCCGAGGTCGCGCTGGCAGAAGCCGTCAGCGCTGTGCTGGAACTCGCTGGCGGCTGAGCTGCTCGGATCCTGGCCGCTGCGCGTGCGCGGCCAGGTTCGAGGCGGGTGTCACGACGCCGCAACCCACCCGGGCCAGTGCGGCAACCGGCCGCCCCACCGATGCATCCATTTCACCTGATCCAGTACGTCCTGCAGTCGCGCAGGCTCTGCGGAGTTTCCTGCAGCGGCAAGCGCGGCCAGTGCGTTGAGCAGGTTGCCCTCGAGCACGGCCCAGGCCGACCGGATCTCGGCGGCGGTGGACAGGGCGTTCGGAAACTCCCAGACCTCGACGTCCGGCACTTCGCCGGTGAGAGCGGCCAGAAGGTCGTTCCGCAACACCTTGGCGCTGTCCAACCGCTCGGTCCCGGCCTTCTGCAGCGCATCGGAGGACCCAAGGCGTCCGAGCCCCAACTCCAGACCCCGCAGCAACGCCCACACATGGCTGAGTGTGACCTCCAGCGCCGCATCCCCGCCCGGATCGTCGAACGGAGCGGGCTCGGCGCCACCGTCGCTGGGGGGGAGGCCGGGGCTGAGACCGGCAGTGGAGGCGGCAGCGAGAGAGATGTAGAGGAGCCGTTCGGATGCGCCGTCTGCGGCGGCACTGGCGGACTGGAGGACGGGGACCCCATCAGCCACCGACGAGGTGAGCGCGGCGAGGGCATCCTTGGGCGTGGTTGCGGGGGGTTCGGCAGGCGCCGTGGGGCTGGGGACGGGGAAAACCGTCGCTCCGCCAATCACGGGGTCCTGTGCCACCACCCGCGAGACGTGCGCCGTCGACTGGGCCTGCAGAGCGGAGATCCACGAGGAGTGGACCGCGTCCGCGCCCCAGGAATCAGGGGCGGCGGCGAGGGTGCCAACGAGAGCCGCGAACCGCTCCACCCAGACGGCGACGGCTTCGGCCTCCGGGGAACGGGTGGGCTCGACGGGATCGGGGGCAGAGCCCGGTTCCCCACGGATGGTGGGTTCAGGTGTGCAACCCGCCACAGCCCCCACCAGGGACAGCTGGAGCAGTCTCCGTCTGGTGGCGCGCATGGGGGACACGGTAGCGCCCTGAGCGTGGAAGGTGCTCAGTCGACCGCGTTCCAGCGCACGATGGCGGGGTTGTCCTTCTCATAGCCGAGCACGCTCAGGGTGCCGGTCTGCAGCGGAAAATGCTTCGCCGTGGCCACTTCCATGCCCAGCCACTCCATGGACAGCGCCCTCAGGGAGTGCCCGTGCGCGAAGACGAGCGCGCGATCCACTCCGGAGGACCGGACACGGTCGACGACACGTTGCAGCCGCGTCGACACCTCTTCGATTGTCTCGCCCGGCTCGTAGCCGTCACGGTCGAACTGTGGTGCCCCGTGCGTCCAGATCCGCCACCCGGGCACCTTTGCCCGGATCTCGTCGGAGCTCAGCCCCTCCCCGGGGCCGTATGCCCATTCGACAAGGTTGTCGTCCACCTCGGCATCAGCGAAACCGGCCCCGGTGGCGGTGTCGCGGGCGCGTCGCCGCGGGCTGCTGAGGACGAGGCCGAACTCGATGCCCTTGAGTCGTTGCCCCACCTCGCGGGCGTCCTGCTCGCCGTCGGGGAGGAGGGGGAGGTCCGTGACGGAGGTGTGCTGGCCGGACCTCGACCACTCCGTTGCCCCGTGGCGGACCAGCCAGAGTTGTGTGGCGGCGTTGGCTGTCATGGAGGACCTCCTGTGGTTCCGTGGGCGGACGCCGCGGCGGCGTCGCCGGGAGCGGCTGCCCTCGGGCAGGCCTCTCCCTGATTCCTGCCCACGATCGTAGTGCGCGGTCCGGACGGCCGGGTTGTTGGCTCCAGAGTCGTCGCGGCGGATGCGTCACGCGCACCGCGTCGGGACGGCGCGGTGCTTTGCACGTATGATTGGACGTTGAAGAACTGAGCCCACAACTTAAATCGGAGTACGCGCATGCACGAACAACAGCTCACGGAACTCATCACACCGATCCTCACATGGCACGGGTTGGAACTGGATGAACTCGACGTCAAGCCCATGGGCAAGCGTTCCCTGTTGCGCATCACCGTGGACGGTGATGGCCCCGACGGCAAGGGCCCCCTCCTGGACGACATTTCAGCGGCCGCCTCACAGGTGTCCGCAGCACTCGACACCAGCGACGCGGTGGGCAAGGCGCCCTACACACTGGAGGTCAGCAGCCGTGGCGTCAGCAAGCCGCTGACGGAGGCGAAGCACTTCCGACGCAACGCCGGGCGACTGGTGAGCGTCAGGACGGGGGAGCACGAGACCACAGGTCGCATCGTCTCCGCCACGGATGACGAGGTGGTACTCGACGTCAAGGGCAAGCATGTGAGCCGCAAACTGGCGGACGTCATCAAGGCCGTGGTGCAGGTGGAGATGAACCCGCCGAAGAGCGCCACGGACCCGGAAGACATTCCCGCCGATGACGACCCCACCGATGACGACCCCACCGATGTGGAAGAGGAGGCCTGAGCACGCATGGACATCGACCTTGCAGCCCTGCGCTCAATTGAGCGCGACAAAGAAATCCCGATGGAATACCTCGTTGCCACCCTGGAGGACGCCCTCCTGAATGCCTACACCAAGACCGACAACCCGCTGAGGGGGGTCAAGGTGGAGATCGACCGGAAGTCCGGCAAGGTCTCCGTTCTCGCGCCGGAGTTCGGGGACGACGACGAGGTGATCGGCTTCTACGACGACACCCCGTCCGACTTCGGCCGCGTCGCGGCCTCCACCGCCCGTCAGGTCATCTTCCAGAGGCTGCGTGAAGCCGAGGACGACCAGAAGTTCGGCCACTTCGCCGGCTCTGAGGGCGACATCCTCAACGGGATGGTCCAGGCGGACCGTGACTCCAAGACGGTGCGGGTGGATCTTGGCACCCTCGAGGCCATCCTGCCGCTGGCGGAACAGGTCCCCGGGGAGGACTACAGCCACGGCAAGCGCCTGAAGGTCTACGTCGTCAGTGTGCGCCGTGAGCTGAAGGGCCCGCAGGTGGTGGTGTCCCGAACGCACCCCAACCTGGTGCGCAAACTGTTTGCCCTCGAGGTGCCCGAGATTGCCCAGGGCGTCGTCGAGATCATGGAGATCGCCCGCGAGGCGGGACACCGCACCAAGATCGCGGTGATCAGCAACAACTCGAGCGTGTCCGCCAAGGGGGCGTGCATCGGACCCATGGGTCAGCGGGTGCGAGCCATCACCAATGAGCTCGGCAGCGAAAAGATCGACATCGTGGACTACTCGGAGGACCCGACGAAGTTCGTCGCTGCCGCATTGTCCCCGGCCAAGGTCATCTCGGTGACCGTCGTGGACCAGTCCATCCGGGCCTGCCGCGTCATCGTGCCGGACTACCAGCTGTCACTGGCCATCGGCCGCGAGGGCCAGAACGCCCGTCTCGCGGCCCGGCTCACCGGCTGGCGCATCGACATCCAGCCCGACACCGCGCCCGTCGAACCCTGACACCTCGACAGCATCATGGCAGTGCCCGCGACCGTTGGTCGCGGGCATTTCGGTCTCGCGCGGCGCTACGCTGCTGTCCATGTCACCAGTGCGCACCTGCCTCGGATGCCGCGGACGCGACGACCAGGAGAGGCTGGTGCGGCTGGTCCGCGTCGGCGACGATGTCGTCGACGCCACTTCGCCGCGATTGCCGGGCCGAGGTGGCTACCTTCACCCGGATCCATCGTGCTGGGACCTGGCAGAACGCAGGCATGCACTGCAGCGATGCTTCGGTCCGGGTGCACGTGTGGCGGCTGCTCCCGCGGCTGATTGGGAGCAAGGGCTCCCTGCGCGGTAGGGTAGTCGACGGTCCAGCGCTCATCCGCGTTCGGCACCGTCATCGCAACGTCAGCCATCTGCTGGCGCAACCAGAAAGTGGGCTAACGCTCATGACCACTCGATGAGTACTTACCGATGAGCAACACAACCAACCCGTAGGTCCGGACTTGAGGTCTGGTCCTGTCAAAGGAGAGTAGTGGCCAAGCCTCGCGTCCACGAGATCGCAAAAGAAGTTGGAATCACCAGTAAAGAGCTGCTGAACAAGCTCAACGAAATGGGCGAATACGTCCGAGGCCCGTCGTCGACCCTGGAGTCGCCGGTCGTGCGCAAGATCAGGGAAACCCTCGGGGTCAAGCCGGAGCCGGAAGCCAAGCCCGAAACGGCGCGCCCGACACCTGCGTCGACCGCACCCAAGCCGAGCCCGGCCCAGCCTGCATCGCCGGTCAAGGCTTCGCCTGCAACCGAGGCCGTTCCCGCAGCCCCGGCGGCGCCAGCTGCCTCGGCAGCACCTGCCACGCCCGCCGCACCTGCGGCGCCCACCCCGTTCACACCCGGCCCCAAGCCGGGCGCAGCACCTGCGCCCCGCCCCGCGGCCGTCAAGCCAGGGGCACCCAAGCCCGCTGGCCCCGCGGCGCGCCCCAGCACGCCGAGCACCGAGCGTCCCGCACAGGACAAGCGCGCGGAGAGCCAGCGCGGCGAGGGCGACAGTCCGTCGCAGGCGCCGCGTCCCGGCGCACCGCGTCCCGCTGGTCCCACCCCGGGCCCGGCACGTCGCCCCAGCGGTCCTCGTCCCGGCAACAACCCCTTCGCCCCGGCACAGGGCATGGGCACGCAGCAGCGTCGCCCCCGCCCCGAGGGTGGAGCCAGCGCACCTGGCGCACCCCGTCGTGACGGTGCGCCCAGTGAGCGCATGCCGCGCCCCGGTGGCACATCAGGCATGCCGCGTCCCAACCCGGCGATGATGCCCAAGCAGCAGTCGGCCCAGATCGGAGCAGCCCCCGCACGCGGTGGCCGTCCCGGCGGTCCGGGTGGTCCTGGCGGTGGCCGTGGTCGCCCCGGTGGCGGCGGCGGCGGCGGTGGTCGTCCCGGCGGCGCTCCCGGTGGTGTCGGTGGACCTCCCATGGGTGGTTTCGCGGGTCGTCCCGGTGGCGGCGGTCGTGGTCGCCCTGGCGGTACTCAGGGCGCCTTCGGGCGCGGCGGTGCCGGTGGTCGACGCGGGCGCAAGTCGAAGAAGCAGCGCAGGCAAGAGTTCGACCAGATGGAGGCGCCAGCAATTGGTGGCGTCCGTCTCCGCAAGGGCGGCGGCCAGACTGTCCGCCTGCGTCGCGGTGCCTCGCTGAGCGACCTGGCCGAGAAGATTGGCGTTGACGCTGCTTCCCTGGTGCAGGTGCTGTTCCACCTCGGTGAGATGGTCACTGCAACCCAGTCCGTCTCGGACGACACCCTCGCGGTACTGGGCTCCGAACTCGAGTACAACATCGAGGTCGTCTCGCCCGAGGACGAGGATCGCGAACTGCTCGAGAGCTTCGACCTCGAGTTCGGCGAGGACATTGGTGACGAGGACGACCTGGTGGCACGCCCGCCTGTGGTCACGGTCATGGGCCACGTGGACCACGGTAAGACGCGACTGCTCGACACCCTCCGCAAGGCAAACGTGGCAGGTGGAGAGGCCGGCGGTATCACGCAGGCCATCGGTGCCTACCAGGTGGCCACAGTGATCGACGACGTCGACCGCCCCATCACCTTCATCGACACTCCGGGCCACGAGGCGTTCACCGCCATGCGTGCCCGTGGTGCGAAGTCGACCGACATCGCGGTGCTCGTCGTGGCCGCTGATGATGGTGTGATGCCGCAGACGATCGAGGCGCTCAACCACGCAAAGGCGGCCGGTATTCCGGTGGTCGTTGCGGTCAACAAGATCGACAAGGAAGCCGCAGACCCCGTTCGGGTGCGCGGTGAACTCTCTGAGTTCGGTCTCGTTCCCGAGGAGTACGGCGGCGACACACAGTTCGTCGATGTCTCCGCACTGACCGGTGAGGGCCTGGACAGGCTGCTGGAGGCCATCGTGCTGACAGCCGATGCTGCCCTTGACCTGCGCGCCAACCCGGACATGCCCGCCCAGGGTGTTGCCATCGAGGCGCACCTCGACAAGGGCCGTGGCCCCGTCGCGACGGTGCTCATCCACCGTGGAACCCTGCGCATCGGTGAATCCATCGTGGCAGGCTCGGCCCATGGCCGCGTCCGCGCGCTGATCAACGACAAGGGCGAGAACCTCACAGAGGCCCCGCCGTCGATGCCGGTGCAGGTCCTTGGTCTGACCGCCGTCCCGGGTGCAGGTGACAACGTGCTGGTCGTCGACGACGACCGTATGGCACGCCAGATCGCCGACAAGCGCGAATCACGCATGCGTGCCGCAGCGCAGGCCTCCGGTTCGCGTCGCAAGACGCTCGACCAGCTGTTCGAGCAGCTCGAGAGGGGCGAGACGCAGGAACTGCTGCTCATCCTCAAGGGCGACGGCGCTGGCTCGGTGGAAGCACTCGAGGACGCACTGTCCAAGATCGATGTGGGCGAGGAAGTCTCGTTGCGCGTCATCGACCGCGGTGTGGGTGCCATCACGGAGACCAACGTCTCCCTGGCGGCCGCGTCGAAGGCAGTCATCATCGGCTTCAACGTGCGCCCCACGGTGCACGCCCAGAAGATGGCCGACAGCGACAACGTGGACATGCGGTTCTACTCGGTCATCTACTCGGCAATCGACGAGATCGAAGCAGCGCTCAAGGGCATGCTCAAGCCGATCTACGCCGAGGAGACCCGGGGCCGCATGGAGATCCGCGAGATCTTCCGCAGCTCGAAGTTCGGCAACATCGCCGG
>JBBSRQ010000103.1:0-10968 GCA_038242845.1 Propionibacteriales bacterium | reverse complement strand
GGCGGCAGTTACCGCCCCGACTACAAGTGCACGGCGGGCCACATGACAGTCGCCGCGTTGCGGGACATCCATGCCGACATCGCCTTCCTCGGCTGCACCGGAGTCGCCTCGGACGGCACCATCCGTGACAACACGGCCGACCAGGTCCCGGTCAAGCGTGCCATCATGGAAGCCGCTGACGCATCGGTGTTGCTGTGCGATTCCAGCAAGTTCCCGGGGCAGGGCACCTACACCGTCGGGGACACCTCCGCACTCGCGCAGATGGTGACCGACGCCCCCGTACCCGCAGCACTGGGCAAGAAGCTGGCCGTCTCAGGCACAGAAGTGCTGTACTCATGAACTTCCCCCTCGCCCCCCAAGGAGTGGCCATCGTACCGAGCCTGCCCAGCCATATCGGCGCCATTCTCTTCGACATGGACAACACACTCGTGGACTCCGAGCACGCCTGGTTCGAGGCCACCGCCGACCTGTGGCGACACGCCGGCAGCCTGCCGGATGGTGTCGGAGTCCTCGGAGGTACCGTCGCCGACGTGGTCCGGGAGTTCCTCGCAGCCCACGCCGACGCTGACCCGGAGCCGGTCGAGGGTCGATTCATGGAATACCTCCGGCACCACCTCGCCGATGGTGTGGTGACCATGTCCGGGGCCGAGGAATTGCTGACCCGCATGGCCGCAATTCTGCCGGTGGCCATCGCCTCCAACTCGCCCAGCGTGATCGTGCGTGACACGGTGGCGCGGATGGGATGGAGCTCACTGTTCACCGCCGCCGTCGGCACCGAGGACGTCGCGCAGGGCAAGCCCGCCCCCGACCTCTACCTGGCCGCCGCCAAGGCCTGCGGCGCCGCACCGGAGACCTGCGTGGTGATCGAGGACTCCCCCATGGGTGCTGCCGCCGGGCGCGCTGCCGGCGCGTTCGTCCTCACGGTGGGTACCGTAGGCGCTGGCCACGGAGACCTCAACATCGATTCCCTGACGGATCCGCGGATCCTCACCTGGACCCCGGAGCGCGTGTCATGAACCTCGTCCCCACCCCTCGTCGCATCGACATCCGTGACGGCGATCTCCTCCTTGGGCCGACTGTGCACGTGCACGGCGGCGGCAACGCCGCGCTGGTGCTGGCTGAACGGCTCATCAGCGCCGCGGGCCTCCGCGTCGAAGCCGTGACGCTGGCTGCAGAAGCGACCGTGTCCTTCAGCATCGACGAGACGCTGGGTGCGGAGGCGTACCGCCTCGAGGTCGACCACGCCATCCGCATCGTCTCCCGCGACCAGCGGGGCGCTGGCTGGGCAGTCCAGACCCTCCTGCAACTGCTGCCCGCCGAGATCCACGGCCCGGGTCCCATGGATCCCGCCACCCTGCGGGTGCCGCGCGTGGTCATCGATGACGCCCCCCGCTTCGGCTGGCGCGGCTCCATGCTCGACGTCGCGCGGCACTTCATGCCGATGGAGCACGTGATCCGCCACCTCGACACCATGGCCATGCACAAGCTCAACGTGTTGCACCTGCACCTCACCGACGACCAGGGCTGGCGCCTGCCCGTGGCCGCCTACCCCCTGCTCACCGAGGTGGGCGGCTGGCGTCCGGGAACCCTGCCGGGCCACCAGCCACCACCCGATGAGAACGATTGCGACGATTTCCCCCAGCACGACGGGCAACCCCACGGGGGCTCCTACACCGTGGAGGAGATCGGAACCCTCGTGGCGCGCGCCGAGCGCCTCGGCATCACCGTGGTCCCCGAGATTGACATGCCCGGTCACATGGAGGCCGCCATCGCCGCGTACCCGTGGCTGGGTGCCTGCGACCACGTATCGCACCCCCGCACCTGCTTCGGCGTCTCCGAGCATGTGCTCCAGCTCAGCGACCGTGCGGTCGAGTTCTGTACCACCGTGCTGGATGCGGCCATGGAGTTGTTCCCCGGATCCCCCATTCACGTCGGCGGTGACGAGTGCCCAAGCCGGGAATGGTTGACCGATCCCACATCGCAGGCCACCATGGCCGCCATCGGGGCCGCGGACGGTCACGCGGCCCAGGCCTGGTTCGAGAAGAAGATCTGCCAGCACGTGCTGGACGCCGGCCGGCGCGTCATCGCGTGGGACGAAGTCCTGGACGGGGGCGCCCCTGAAGGGACCACCGTCATGGTGTGGCGCGAAGCCGAGGCCATCGCCCGGGCTGCCTCGCTCGGGTTCGACGTCATCGCCGCACCTGTGGAATTCACGTACCTGGACTACTCCCAGTCGGAGGCCTCCGGCCACCCGCTGGCCATCGGTGGTCCCAGGACGCTGGAGAAGGTCGCCGAATTGCACACGGTGTTCGACGGCCTGGACGCCGCCATCGCCGACCGCGTCCTCGGTGGGCAGTTCCAGCTCTGGAGTGAGTACCTGCGGACCCCTGAGCGTGTCGAGTTCTTCGCGTGGCCGCGTGGGAGCAGCATCGCGGCCCAACTCTGGTCCGGCACCCCTGGGGGCGTCTCATCCGTTGACGACCTTGCCGGGCACCTGCCCCGGCTCACCGCAGCCGGCATCAACTGGTGCCGGCCCGGGATCTGACCTCCCGCCTCCCCAACCCTCTGCACGCTGAACGAAGGAATCCATGATGCGTGACATCACCAACCCGGCCGGTCCGGAACTCAGGGATGCCATCGAGCTCTGGGCCGCACGCATCACCACAGCCAGCGGCCGAGCAGCCGCCGAGATGTTCACGGCCATGATGCTCGACACCTGGTGCACCACCATGTCCCGTATCGATGGCCGCACGTTCGTCATCACGGGTGACATCCCCGCCATGTGGCTGCGCGACTCCTCCGCGCAGGTCCTGCCGTTCCTGCAACTGACGGATGTCGCTGAGGTGGTCAACGTGCTGCAGGGTCTGGTGCGTGAGCAGTGGCGTTGCATCGCCCTGGACCCCTACGCCAACGCCTTCAACGCGAGCGACACCGGCGCTCACTTCGACACCGACGACCTCGAGTTGCACCCGGGTGTCTGGGAACGCAAGTACGAGATCGACTCCCTTGCCTTCCCCGTGCAGCTGGCCCACCAGTTGTGGCAGGCCACAGGCGACGCGTCCCATCTCAACGAGGCCGTCCGTGCCGGATGCCACGCCATCGTGGCGCTGTGGCGCACCGAGCAGCAGCACGGGGAAAAATCGGCGTACCGGCACATCCGTCCCGATGAGCCGCAGGACACCCTCGCCGAGGATGGTCGCGGCACCCCCGTGGCCGTCACGGGAATGACGTGGAGCGGTTTCCGTCCCTCCGACGACGCCTGCACCTTCGGCTACAACATCCCCGCCCAGCTCATGGCCGTGATGGCGCTGCGGATGATCGGCGAGTTCGCCGACCTCTGGGACGATGCGGACCTGCGAAGTGCTGCGTCCGCTCTTGCCGTCGATATCAGCGATGGGATCGACAGTCACGGCATGTTCGAGGGCCGATTCGCCTACGAGGTGGACGGGCACGGCAACCAGTTGTTCATGGACGACGCCAACATGCCGTCGCTGCTGTCGCTGCCCCTGACCAGCGACGTCACCGCCGAGGATCCGCACTACACCGCCACCCGTGCCTGGATCCTCAGCTCCGCGAACCCTTTCCACTACGAGGGCCGGGCGGCCAGCGGCATTGGCAGCCCCCACACACCTGAGCGTTTCATCTGGCACATCGCTCTCGCTGTGCAGGGCCTGACAGGGACCATCGACGAGGCCGGGTCGTGCCTCACCACGTTGCAGGCCACCGACGGCGATACTGGCCGGATGCACGAAGGCTTCCATGCCGACGACCCGACGCAGTTCACGCGTGAGTGGTTCAGCTGGGCGAACTCCATGGCTTGCGCTCTGATGATGCGGATTGCCTCCGCGCTCTGACGCTTGCCCTGCCCGCTGTCGTGAAGGTGAACAAAGGAGAAATCTGTGCTGTTTGAATGGTCGAGGGTCCCCCTGGAGATCGGGCTGGTGTCGCTGGCATTCCTGCTGTGCAGCCTCATCGGGTTCGAGCGCCAGTTCCAACACAAGTCCGCCGGAATCCGCACCCACGCGCTCGTCGGTGTCGGCAGCTGTGTCTTCACCCTGATCTCGGTGGATGGCTTCGTCGGGCTCGCCGATTACACGGTGACGCGCGATCCGTCGCGCATCGCCGCGCAGATCGTCACGGGCGTCGGATTCCTAGGCGCGGGCCTGATCTTCGTGAACAAGGACGTGGTGCGCGGGCTGACCACCGCCGCCTCCATCTGGGTGGCAGCCGCCATCGGCATGGCCTGCGGGGCCGGCCTTCTCCCCTTGGCAGTGTTTGCCACATTCCTGCATTTTGTTGCCATCCTGGTGGTGGCACCGTTGGGTCGGCTCATGCCACAGGCTGGGGACCGCAACACGTTGACCGTCACCTACGAGGACGGCCGCGGTGCTCTGCGTGACGTGCTGGGCCGCGCCACCACGCTCGGGTGCGAAACAACGCTGATCAACACGCACCAGGAGTCTCTCGACGGCATACGCGTGGTGCGAGCGCGGATGCGATTTCGGCTTGGCCCGCCGCTGTCCGAGATCATGGCGCAGTTGTCGGAGCTTCCCGGTGTGATGGCTGTGGATCTCTCGCCACGCGCCGCCGACGAGCTCTGACAGCCTCCACGTCGGGACGCAATCGTGCCGAGGTCGGAAAGTGATTCCGGTCCCCGGCACGATGGTCTTTCAGTGGTGCGTCAGGAGAACAGCACGATGTTGTTGAAGACCTCCTTGGTGACCCATCCGTAGACAACGGGCTGTCCCGGTGTGGCGATGTTCCGGATCACCTTGGCCGTGACGTAGGACCGACACCCGTTGCCGCCGGTGGCCGGCGTGTTGCATTCGGTCCTCCACTGACGGCCATCAACAGCGGTCCAGGAACCGGTTTTGGCCAGCGGGTTACCTGCCCACACCGATTTCTTGGCGGGAAGGTAGGTGAGGTTGTTGAAGGTCCAGCCCAGCTTCTTGACGAATTTTCCGTTCACCTGGGTCACCGTGGTGGCCTGGATGAGGGTGCGGCAGCGCTGGGTGACGGAGTACGGCTCGCAAGAAGTGAACCAGTGTCGCCCGTTGTAGTCGTGGTAGCCGGGCGTGGTGTAGATCGCTCCCGGATACGACGCGGTGGGTGGCGTAGTGACCGGCGGCGTGGTGACTGGCGGAGTGCTCGGCTTGGTGCAGTTGGTGGCGCCCACTTCGACGACTCCGCTGATCTTGATCGTGTTCCCGTCGGCGTCCTTGATGGGGCTTGCCTTCCATCCTTCGGGGATGGTGGTGAAGGCGTGACCGTCCTTGGCGGTGGCGATGATCAGGTACTTCCCTGCTGCCAGCGAACGGAGGTCACCCGCCTTGGTGCCGGTCTTCTCACCGACGTAGACGTGGACGGAGGCAACGCCGTCGTGGTCCAGTGTGACTGATCCCCGCACCGATGCCCCGGATGCGCTGCAGGTTTGCGGGGTCGTGACCGCGGAGATGGTTGCTGCTGCGGGCGTCTTGGCAACCCCGATCCGATCCATCATGTAGTTGGCGACGTTGACGAAGTAGTCCTCGCCCTCGGGGGTCAGGTAGCCAGCTTCGATCTGTCCGGCATCGACATCCGCCATCAGCGTCAGGTAGTCCGCCCGGGTTCCGTATGCGGCAAGGAACTCATCCAACGAGATCAGATCCATCACGCCGTGCGCCGTAAATCCCGGACCATCTGTGCCGAGGTACTGACCGAGCGGGTGGTCGATGAGACCGTACCGCACTCCTCCCTTGGCGTTGCCGGCGTCATCCCGCACGAGGGCTCCCGTGTCGGTGGTGGTCTCCCACAGCGACGGTGCAGCTGGAATGCCTTCCTGATGCCACTTCACCAGCGCGTCAGTCGCCGCGATGATGGTTGGCTCCAGAGGGTAGTAACTGAGCTTCTCGAGGAATTCGGGCTTGTGGACGTCGGTGTTGAATGATCTGCCGCTCTTTGCGATCTCTTCGTCGGAGGGGATCACAGTCGACAGCAGATCAGTGTGGGGGGTGCCGGGGACGGCCCAGACACGCTGCTTCGGGGGGAGATCCCGTGGACCTCTCCTGTCCAGGATGAGTTCTGAGTCCACGAGGATGTTCGGAACCGAGAGCTCCGGATCCGCAGCCGGGGTGGCCTTTCCACCCGCCCGCAGTGCGCGACCGGTGAGACCAGCGACATTGAGGTAACCGTCGTAGACGGACTGACCGTTTGCCTCCTCCGCGAGTCCGGCGATCTGGTTGGTGTAGGTGGCAAGGTACCCACCCGACTGAGACTGCCCCGTCAACAGGATGGTCCTGGGCTCTTGGCCACCCAGGATGAGACCCGCGTCATCGCTCTTCAGCAGGGCACCCATCTGCGCGATGATGTCCCATGCCTGTCCCTCCTCATCCCACCCAACCGGTGCATAACGCACGGGATCGTAGGTCTTCAGCGCCTCAATCTGATTCGGCTTCGAGACGATGCCGATGTAGGTGTCTCCGTTGTCGAAGTGGTGCTGCCACAGCCTGCGCCACATGTCCTCACCAGCGAACCCGTTCGAGGCGTTGGTCACTTCGACATCGATCACTCCGGAGGAGTCTGCAGCATTCGCGGGGCGGCGCACGATGATGCGGTTCACGTAGGGGACGTCTTCGGTCACGACGGCGACGCTGCCGCTGGTGTCGTCATAGACGTTACTGGTTCCTGAGATGAAGTACTCCTCCTCCACATAGCCGTAATCCGCCACGTCGAACGGCACCCTGGCCCTTTCCATGCTGGAGAACATGTGGGAGGTGTCGTCCTCAACGATGGGACCCTGCACCTCCGGGATCATGCTCAATGAATGCAGGATGGGATCATCCGAACGTGCGTTTTCGCCGGGATCGTCCGCGGAAGCAGTGGCTGCCCATAGCGGGCACATCATGGCTGACGCAGCCGTCAAAGCCAGTGCAGCGCGAATTTTGCGGTGCTGTAATAAGGGTGGCATTTCATTGTCCATTCTCTCGGTGGATAACGCCATGGTTCTTTGACTTCGCGCATCTGATTCATGACAACAGAGGAGCAACAGCCGTCGTCGTGGGACGCCGTACCCTGATCCACAATGACCTTGGGTGAGCAAAAGGTAGCGCCGCAGAAATTGGCCCGCCAAGAGGTTGCCGCCATTTGCCACACGACCAAACCCGGTGTCCGAACAGTGCGGAGGCTACGGCACCCCGGCACACACCACGAACGCTCTGAACCACTCGGCTTCGTGAGGAACGGTGTGCACGCCTGTCCGTCATCGTCATATTGGTGACGAGCCGTGCCTCTCCGTCAACCCTGCCCATTACCCACACAGTCGATTCTCGGGGTCCCCGATGCGGACCCAACCCTGTGGCATACTCAGCGACCGGGCCGCCTTATCGACGGTCGGGCAACAATCAGAAGAACATCCGAAGCGATGATGCAGCGGGGTTTTTCCAGCCCGCCTCAGATGATGCGGGCACGGCAAAGGCACGCCATTCGGCAGTGCAGGAGGGAGGACCATGACGGTCCCTTCACCGGAGTTGACGAGGACGGACGCCGCGTCTCGGCCGAACGAGGATTCGCCAGAACCTGCGCAGCGGGCCCCCTCCAAACGCGGGTCCATCAGTTCGTGGCTCTATCTGGTTCCTGCGCTCGTTGTCTTTGCAGTGTTCATGTTCTATCCGTTGGGCCGCTCGTTCGTGCTGTCCTTCCAGGGCAACGACATCCTTGGCCGGCCGAAAGGTTTCGTGGGGGGTGACCACTATCTCCGTCTCCTGCAGGATCCGACGTTCCGCAGAACCTTGTGGAACACATTCGCCTTCGTCCTGCTCACGGTCATCCCGGTTGTGGCACTCTCGTTGTTCCTTTCTCTCCTGCTACACCAGCGGCTGCGGGGCATTCAGTTCTTCCGCACGGCATTCGCATCACCGTTCGCCTTTTCCGTGGCCACAGCATCGGTGATTTTCGCCGTCATGTTCAACCAGGCCACCGGCGTCCTCAACGGCATCCTGGGCGTTCTCGGCATTGATCGTGTCGGATGGCTCACTGACCCATCCATCGCTCTGGTCTCCATCGCCCTCACCACCGTGTGGATGCAGATCGGGTACAACCTGCTTGTGCTCTCCTCAGGTCTGGGATCGGTGCCCGATGATCTCATCGAGGCGGCGCGACTGGATGGTGCCGGTGGGTGGCGTCTGCATCGCAGCATCCTCATCCCGTTGCTCACCCCGCAACTGTTCTTCCTCGTGGTGACCGGGACCATCCATTCCCTGCAGAGCTTCGGCCAGATCCATATCCTCACGCGGGGCGGCCCCCAGAATTCGACGACGACTCTCGTGTACTCGATCTACGAGCAGGCCTTCGCCTACAGCAACTCCAACTTCGGGTACGCCTCGGCGCAGGCGATCGTCCTGCTGGTCGTCGTGATTGCCATCACACTGCTGCAATTCGGTGTGCTTGAGCGGAAGGTGTTCTACCGATGAGCAACACAACCAGTGGCACTGCCACCCTCGCCCCCGTCGTGGGACCGTCGGACACACACCGTCCCTCCCCGATTCGTCGGAAACGTCCCCGTCCGACGGGGTCGCGCATCTTCAGCTACGTGGTGCTTGTCTTCTTCCTGGTGGTCATCGGATTCCCCGTCTACTTCGGTTTCATCGGCTCCGTGATGGGCCCCGGTGACATCAACGCATACCCCGCATCGCTGTGGCCCAAGAAGGGATTCAAGTGGGTCAACTTTGCTGACGCTCTCAACACGATCCCGCTCATCCGGCAGTGGGGCAACTCGGTGGTGATGTCGCTGATCATCACGGTGGGGCAGGTGTTCACGTCGATGCTGGCGGCCTTCGCCCTGGTGTTCCTACCCATGAAGTGGCGGACCTTCTGGTTCGCGCTCCTGTTGGCGACGATGATGGTGCCGGTCGAGGCGATCATCATTCCCAACTACTTGTTCATGTCCGACTTCCGGCTCATCAACTCCATGCCGGCCCTCACCCTGCCCTTCCTTGCACACGGGTTCGGCATCTTCCTGCTCCGCCAGGCTTTCATGTCGTTCCCACGGGAACTGTTCGAGGCCGCCCGCATCGACGGCTGCTCCAACGCGGGATTCCTCATGCGCATCCTGCTCCCGCTGTCCCGTCCGACGCTGGCGGCACTGGGTATCTGGACATTCCTGATGGCCTGGAACATGTACTTCTGGCCGCTGCTGGTCACCCAGACCCCCAATATGCAGACGATTCAGATCGGCATCACCCAGCTGCAGTCGGCCGACAACTTCAACGCCGGGCTTGTCCTGGCCGGCACCGTGCTGGCCATCATCCCCACCCTGCTGCTCCTCATCTTCGGACAACGCTTCATCGTCCGCGGCCTCACCGGGGGGTCACTGAAGTGAAGACCCACCACCACCATTCATGCACCGAAGACTTCGGGCAGGGAAAGGAATACCAGCCATGACCACACGAGGACACCGACGGATCACGGCCCGGGCGGTGGGCGGCGCTGCACTGGCGCTCGGCCTGCTGTTGTCCGGTTGCTCCGGCAGCGGCGGCGGAAGCAACCCCGAAGCCCCCGCCTCCGACGTCCTGGAGAAGACCGACGAGAAGGTGACAGTCAGTTTCTGGCACTCGATGGACGGCACGAACGGGGAGACCCTCGACAAGCTCGTCGCCGACTTCAACAGCAAGAACGACGGCAAAATCGTCGTCGAACCCGTATTCCAGGGCAGCTACGACGACGCCATCACCAAATACAAAGCGGCCGTGCAGTCCAACAGCACGCCGAGCATGGTGCAGATCTACGACATCGGTTCGCAGTTCATGATCGACTCCCAGACGGTGGCTCCCGTCCAGGCGTTCATCGACCGCGACGACTATGACACCTCCGACATCCAGCCCAACATCGCCGGCTACTACACCGTCAACGACAAGATGTGGTCGATGCCGTTCAACACCTCGATGCCGGTGCTCTACTACAACAAGACACTCTTCGAGAAGGCCGGACTGGACCCGGAGACTCCACCCCTGACGCTCGAGGAGGTCGGCGCGGCTGCTGAGAAGCTGTCGAAGAAGAACGGCGGACCCGCAGAGTTCGGCTTCAACGCGGCGGTGTACGGCTGGTTCGTCGAGCAGGAGATCGCCTCCAACGGTGACCTGTACTGCGCACCCGACAACGGCCGCGGCGCCGAACGGGCCACCGAGTTCACCTTCGACAACGAAGGTGCCGTGGAATTCCTGACCTGGTGGGCCGCCCTGGTGGACAGCGGGGTCGCCGGCAATACAGGGCGCGCCACGGCCGACGCGCAGAGCGCCTTCAAGTCCGGCACCATCGGCATCTCCCTGGAATCCACCGGTGCACTGGGCGGAATGCAGGCTGCTGCCGAATCGCAGGGCTTCGAGATCGGGGTTGGCTACTTCCCCCGCGTCGAGCAAAATGATTTCGGGCCCATCATCGGTGGGGCGTCGCTCTACATCGGCGGCGAGGGCCACTCCGACGCTGAGCAGGAGGCTGCCTGGCAGTTCATCAAGTTCGTGGGCGAGCCCGCCAACCAGGCGTTCTGGCACACCAGCACCGGTTACTTCCCCGTGTCGCGTGCAGCACTGGACGAGCCGGAGGACGTCAAGTGGCGTGAGAAGTACCCGCAGTTCGACGTCGCCGTGCAGCAGCTCGAGGACACGAAGCTCTCCACGCCCACACAGGGTTGTGCGGCCGGGGTCATGCCGCAGGCACGCCAGGCCGTCGAGGGTGCCCTGGAGGCCGTCCTCCAGGGCGGTGACGCCCAGGCTGAGCTGACGAAGGCAGCCAAGGGTCTGCAGAAGCAGCTCGACGACTACAACGCGTCAGTCGACGGCTGACCGCAGGAACCACACGCAACAGCCGCGGCGGGCCCCCGTGAGGTGGGGGGCGGCCCGGGGGGGTCCGTCGGGTTGCCCCCCCCGCGCAACCATGGGCCCGGGAGAGCGCGGGTGGGGGAGCCGACCCAACCCCCCGGGTGGGGGGGAGGGGGGG